>CAMAVE010000012.1 GCA_945861595.1 Synechococcus sp. UW140
CGCCATCGCTACGCCGAGCAACTGGGGCTTTCTATCTATGACGCCCGGGTGCTGACCGATGAGCGGGCCATGGCCGAATACTTCGAGGCCGCAGTGGCGGCCGGCGCCGATGCCAAGGCCGTGTCGAATTGGGTGACGGGTGATATTGCGGCCCATGTGAACGCCAATCGACTGTCGATCGCCGAATTGCCGCTGCAGCCCGAGCAACTGGCTGAGTTGGTGCAACTGATCGATGGGGGCGTGATCAGCGGCAAAATCGCTAAAGACCTGTTGCCCGATTTGTTGGCCCAGGGCGGCTCCCCCAAGGCGATCGTTGAGGACCAGGGTCTGGGCATGATCAGCGATCCGGCTGCGATCACGGCGATCGTGGACCAGCTGCTCGCGGCCCATCCCGCCGAGGTGGAAGCCTTCCGGGGCGGCAAAACCAAATTGCAGGGCTTCTTTGTCGGCCAGCTGATGAAGCAAACAGGTGGCAAAGCGGATCCCAAGCTGGCCAATCAGATTTTGATCGAGAAGCTCAAGGGTTAATCGGCCCCGGGGCCTGCTGGGAACGGATAGTTTGACTCTGGCGGGGGAGTCCTCAAAAATAGAGTTCTCCATGGTTAGGATGGCTGACGGCCCCACCCCTTGGGCATATCAGATTCCTGTTCATTGGGACTAGCCGACGGTCTGGACCATTCGGTTGGCGGCCTGGAGCCGCAGGGCCAATTCCCGCAGGAGCTCGCGGCTGAATTGGGAGGAGTGGCTGAACAGGTGGTCAAAGCTCTCCTGGCTGAACCACAGGCCGGACGCTCCGTGATCGCCGGCCAGCACATCGGCACTGCGGCGGGCACCGGTAAAGAAGGCCATTTCGCCAACGGTTTCGCCGGCAGTAATCGTGGCGAGCACCCTGGGCATGGCTTGGGCGTCGGCCTGGGCTTGCTTGACGACGAGGCAATCCCCGGTCAGCAAGATCAACACTGATTGGCCGCCTTCTCCTTCTTGATAAATGGCCTTGCCTGGGGCCCAGTGGCGGGGTTCCCCCACCCGGGCCACTTCGAGCAGGCTTGCGGGTTCCAGGCGCAGGAGCAACGGCACGGCGATGAACTGCTCCAGCAATTTCTCCTGGGGCCAGGGTTCATCGGCCAGCAGCCCATCCAAAAAAGCCGAGGTTGGCCGACCAAGTCGGCTCTGGCGCTGGAGCTGTCCGGCATGGTCAGGATTGAGGCGGCGCTGGACCCAGAGAACCCAGCCGGCGGTATCGGGATCAGGGTCTTGCCACAGCAGTTGAAGGGCGGGCTGGGCGTCCTGGCTGCCCCCATCCCCGTTGCCTTGCTCAAGGGCATGGATCTCGCTCGGCGGGCAGCCCAGCGCGAGCAGCCAAGAGCGGTTCGCCTCCAGCTGACGGTTGAGCACCGGAAGCAACGGTTGCAGGAGCGGTTCCCCGCGGGACGCTTCAACCAGGCCCCGATGGGCAGCCGCTTTGGCTTGGAATTGGGCGTACTCTTCGGCAGTCCGCTCCTGGTGGTAGGGAGAGGATGGGCTGAACCGGGCCACTGTGGCCTGCCACTGGATGTCATCCAGGCCGCAACTGCGACGAATGGTCTCCAGTTGGCTGGCCTGCTTGGGCGAGAGTCGGTCTGGATCGAGCTCTACCAGGCCCGCCATCTCCATGAAGTCTGTGATCGCTTCATTGGCGGCTTCTTCGCGCAGGTTGCGTCGCTGACTTTGGCGCTCGTCGAGTGCTAGCAGTTGGGGCTCGGCCAGGGCCAGTTCGTGCACGATTCCATGGTGATCTTGCTCTTCCAATCCGAGGCTGCTGCGCAATTCCTCAAGCTGCAACAAGGAGGCTGCCCGTTCCAGTCGACCACTCCGATAGAGGTCTTCCACTACATTTTTGTAGAGTTTGCGGTTGTCCTCACGGCGATGGGCTGGCAGCACCTTGGCGAGGGTGAAGACCTCGTCAGGACTGAGTTGGTCGAGGGAGCGGCCATCGAGCCATTCGGGTAGCAAAGTTTCCTGGTCGGCCAACTGCTTGCTGAGTTGCTTGCGCAGGCTGTTGCTGGTGCTTTCGCGGTTGTAATAGCTCTTGTCTCGGTTCCAGTGGCGATACAACGCCATCGCCGAAATCACCAGTACCAGGGAGCGGATTATCTGGCTGAAGCCGGGACCGAGCAAGCCCAGGCTTGGGTCTGCAAACCAGAAGAAGAGATTGATGGCAACAAAGCTGGCCAGCAGGCGACTGCGCAGCTGGCCCAGGCCCCGCCGTTCGAGGGTGCTGAACAGCCAGATTGAAATGGCAGCGCCACCGACTAGCAGCAGGGGAATGCTGAGCAGTCTGGGTAGGCCTGCCAGTTGGAAGGGTGCACCTAGGGGGCTGCCGAGATTGTCGACTAGATCGCTGTCATAGGCCCAACGGCCGCTGCGTAAGTAGTTCAGATCGCCATCACCGACCAGATCAAGGAGCAGAAAAAATGCCAGTACCAATCCTGGATAGGACCACCAGGCCCAAGCTAGTCCGCGGGTGCCGCTGAAGTTTTGCCAAAATTGGCGCTCTGAATCAATATCGATACAGGGGGATTGGCACGCGACACAGGCGCTCTGTTCCTTTTGGTTGGTGCCGATGGTGCGGCACATCGACTGGGTGATCTTGGCGTTGGTGCCGATGTGGGCTGGACCGCCAGCCAGGCTGCGGGGTCCGATCAACACGGTTTGCACCGGTCCCATTGGACAGACGTAATGGCACCAGGCCTTGCCGGCGTAGGCCCAGCCCACCACGAGGGCGGCCACTACGGTGAGGCTCAGAAAGAGGCCCAGCCCCATGGGGCTGCTATTGACCACCAGTAGCCTTAGGCAGAGGCCTGCGATGAACAGGCTCCATTGCAGTTGAAGATGGTGGCGTCCAAGCCATGAGTCCGCCCGAACTTTCACGACTTCTCGCTTACCACCTTTGCCGAGCTGCGTCCGTTGACGTCCGATCGCTCGGAACAGTTGGGAGATGAAGGCTAAGGGGCAGATGCGTCGCCAGAGTTCATGGCTGAAGCCGACGATGATCAGGATGCCTAGGGGAACGATGCTGCCCCAGAACACCCGGTTTCCGCTGTGATTATGGAGCTGGCCGCAGTAGCCTGTGCTCGGGCAAGGATCACGCAAGATCGGCCAGCCATGGCCATCGGGCAGGAAAAGGGAGCCAATTAGCAGAAGCCATCCCAGCAAAAGGACCCATCGAACCAGGCGGGCCTGACGCTCAGGCCAGGTGCTAAACAGTTGCATCCTTACAATTAATCTCAATTCATCTAAGCATGGGCTTTGCCCACCAGGGTTCCCTGTCGTTACTGGTGATGTCGAAATTTTCCTGGAGACGGCTTCAAGCGGTCTTGTCAGAATGCATGGCTAGGGCGATTGCAAGCTGACGCACTAGTTCAACCGGTGAGCCACTGTTATTGAGTAGGCAATCGGCCAAAGGCCGTTTTTGTTCCAGGGGCCATTGGGCCGCGATGCGGGCCCGAGCTTCAGCTTCGCTGCAGTGGTCGCGGGCGATCAGGCGTTGCAATTGCTGGTCTTCGTCGCAGTCCACCAGCCAAACTTCGCTGCAAAGCCCGGTGAGGCCCGCCTCAAACAACAGGGGCACCATCAGCACCAGCACCGGCGCATCGGCCCCGGCGGCCAGCTCCTGGTCGAAGCGGGCACGCACCAGGGGATGGACCAGCTGCTCCAGCCAGAGGCGCTCGGCGGGGTCGTTGAAGACGATGCGTCCCAGGGCCGAGCGCTTCACCGCAAGGGGGGCTACGCCGGCGCCTGGGATCGCGCCTGGGTGGTCGAGCACCGCCGCGCCATAGCGCTCCAGCACGGCCTTGGCCCCTAGCGAGCCCGGTGCCAGGGCTTCCCGGGCGTAGAGATCGGCATCCAGCACGGGGAGCCCCGCCACGGTGGCCAGCCAGTGGCCGGCGCTGCTTTTGCCCGTGGCAATGCCGCCGGTGAGGCCAATGCGCCGTTGGGAGCCCTGCCAGCGGGGCGAGTCAGCCATGGGGGGTCTTCGCTGGTGCTGGGTCTGTCCGATGCTCAGGGTCGCAGCAATGGCGCCCCGTGACCCATCCCTGGCACCCAATCGATGGCGGCGTCACCGCCCCCCAGGGTTTCCTGGCCGCCGGGATCACGGCCGGTCTGAAGGCCTCGGGCAAGCCCGACCTGTCCTTGCTAGTGGCGCCGCCCGGGGCGGTCTGCGCCGGCACCTTCACCACCAGCGTTGTGCGGGCGGCCTGCGTTGATCTTTGCGCCGAGCGGTTGGTCTCCACTGGCGGCAGGGCCCGGGCCGTGCTCACGAACTCCGGCCAGGCCAACGCCTGCACGGGTGAGCGGGGCCTGGTCGACAGCCTCGGGGCCACCGGCGCCGTGGCGGAGCGCTTGGGCCTGGCTGCCGAGGAGGTGCTGATCTGCTCCACCGGGGTGATCGGGGTGCCAATTCCGATGGACATCTTGCTGGTGGGGCTGGACCCCCTAGTGGCCGCCCTCAGCCCCGAAGGCGGCGACGCCGCCGCCCGGGCGATCCTCACCACAGACTTGATCGACAAACAACTGGCCCTTGAGGCCACCCTGGGCGGCCGGCGGGTGCGCATCGGCGGCATGGCCAAGGGGTCGGGAATGATCCACCCCAACATGGCGACGATGCTGGCCATGCTCAGCTGCGACGCGGGTGTGCCGGCGCCGGTGTGGCAGGCGATGGTGAAGCGGGCAGTGGATCGCTCCTTCAATGCGATCACGGTGGACGGGGATACCAGCACCAACGACTGTTTCCTGGCCTTTGCAGCCGGCGAGCCCCTGGGCCCCGAGCACTTTGACGCCCTCGAGGCCGGCCTCACGGCGGTGGCGAGTTGGCTGGGCCGGGCAATCGCCCGCGATGGCGAAGGCGCCACCTGCCTGATCGAGGTGCAGGTGGCGGGCACGGCCAGCGACGCCGAGGCGATCACGGTCGCTCGCACCGTCTGTGGCTCGTCCCTGGTGAAATGCGCTGTCCATGGCCGCGACCCCAACTGGGGTCGGATCCTGGCGGCGGCCGGCCGCTCCGGCGTGGCCTTCGATCCCGGCGCCGTAGCCCTCTGGCTGGGGGAGCACCAACTGATGGCCGCCGGCCAACCCTTGCCCTTCGATCGATCTGCCGCCTCCGCCTACATCCGGGATCGGGCCGCCGCCGCCTATCTGCAAGACGACACCGTGTTGATTCGTCTTCACGTCGGCGCAGGTCCCGGCCAGGGCCGCGCCTGGGGCTGTGATCTCTCGGATCAATACATCCGCATCAACGCCGATTACACGACTTAAGAAATGGCTTCAGGGCCTTAATGATGGCCATTGAAGGTGGGTTGGGTGCTGTTACTTGCTGCTTAGGTGCTGTTACTTGCCGCTTGGGGCAGTGCCTTGATCCAGGCTGCTTGACCAGGGCCCAACCGCTGGATTGGGGCGGTTTGGCGGCTGGTCGGGGCCGGGCGGTCCAGGGCTGGGCAACGCAACACTCCCTACCCCTGGCAGGATGCCCGGATTGATCGGTAGGGACGGGATGGCCAAGGCCGCACCAGGGCCCCAGCGTCGCCCTCGCCCCTGGGTGGGGCCGCTGGTGGTGGGCGTCTGCTTTGGTCTGGGCTATGGGGTGAGCCAGCGCCTGTTCAACCTGCAGGTGGGCGAACTGGTGCGTTTCGGTCGCAATTTTGATGTGCAGCCGTTCCCGGGGTCCAGCCTGGAGAGCCTGAGGTTGCGGTTCGGCTCCAGCAGCGAGTCGATCCTGGCCGATCTGGAATCCCTTGACCAGCAGCGCCTGCAGGACGAGGAGGCCGCCAGGGCTGGGGCCGAGGCCAAGGAGGCTTTCGTGAGTCCGGATGGGGGCCTTGCTCCCCTGGAGCCTGTGCCTGGCCCGGGGGCGGACCAGGAGCCCCCGAGCGCACCGGACCTGCCTGCGGCGCCGACGGCCCCCAGCGCCCCCTCCCTGCCAGCGGCTCCGCCTGCGAGCCCCGGCAGCCGGCCCTGATCTGCCACAGTTTCAGCAGCCTTTTCCCCCGCCTGGCCGGCCCCCATGCCTGCGCCCCAGTCCTTGATTCAGGCAGCCCTCAACCGCCTAGCGGTGCGGCTCGCCAGCGGCCTGGCCGATGCGGCCGCCGAGCTGTCCCTTTTGGCCCAGGACACCCCAGGACGGCTAAGCCGTGAATGGCAGTTGTTTGTTGAGGAGGTGGAGCTGGAGGCCGATCGCCTCGATCACGGAGAAGCTGCTGCGCAAACGTCCGGGCCCCCAACCTGGTCAGCCGATGGCCAGGCTGGCTCCTGGGCTCCCAGCCCCAGGGCAAGCCAGCCCCTAGCCGATCCCCAGGACCAGATCGACCAGCTGCGGGCCCAGGTGGCCGCCTTGGCGCGCCAACTTGAGGACCGCTCTTGATGGCGCGCCTGCTGGGGGGGCTGCGCAGCGTCCGGCGCTCCCTGCGCATCTGGCTCTCGATGCTGCGCCTGCTGGCTGGCCTCTGGGCCGATGGCGCCGATTGGACCTATCGCGGCGGTGTCACCCCGGAGCGCCGGGCCGCCCGCCAGCAACGGCGGGCCCATTGGCTCACCAGTGAGTTGCTGGGCTTGGGATCGGCCTTCATCAAGCTCGGGCAACTCCTTTCGGCCAGGCCGGATGTCTTGCCGGCCGGCTATGTGGAGGAACTGGCCCGGCTGCAGGACCAGGTGCCCGCGTTTCCCTTTGCCGTGGCCCAGCAGTTGCTGGAGCAGGAGCTGGGTGAACGCTGCGTTGAGGTGGTGGATCTCGAGGAGAGCCCCCTGGGTGCCGCCAGCTTGGCCCAGGTGCACCGGGCCAGCCTGCGCAGCGGTCGCCAGGTGGTGTTCAAGATCCAGCGGCCCGGGCTTGAGCGCCTGTTCCGGCTGGATCTCGAGGTGATGCAGCAGATTGCCGCCGTATTGCAACGCCATCCCCGGTGGGGCCAGGGCCGCGACTGGGTGTCGATCGCCCAAGAATGCCGCCGGGTGCTGCTGCGGGAGCTGGATTTCCGCCTGGAGGCCGAACATGCGGCCCGCTTCCGCCAGCAATTCCTCGAAGACCGCGGCATCCGCATCCCCGGGGTGGTGTGGGAGCTCACCACCCGGCGGGTGCTCTGCCTCGATTACGTGCCCGGCATCAAGATCACCGACCGCCAGGCCCTGATCGAGGCCGGCATCGACCCGGCGGCCGTGGCGGAAAAGGGGGCGGCCAGTTACCTGCAACAGCTGGTGCGCTTCGGCTTCTTCCACGCCGATCCCCACCCCGGCAACCTGGCCGTGGCCCGCGATGGGGCGTTGATTTACTACGACTTCGGCATGATGGGCCAGATCTCCCAGCGGCTGCGCAGCCGCCTGGGACGCATGGTCACCGCCGCCGCAGCCCGCGATGCCAGCGGCCTGGTGACCGAGTTGCAAGCGGCTGGCGTTATCGCCTCGGGCATCGATCCTGGCCCGGTGCGGCGGTTGGTGCGGGTGATGCTCACCGATGCCCTCACGCCCCCGTTTGATTCCAACGTGCTGGCCAAGTTGTCGGGGGATCTCTACGACCTGGTGTATGGCCAGCCCTTTCGTCTGCCCTCGGAGCTGATCTTCGTGATGCGGGCCCTCTCCACCTTCGAGGGGGTGGGCCGCAGCCTCGATCCCGGCTTTAGCCTGGTTGCCATCGCCCGCCCCTACCTGCTTCCCCTGATGACCGCAAGCGGCAGTGGCCCCAACGATCTGATCAACCAGCTCGGTCGCCAGGCGGCCGAGGTGGGCAGCCGCGCCCTCGGCATTCCCCGCCGCCTGGAGGAAAGCCTGGCCCGCATCGAGCAGGGCGATCTCCAGGTGCAGATCCGTGCCGGTGAAACCGACCGGTTGCTGCGTCGTCTTGCCGTGGCCCAACAGGTGGCCGGCCAATCCTTCTTGCTGGGAGCCCTCGCCGTGGCGGCGGCCTTACTCGGCGCCAGTACCCGGCCAGCCTTGGCTGCCATTCCCTTGGTGGCGGGCCTGCCGGTGGGCTTGGGCTGGCTGAAATTGCAAGGCCGGCTCAAGCGCGATCTGCGCCTGGAAAAACTGCCCGGGACCCAGCCCCCCGCTGGCCCCGATTCTGCGGCGGGCTGACAGGTCAGCCGGATCAGGGCCACTGGATTTTGGGGGGAATGATGGGCGGCCTGGCGCCAGCGCCGCTCCCGGAATGCGGTTGATCTCCCGGCTTAGGCCGGGAGATCAACCGGGGCCTCAGCCCTTGCCGCGCGGGCCCCGGTCTTCGGCGCCGGCGTAAACGGCCTGGCTGCCCAGTTCGTCTTCGATGCGAAGCAGCTGGTTGTACTTAGCAACTCTGTCGCTGCGGCTGAGGGAGCCGGTTTTGATTTGGCCGGCCCGGGTGGCCACCGCCAGGTCAGCGATGGTGGTGTCTTCGGTTTCGCCGCTGCGGTGGCTGATCACGCTGGTGTAACCGGCCCGGCCGGCCAGGTCGATCGCCTGCAGGGTTTCGGTGAGGGAGCCGATCTGGTTGACCTTGATCAGGATCGAGTTGGCGATGCCCTGGTCAATGCCGCGCTGCAGGCGGGTGCTGTTGGTCACAAACAAATCGTCGCCCACCAGTTGCACGGTTTTGCCGAGGCGCTCGGTGAGCAGGCTCCAGCCCTCCCAGTCGTCTTCGGCCAGGCCGTCCTCGATCGAGACGATCGGGTAGCGGCTCACCAGCTGGGCCAGCTGGTCCACCATCTCGGCGCTGGTATAGCTGCCGCCGCCGAAGGCGTAGCGGCCATCCTTGTAAAACTCCGTGCTGGCCACATCCAGGGCCAGGGAGATTTGGTCGCCGGGGCGGTAGCCCGCCTTTTCGATGGCCTGGATCAGTAGCTCGCCCGCGGCATCGTTGCCGGCCAGATCGGGCGCAAATCCGCCCTCATCGCCGACGGCGGTGGAGAGGCCCTGGGCCGAGAGGAGGCCCTTCAGGGTGTGGAACACCTCGGCGCCCATGCGCAGGGCCTCGCGGAAGCTGCTGGCGCCGTGGGGCACAAGCATGAATTCCTGGAAATCCAGGTTGTTGGAGGCGTGGGCGCCGCCGTTGATGACGTTCATCAGCGGCACCGGCAGCAGGTTGGCCATTGGGCCGCCCAGGTAGCGGTAGAGGGGCAGGCCCACCCCGTTGGCGGCGGCCCTAGCCACGGCCATGCTCACGGCCAGCACGGCGTTAGCACCCAGGGCCGATTTGTTGTCGCTGCCATCGAGCTCCCGCATGGCGGCATCGACCGTGCCCTGGTCGAGGGCGCTCAGACCCAGCAGGGCCGGGGCGATCTTCTCTTCGACATTGCTGACGGCCTGGAGCACCCCCTTGCCGAAATAGCGCTTGGCATCGCCATCGCGCAGCTCGTGGGCCTCGTGGGCGCCGGTGCTGGCGCCGCTGGGCACAATCGCCCGACCCGTGGCGCCCCCTTCGAGCAGCACCTCCGCTTCGACGGTTGGGGTGCCACGGGAATCGAGAACTTCCCGGGCCACGATGGAATCGATGACGAGGTCGAGGGAGTCGATCACAACAGGCCAAAAGGGATCCAGGCGATCCTATGGGCCGCCCCCCTCCGGTCATTTGTG
Organism: Synechococcus sp. UW140; assembly: GCA_945861595.1. Classification (GTDB taxonomy): domain Bacteria; phylum Cyanobacteriota; class Cyanobacteriia; order PCC-6307; family Cyanobiaceae; genus BAIKAL-G1. The sequence goes on from CAMAVE010000012.1 coordinate 9,571, forward strand.
CTGGTTGGCACGGAATGCAGGGTGGCTACAGGCAGCTGGCTAGAGAGAATGGGGGGACCTGAATTGGCCAGCTCCATGCGTCTGCTCCACACGATGCTGCGGATCACGGATCTGGAGCGATCCCTCAGCTTCTATACCGAAGTGATGGGCATGGAGTTGTTGCGCCGCCGTGATTACCCCGGCGGCCGTTTCACCTTGGCCTTTGTGGGCTACGGCAAGGAGTCGGATACGGCGGTGCTGGAACTCACCCATAACTGGGATACGGACAGCTATGAGCTCGGCAGCGCCTACGGCCACATCGCCATCGGGGTGGACGACATCGTTGCCACCTGTGAGGCGATCCGCTCCAAGGGGGGCAAGGTGGTGCGCGAACCGGGGCCGATGAGCGAGGGGGGCACGGTGATCGCCTTCGTGGAGGATCCCGATGGCTACAAGCTGGAGTTGATCCAGCTCGCCTCCCGTGCCCATGCAACCTGATCCCAGCGCGCCCTCAGGGGTGGCAGGGGCCCTGGCCCCGGTTGGGGGTAGGCCCCTGGCTACGGGACGGGCTCCAGCACAGCAAAGGCTTCAGCAATCGCAGGGCCAATGACTTCAGGACTGACTTCCACTGGCAACCCCGCTGGCAACTCCGGCGCCGATCCGGGGCGCGGCAGCCTCACCTCCGAGCCGGATCGCTTCAGTGAGGCGGCTTGGGAGCTGCTGCTCGCCAGCCAGGACCAGGCCCGGCGGTGGCGCCATGGCCAGCTGGATGTGGAGCACCTGATGCAGGTGTTGTTCAGTGATCCGCGCTATGGCGCCTGGATCGATCCCTTGCCGCTGCAGCCGGAGCGCCTGCTCGATCGGCTCGATGCCTTCTGCGCAGACCAGCCCAGCAGCTCCGGCGCCCAGCTGTTCGTGGGTGATGCCCTCGAGGACCTGCTGGAAGCGGCCGACAGGCGCCGTGCCAGCTGGGGCTCCCGCTGGCTGGATGGCCCCCACCTCTTGCTGGCCCTGCTCGATGAGCCGCGCTGCGGCGCCTCCCTGCTGGCCGCCGAGGGTCTGACCGAGGAGCTGCTGCTGCGCCAGCTGCGCAGCGCCGGTGGTGCGAGTGAGCGCCGGGCTCCGGACACGGCGCTGCCTCGATCACTTCCCCAGCAGGCCGTGCCACCACGCTCGCCGGAGTCGGGGCGTCGCCCCGATGGCGGGCCGGGCCTGGACCGGGGTCGCCGGCCGGCCGATGATTGGATTGATGCCGCCGAGGCGGGCGGGGCGCCGCCGGCTGGCCGCCCGAATGGGGGAGCCCTGGTGCGTTCCCCGGCTGGTTCGTTTGTCGGCACCTCGGCAGGCGTTTCCCTGTCCCGTCCTGGGGCCAGCTCCCAAGCCCCTGGCCCTGGGCCCGGTCCGGAGCCAAGCGAGGGCCAGGGCGGCCTGCGCCTGGAGCGGGAACCCGGCGCCCTCGAGGCCTACGGCCGCGATCTCACCGCCGCCGCCCGCGCCGGCGAGCTCGATCCGGTGATCGGCCGCGACACCGAAATCCGCCGCCTGATCCAGGTGTTGTCGCGCCGGGGCAAGAACAATCCGGTGTTGATCGGGGAGCCCGGCGTGGGCAAAACGGCGATTGCCGAATTGCTGGCCCAGCGAATCGTGGCCGGTGAAGTGCCCGATTCGCTCAAGGGTCAGCGGTTGATCGCCCTCGACCTGGGGGCCCTGATCGCCGGCGCCAAGTTCCGCGGCCAGTTCGAGGAACGGTTGCGCAGCGTGTTGATGGAGGTGGCCGCCAGTGAGGCCACCGAAAGCGGCGCCGGCGTGATCCTGTTCATCGATGAACTGCACACGGTCGTGAGCAGCGACCGCTCCAGCGCCGATGCGGGCAGCATCCTCAAACCGGTGTTGGCCCGGGGCGATCTGCGCTGCATCGGCGCCACCACGCCGGAGGACTACCGCCGCACGGTGGAGAAGGATCCGGCCCTGAATCGCCGTTTTCAGCAGGTGCTGATCAAGGAGCCGGGCCGGGAGGAGAGCACCCAGATCCTGCGCGGCCTCAAGGAGCGCTACGAGCTCCACCACGGCGTCACGATCACTGATGGGGCCGTGGTGGCCGCCACCCAGCTGGCCGACCGCTACATCAGCGACCGCTGCCTGCCCGATTCGGCGATTGACCTGATCGATGAGGCCGCCGCCCAGCTGAAGATGGAGGCCACCTCCAAGCCACGGTTGGTGGAGGAGGCCGAGGCCGAGCTGCGCCGGGTGGAGCTGGCCCTGTTGGCGGCCGAGGCAGCGCCGATGGCGGAACGCCTGCAGTTGCAGGAGCAGCGCCAGCTCGCGATCGAAAGCCTCCAGGACCTGCAGCAGCGCTGGCAGGCGGAGCGCGCCCAGCTGGCCGAATGGCGCCAGCTGCTGGCCGATGACGGCGACCTGCGCCAGGCGATCGCCGAGGCGGAGCGCGATGGCGACCTGGAGGAGGCGGCCCGGCTCGAATACGACCAGCTCCACGGCGTGCAGCAACGGCGCCTGGACCTGGAGCAGGAGCTCCAGGCCGATCGGGCCAGCGGCCTGTCCCTGTTGCGCGAGCAGGTGGAGGCCGATGACATCGCCGATGTGGTGGCCCGCTGGACGGGCATCCCGGTGCAGCGGTTGCTGGCGGGCGAACGCCAGAAATTGCTGGAGCTGGAGCAGCGCCTGGCCGAACGGGTGATCGGCCAGCCGGAGGCGGTGGCGGCGGTGGCGGCGGCGATCCGCCGCGCCCGGGCCGGCATGAAGGATCCGCGCCGGCCGGTGGGCTCGTTCCTGTTCCTCGGCCCCACGGGCGTGGGCAAAACGGAATTGGCCAAGGCCCTAGCCGCGGCTCTCTTCGATGAGGAGGAGGCCCTGGTGCGGCTCGACATGAGTGAATTCATGGAGCGCAATGCCGTGGCCCGCTTGTTGGGGGCCCCCCCCGGCTACGTGGGCTACGAGGAGGGCGGCCAGCTCACCGAGGCGGTGCGGCGCCGGCCCTATGCGGTGTTGCTGCTTGATGAGGTGGAGAAGGCCCACCCCGATGTGTTCAACATCCTGCTGCAGGTGCTCGATGACGGCCGTCTGAGCGATTCCCAAGGCCGAACGGTCGATTTCCGCCACACGGTGGTGGTGATGACCAGCAACCTGGCCAGCCGGGCGATCTTGGACAGCGCCCGGGCCGCCAGTGGCGCCCAGCCCACCCCCGAGGAGCAGGCCGAGCGCGATGCGGCCCTGGGCGAGGCGGTGGACCGGGCCCTGGCCCAACAGTTCCGCCCCGAGCTGCTCAACCGCATTGATGAGGTGATCCGCTTCCGGCCCCTGCGGCCCGAGGACCTGGCCCGGATCGTGCATCTGCAGCTCGCCGACCTGGCGGCCTTGCTCCTGGAGCAGCAGCTGGTCTTGCAAGTGGATGAGGCCGTGGTTGCCCGCCTGGCCCGCCAGGGCTACGAGCCCGAATATGGGGCCCGCCCCCTGCGGCGCTTGCTGCGCCGCAGCTTGGAGAATCCCCTGGCCACCGAGCTGCTCGAGCAGCGTTACCAGGGCTACTGGGGCGTGCGGGTGAGCGGGGCCCCTGGCGACGAGCAGGGCCTGGAACCCCTGCTGTTCACGCCCCTAGGGGAACTCCCGCCCCAGGCCCGGGAGGAGCACCCCCAGGGGCCAGGCGACTGGGTTGAGCCCGGTGCCGGCGAAGGGGCCTCGATCGGGTTAGCGGGGGGGTGGGAGCCAGATCCGGTAGGGTGATTGTTTGCCGGTGTGTCAACCCTCACCGGTGTGACCCCCTGCCGTGGATCAGCGCTCCCCTTCAACCCAGGCCCCGGACGACTCCCTGCCCCAGGCAGAGGGGGTTGCCGCCGTGGCCACGGCCAGCGATGGCGACGGGGCCGAGGCGGCTGATGACGGCTTTGTCGCGTCGACCCTGGCCGAGCTGCGCAAGGTCGTGTGGCCCAGTCGCCAGCAGCTCTTTAGCGAATCGGTTGCGGTGATTTTGATGGTGACGCTCTCCGCCTTTGCCATCGCCGCCGTCAGTCGCTTTTACGGCTGGGCCTCCAGCCAGATCTTCCGCTGATTCCCCCTTTCCCGACTCCCGTGTCTGACGTCGATTTCGCCACCGCCGATCCGGCCTTCGCCGCCGCCCCCGGGTTGGGCGAGGATGAAGGGCTTGCGCCTGCCATACCTGTGGTGCTGGACCTGGGCGCCGCAGCGGATAGCGCCGTTGAGGAGACCCGGCCCCAGGTGGCCCGCTGGTATGCGGTGCAGGTGGCCTCCAGCTGTGAGAAGAAGGTGAAGGCCACCCTGGAGCAGCGTGCGGTCACCCTGGGCGTCGATAGCCGGATCCTGGAGATCGAGATTCCCCAGACCCCGGCGGTGAAAGTCAAGAAGGACGGCAGCCGCCAGTCCACCGAGGAAAAGGTCTTTCCGGGCTATGTGCTCGTGCGGATGATCCTCGATGAGGACACGATGATGGCGGTGCGCAGCACCCCGAACGTGATCAACTTCGTGGGCCAAGAAGAACGGCGCGCCACCGGCAAGGTGCGCGGCCACATCAAACCGCGGCCCCTCAGTCGCCAGGAAGTAGATCGCATCTTCCGTCGCGCTGCCGAGAAGAAGCCAGTGGTGAAGGTAGATCTCACCGAAGGCGACCAGATTTTGGTCACCGCCGGTCCCTTCAAGGACTTCCAAGGCGAAGTGATCGAAGTGTCGGGGGAACGCAGCAAGCTCAAGGCCCTGCTCTCGATCTTTGGCCGGGAAACCCCGGTGGAACTCGAGTTTTCCCAGATCAGCAAACAGAGCTGATCAAAAGCGGCCGTCTCCCTGCGGAGGGCGGCCCTTGGCGAGTCACCCCCTCCGGGTGTTTCGCCCCAGCGCCAGTCCTTCCGGGCTGGCGATCCGCAGCTCCCAGCCCTGGGAGGTCCGATCCGCACTCCCGCTGGGGAGTCCTGTCCCGTAACACTGCCGATGGCCAAGAAAGTCGTTGCCATTATCAAGCTGGCGCTCAATGCCGGCAAAGCCAACCCCGCACCACCGGTGGGCCCTGCCCTCGGTCAGCACGGGGTCAACATCATGGCCTTCTGCAAGGAGTACAACGCCCGTACCCAAGAGAAAGCTGGCTATGTGATCCCGGTTGAGATCTCCGTTTACGAAGATCGCAGCTTCACCTTCATCACCAAGACGCCCCCCGCCTCGGTGTTGATTTCCAAGGCCGCTGGGATCGAGAAGGGTGCCCCCACTTCCGCCAAGGGAGCCGTGGGTGCCATCAGCCAGGCCCAGCTCGAAGAGATCGCCAAAACCAAGCTGCCCGACCTCAACTGCACCAGCGTTGAAGCGGCCAAGCGCATCATCGCCGGCACCGCCCGCAATATGGGCGTCGCCGTCAACGACTGAAGCGCCGGCACCAAAGCTGGGGCCTCCTCAGCCGCAGTGTCGATCCCGTTCCAGTGATCCAGCCGAAAGCTGCCCAGCCCAAGGCTCTCCAGCCCAAAGCGCGTCAGTCCCAGGCTTGTCAGCCCACCAGCTGACCTGTTCCCCATTCACCCCATTCGGGGGAGACCCCAACCGGTCGTCCGCACCCCGTTCCTGCCATGCCAAAAGTTTCCAAACGCTATTCAGCCCTGCTGGGTTCGATCGAAGAGAGGGCCTACGCCCCCCTCGATGCCCTTGAGCTGGTGAAGCAGAACGCCACCGCCAAGTTCGATGAAACGCTCGAGGCCCACGCGCGCCTCGGCATCGACCCCAAGTACACCGACCAGCAGCTGCGCACCACCGTGGCCCTGCCCCATGGCACCGGCCAAGCCATTCGGATCGCCGTGATCGCCCGGGGCGAGAAGGTGGCCGCCGCTAAGGCCGCCGGCGCGGACCTGGCCGGCGATGACGAGCTGGTCGACGCGATTGCCGCCGGTCAGATGGACTTCGACCTGCTGATCGCCACCCCGGACATGATGCCCAAGGTGGCCAAGCTGGGCCGGGTGCTCGGCCCCCGCGGCCTGATGCCCAACCCCAAGGCCGGCACCGTGACCGCCGACCTGGCGGGCGCCATCAACGAATTCAAGGCCGGCAAACTGGAGTTCCGGGCGGACCGCACCGGCATCGTGCATGTGCGCTTTGGCAAGGCCAGCTTCAGTGGCGAGAACCTGCTCGACAACCTCAAGGCCCTGCAGGAAACCATCGACCGCAACAAGCCCAGTGGCGCCAAGGGCCGCTACTGGAAGAGCCTCTACATCACCTCCACCATGGGCCCCTCGGTCCAGGTCGATGTGACGGCCCTCCAGGACATCAAGAAGGACAGCTGAGGCCCGAGGTGAGGGGCCCCAAGGCCCCTCTTGTATCCCTTCCCTGGCCAGGTCCAAGCCAACCCCTGGCGAGCGTGGCTTTTGCCCGTTCGCCAGGGGTTTTGGCTGGCTGGCCCCCGGGGATGGGGTTGGCTTTGCTCCCTGGCCTAGGCAAGGAGTTCTGCGTAGCTGCAGGACACCCATGTTGTAAGGTGGTCGACTGGCGAAAGCCAGAGGGCACGCGCCCTACCCAAGACAGCAGGTGAGCTGGGTGTCCCTGAATTCAGGGTTGCCAAGGTCATAAGTCCTGCCGAGGTGCTCGCAAGACTTTTGGACCTGATCGGGGGTTTCCCCCGGAACGGACGGAACGATAGGCGGCCTCGACAACGGGTTCCTTGCGGAATGCGTTGTTTTCTGGGGCCGCGTTCCCGGCTTGTTCCCCCGATCCGTTCCACTTCCTATGGGCCGCACGCTGGAGAACAAGCAACAGATCGTCGAAGAGCTCAAGGGGCTCCTCGGTGAGGCCGAACTGGCGGTGGTCCTTGATTTCAAGGGTCTCTCCATCAAGGAAATGTCTGATCTGCGGGTTCGCCTGCAGCCCAGCAACGGCACATGCAAGGTCACCAAAAATACCTTGATGCGCCGGGCCATTGATGGCAACAGCGCCTGGTCGGAACTCGATTCCCTGCTCACCGGTACCAACGCCTTCGTCCTGGTTAAGGGCGATGTCGGCGGTGCGGTGAAGGCCATTCAGTCCTTCCAGAAGGACACGAAGAAGTCGGATGTGAAAGGGGGCCTTTTCGAAGGCAAACTCCTTTCTCTCAAAGACATTCAGGCCATCGGGGATCTGCCCTCCAAGGAGGTGCTCATGGCCCAGATCGCCGGTGCGATCAATGCCGTGGCCACCAAGGTTGCAGTGGGCATCAACGAAGTTCCATCCGGTCTTGCTCGGGCGCTCAAGCAGCACGCCGAAGGCGAAGGCAGCTGAGATCGCCCTCTGCGTTGACGCAGATTGTGATTCCACTGAGCTCCACCGATCCAACTGTTCACCCAACAGATCTGTTGCTGATTCCCAACCATGTCTACCAAAACTGACGAGATTCTCGAATCACTGAAAACCCTTTCGCTGCTTGAGGCTTCCGAGCTCGTCAAGCAGATCGAAGAGGCTTTCGGTGTGTCCGCCGCCGCTTCCGCCGGCGTTGTGATGGCCGCAGCTCCTGCAGCTGCTGCTGAAGCTGTTGAAGAGCAGACCGAATTCGACGCCATCCTCGATGGTTTCGATGCGGCTGCCAAGATCAAGGTCCTCAAGGCCGTCCGCGAAGTCACCGGCCTCGGCCTGGGCGAAGCCAAGGCCCTGGTGGAAGGCGCTCCTACCCCTATTAAGGAAGGCGTGTCCAAGGCCGATGCCGAGGCCATCAAGAAGGCCGTCGAAGAAGTCGGCGGCAAAGTCACGATCAAGTGAGCTTGGCCAGCTGGTGAATGGCCCTTCGGGTCCCTCGCCAGCCCCAATCCCACCCTTGTGGCCATGGGGGCCAGTCCTATGGGGCTGGCCCTTTTTGCTGGGCGTTTGTCGGCTGACCTAACCAGCCCCATTACGGACAAAAAAAAAGCCCCGCCGAAGGCAGGGGCTTTGAGTTAGGAACGGTTTTCGGGAGTCTGTCCTCGTTTCGACCCCGAAAAGTCGTTCTGCACTCCTCACACCCCGGAACCTTAAGGGCTTGGCATGGGGAGCAGTGCTGGCCCTAGGCCGCTGTGGCAACTGTCCGCGGGGCCCCCGGTTGCCTCACTCCCTGAACGGAATCACCTGCAGGGCGATCGGACCTGCGCCGACGCTGCGCCCCCCCTGGGCGGCGGGCAGGGAGGCCTGGGCAGGAGACGGGCTGCCTGAGGCGCCAGCTGGTGCCGAACCCGCCGCCTGGGCAGTGCTGGCGAGCAGGCGGGCCAGGGGGGTGGCGTTGGCGAAATACACGTGGCTTAAGGCCTGCTGGCCATAGAGGCGGCGCTGCAGTTCCCAGCCTGGTTCCAGTTGCAGGGCGACGAAACCATCGCGGTCGCGCCGGCTGACGCGACCTTTGCCCACCACCAATTCCGTTGGCTCGTTCGGGTTCATGGCCAGCAGCTGCAGGCTGGTGCCCTGTTGTTGCAGCCGCAGCCGGTAGCTGCCGCCCAGGTCGTTCTGGCCCACCCGCAGCGAATAGCCATTGCTATCGAGGTAACGGCTGCAGATGCCGGTGTAGTCGAAGCGGTTCAGGGCCGGGTCCACCAGCCCATCGGCGCGGCTGTCCCAGCAACGGGGCAAGGGCGCCAGCTGCTCAAGCACAAGAAGGTTCCAGTCGCTGCGGCCCACAGGCTTGGCCAGCACGGCAAAGCGGCTTTGATCGAGCGGCTGGCTGGTGAACAGATCGGCGGCGAGGACCTGGGGCCGCAGGCTGACACTGGCGCCCGCTGCGAGGGCCGTCAGGCCCAGCCATGGGAGGTAGGTTCGCTGCATGGGGAAGGCTCCTCAACGACGCTCTAGACACGCTTTGTACCAGACCCTGCCGGAGGGGCCCAGTGACCCTTGACCAGTCCTCGCCCCGGGTGGTGGCAGCGGCCTGCGATGGGGCTTGCAGCGGCAACCCCGGCCCGGGGGGCTGGGGCAGCTTGCTGCGTTTTGAGGACGGCAGCGTCCAGGAATTCGGGGCGGCTGACCCGGCTACCACCAACAACCGCATGGAGCTCAAGGCGGCCCTTGTGCTGCTGGAGTGCCTCAAGGATTTGCCTTGCCACCCCAACCTGACGATCCGCACCGATAGCCGCTACGTGATCGATGGCTTCACAAAGTGGATGACGGGCTGGAAACGCAAGGGTTGGCGCACCGCTTCCGGGTCACCGGTGCTCAACCGGGAGCTCTGGGAGGCCCTCGATCGGGCCCGGTTGCCCGGGGTGTCATTTACCTATGTCAAAGGCCATAGCGGTGATCCCGATAACGATCGCTGTGATGCGATTGCGGTGGCCTTCGCCAAGGGGGGCCGGCCGGCCCTGGCCCAGGCCAGTCCCCAGGCGGGACCAGCTCAAGGAGGCTCCCCCAGCGCAGGGGCGGCGGCTGGCTTGGTGACCAAGACACGGGCCCGCCAAACGGTGCTTGCGGTCGAGAGCAGCCCTGGGCAGGCCAAAGCGGTTGGGGCCGGGTCAGCACCGGAGCCAACAACCCAGCCAGCAGCCAAAGCCAGGGTCAATCCCCGGACGGGAACGGCTGCGCAGCAGGTCGAGGGGACCGGGCCTGGGGCGGTTCAGTCGGTTCTTCTGCCCGAGCCCCCTGGCCTGGCCGAACCAGTTCCTGAGCCGGCGCCCTTAGCCCTGGGCCAGCTGCTCAGCCGCCTGGAGCTGGCCGACCGCCTGGCGGCGGGGGGATACTCCCTCAGCCTGGTGGAACTGGCCCAACTGGTGCAATTGCCGATGAAGCAGCTGGCCGAGAAGGCCAGCGCCTGGTCCTGGCGGGATTGGACGGTGCTTCCCGATGCCGATGGTCGTTGGCGCCTGGAGCGTGACGCGGCAGGATCGGAACCGATGCCCCCCGGGACCTGAGGCCATGGCCGCGCCAAACCCGGCAGGAACTCCTTCAGGACCAACGGCTGCCACCAGCACCGCTGGTCTTTACAGCCAGTGGGTGGGTCCCCTGCTCAGCCGCGATGACGGCGCCGATGCCGAGCAGCTCAGCCAGCTAACCCTGGCGGCCCTGGGTCAGGCCTCCCTGCGGCGCCATTGGCCCCTCGTGTCCGGCAGTTTGGCCGGCCTGGGGGCCGAGCTGCAGCGGCGCGACCTGCGCCTGGAGCAGAGCCTGTTTGGCTGCCGCTTTGCCAATCCGGTCGGCCTGGCCGCTGGCTTCGACAAGAACGGCGTGGCCGCCGGCATCTGGCACCAGTTTGGTTTTGGTTTTGCCGAACTGGGCACGATCACCTGGCAGGCCCAGGCCGGCAATCCCCGGCCGCGCCTATTCCGGCTGGCGGCAGAACGGGCGGCCCTCAACCGGATGGGCTTCAACAACATCGGCGCTGAGGCGGTGCTGCGCTCGCTGGAACGGCAGGCCCTGGAGCCACCAGGCCAGCGGCCGGCGGTGTTGGGCCTGAACCTGGGCAAATCCAAGGCCACCCCCTTGGAGTTGGCCGCTGACGACTACGCCTCATCCCTGGAGTTGCTGGCGCCCCTCGCCGATTACGCCGTGATCAATGTCAGTTCGCCGAACACGCCGGGGCTGCGGGAGCTGCAGGGGGAGGCTCCGTTGCGCCGATTGGTGGAACGGCTGCGGCGGTTGCCGGCCTGCCCGCCCCTGTTGGTCAAGATCGCCCCCGACCTAGAGGACGAGGCCATTGATGGCATTGCCCGCCTCGCCTACGAGGAGGGCCTGGCAGGCGTGATTGCGGTGAATACCAGCCTGGATCGCTTTGGCCTCGACGGGCGCCGCCTGGCCCAGACCGGTCGCACCCTGGCGGAGGAAGCCGGCGGTCTGAGTGGGGCGCCCCTGCGCCACCGGGCCCTGGAGGTGATGCGGCGGCTGCGGGCGACGGCGGGCCCAGCCCTGCCCCTGATCGGAGTGGGTGGCATTGATTCGCCCCAGGCGGCCTGGGAGCGGATGACGGCGGGTGCCTGCCTGATCCAGTTGTACACAGGTTGGATCTATGGCGGGCCAGCCCTGGTGCCGGCGATCCTGGAGGGGTTGCTGACCCAGCTGGATCGCCATGGGTTCCGGTCCATCGGTGAAGCGGTCGGCAGTGGCGTGACTTGGCGTTAAACAGCGGATAATCTGCGGCTACTTGCAGGTAGTTGCTCTTGGTGCTTGCGGGAATCGTTGATCGCCTGATTCCGCTCCAAGCCTGGTTGTTTCCATCAAGGGTGCTGCTTGAGCTGGATGATCACTTTGTGACCCTGTTGGCCTTGGACCATCAGGGCTCCATCCCCACAGTCAAGTGGCTGGAGCGGGTTCCTTTGCCGGCTGGCACCTGTGAGCAGGGCATTCCGGTGCGGATCGAGGCCCTCGCCGATTTCATCGGCGACTTGCTGGTGGAACGGGGCTTTGCCACAGCCCGGGTGGCGGCGGTGCTGCCCACACTGTCGTCCGAATGGCACCTGGTGCAATGGCCTGGGGCTGACTGGCCAGAGGATCCCCGTCGCCTGTTGATCGAGCGGGGCCGGCAGGCCGGTTTCCGCCTGCCGATCCAGTCGGCTGATCTGCGAGTGATTCACCTGGAGCCGGATGACGGCGCGATCGCGCCCAGCTCCCTGGTGATTGCTGTCCGCAAGGCGTTATTGCTGGGCTGGATTGAAACCTTTGCCACCGCTGGCCTCAGCCTCGATGGCCTGGAGGCCGGCCAGGTTTGCGTGCTGCGGGCCCTGGAGCCCTTGCTGAACGAGACCCCGGACGGTCAGGTGGTGGCCGTGTTCGAACTCTCTAAAGACAGTAGCCATCTCCTTTTATTGCAACGGGGGATTCCGGTCTATGAGCGCCGGTTGGCTGGCTCCTTGGCCGGAATTGGGGTGCTGGCCGATGAGCTGAGGCGATCGATTGACTTCTGGCGCCAACAGGAGCGGGGCGTGACCTCGGTTCAGCTCGTGTTGCATGGCTCCCAAGCCGCCTTGCCCGAGGAGGTGGTGGAGCCCCTGAGGCAACGGCTACCGGCTTGGCAGCTAGTGGTGGCCGATCCGATCACCCTGGGCTGGCTCCAGGGCCCAGCCGAACCCCTGCAAGCCCAGGTGGGGTCGATCCCGGCCAATGTGGAGTTGTTGCGGCTACTGGGGCTGGCCCTGGTGGAGACCTACCGATGACCAGCCTCTTTCACGGCCCCGTTGATTTGTTGCGGCAGCGCCGCCTTGAGGTCGGCTTGCCCGGCGACCCCTCCAGAACCAAGCCGGCCTGGCAGTTGATCCTGTCGGGAGGCCTGTTGGGTGCTGCCCTGCTCTTGCCTGCCCTGGGATTGCAACTGGCCCTGGGCTATTGGGATTCCCAGGTCGCTACGCAACTGCAGACCCTGAATTCTTTGCCCTCCCGGGTTCACGCCATGGAAGATCAACTCAAGGGCGCCCTGGCTGGGGCCAAGACCCTGGAGGCGAGTAACCGGGGTCTGGCGAATGGACTGGCGACTGTGTCATCCGGTTCCGCCCTAGTCACCAACCTCTTCCAGCTTGCCCCCGGTGGGGTGGAGTTGAAGGAGGCCTCTGTCGTCGGACCTGTCCTTTCCTTGAAGGGTGCCGTCAATGATCCGGGTGCCTTTCAGCGCATCAATGCCTTGCAGCTGCAGATGGCTTATTCGCCCATGTTCCAACCGGATTCCGTCAAGGTTCTGAAGGTCAGCCGCGAAGCGAGCAAGGCTGGATTGGCCCCCGGCCAGGTCAGTTTTGAACTGGCCAGCAGCGTTAAGACCCTGGACCCCGTGGCCACGCTCAGGCAACTGCAACGGCTTGGGGCCAGCGGCATGGCCAGGCGTCTGGAGATCCTCCAGGCCGCTGGGGTGCTCCAATGACCAACCTCCAGGCCCAGGAGCCCAAGACAAGGCTTCAGCTGTTATTGACGAGGGAGCGGGTGCTCTGGGGGGTGCCTGCCCTGGTGGGTGGTTTGGCGGCCCTCAGCACGGGTGTGTTTCTGGCTTTGCCCAGTTGGAACAAGCTTCAGGAGGATCAGGCCCAAGTGGCCCGGCTCACGGCCCTAGCCCAGAGCGTTCCCCAGTTTCGACGCAAGATCGAGCGGGCCGAGCGGCGCCAGCGCGATGCCCAGCTTCTGCAATCCAAGGTGATGTCGTTGATTGCCGGTAGTGGCGATATCTCCACTTTTATGGCCCAGATCGGGGCGGAGGCCAGCGACAGCGGCGTGCAATTGGATAGCTATGAGCCCAACCAAACGGCCGCTCCTGCCCCAGCCACCCCTACCCAGGCCGCGCCACCGCCAGCTGGTCAAAAAGCGCCCGAGGCTCCCGACCCCCTGTTGGCTCCGGGGTTGCAAAAAACCTCCCTACTGATCACGGCCCATGGCCCAGCTCCCAACCTGTTGACCTTCCTGCGCCGGCTGGAAGCGCTGAGTTTGTTGGTGGTTCAGAGCGATCTCAGCCTTAAACAGGCGGTAGGGGCTACCCCAGCCGGCTCGAGCGCTGCTGTCGACCAGAACTCGACAACTCTCAAGCTCAATTTGACCCTTTATTCCAAACAGTCTCCCGTTTCCCCGCCTGCTTCTGCGAAACCAGCCAGGTCATGAACTTGCCCTTGATGCCTGGCCGCCGCGGTTCCTTCCCCATACGCTGAATCTTCGCTGGTGGTGCTGCACGCGTGATTCAACGTCGTTCTGGGCGCTGGCTGAACTGGGTTAGGACAGCTGGCCTGTTTCCCACCCAGGCGCGGGGATCCTTGGCTGGTTTGCTGGTCACTGCGGTCACCCTGCCAATCACGGTCGTTCCTTTGCAGGCGGCTGGTTTTGGGCCAGGGGCCGCTGGATTAGGGGCTGCTCCCGGGCCCCTGGCCCAGGCAGCGCCAACCGGCCCCGTGACCGCTAGCCAGCCTGGGCCAGGGGCCCAGCCGGCTCCCCAGGGCGGAGTGTCCCTCGCGCTCACCTTGCGGCGCAGCGCGGGCGGGGTGGATGTGGTGATCGAGGGCACGGGGGCGACGCCGGTGTTGCAGCAGGGCCGAAATGGCAACAGCTGGGCCGGCCAACTGACCACATCCAGCCCCGCCGTGTTGCGCTACGGGGCCCAGAACCTCTCCCTGCCAGAGGCGGGGATCCAGTCGATCAGCCTGCAGGGCAGCGGATCGACCTATCAGATTCAGGTGGTTCCCCTGCCGGGCCTGCCGTTGGCCCGGCCCGTGATCGGCGCCGATGGCCGCAACCTGGTGATCAGCTTCAGCACCGTGCCCCAGCTCAGCAGCCAGAGCGCCCGGCCCGATCTGCGCACCCCCGGCACGGTGCCCCAGGCCACCTATGCCCCGGCCCTGCAGCCCCGGGCGGTGGCGCCCCCCTTGGGTGACATGGCGGTGGGCAGCATGGTGTTGCGCAACCGTGGCTTCATCAATCTCAAGGGCGAGCCGGTGAGCATGACCGTGCGCAATGCGCCGGCTCGGGAAGTGTTGATGGCCTTAGCTGAGCGTGGCGGCTATGGCTTTGTCTTTGTCAACGGCACCGATAGGGACGGCAAACCCCTCGATGCAGCCTTAACCCAGGGGGCGCCGGTTTCGATCTCCTTCCATGGCGAAAAGTTTTCTCGGGCCTTCAATTCCGTGCTGCTCAGTGCCGGGCTCCAGGCCAGGCTTGAAGGCAATCTGATTGTTGTTGGACCGAATGTGCTGGGTCAGAGCTTCGGCACCCAGCTTTCCAAGGTGTATCGGCTTAACCAGGCCTCAGCCAGCTCCGCCGCTGATTATCTCGCAAGCATGGGGGCCTCGATCACGAAAGTCTCTGTGATCACCAACTCCACCCAGACCGGCACGGCCCAGGCCAGCCAGGTGGCCGGCGGCACGACCACCACCCAGACTGAGACCCAGCGGATCTCCACCACTGAAACCTATGGGGCCGCCATAGGTCCCCTGAAGGGCCTCACCGGCACCACCGATTCCCGCCTGCAGACGATCACCCTGGTCGGTGACCCCCTGGTGATTGCCGTGGCTGAGAATTATCTGCGGCAGCTGGATCTGCGCCAGCGCCAGGTGGCGTTATCGGTGAGGATTCTTGATATTAACTTGCAAAATGATCTTTCCATCAGCAATAGCTTTGCGTTTAGATATGGCAATAATTTTATAGTCAACGACAATGGCAGGTTGATCGGAGCCTGGGGGGATAGGCTTCCGCCGACAAGTGTTCAACCGGCGGGTCAATTTTCTACGCTTGCCGGTGGAGCCAGTGCTGCGAAACCTGAATACGCCCAGCTCAGCACAACCAACCCAATCACTGGGGTCACAACTACAACCCTTGGGGTGCTGCCACCGCTTGCTCCTGCTCCCGTCAATCCAGGATCGGCGTATGATGTGAATTCATTTTATAATCTTCTCAATGCTGCGATTACTTCATCGTCTACGAAGCTGCTCGCTTCGCCTACTTTGATATTGACGGATAATCCTGAGAGCATCACTGGAGGCGCTTCTGCTGGAGTCGGTTCTGTTCAGTCTGGTGGAGCTATTTTGGGTCAGGCTTCGATCGGCCGTGAACGTGCTAATGAATCGTTTGTTACTGTTGGCAATCAGGTGATTGTCAGCTATAGCGCGTCAAATTCAGGGGGATCTGGCACGGGTTCTAATGTGATAACCTGTACCCCATCTTTCGGAACTTCAGGTTTAGTATTTGGGGCCAGGGTCTTGAGGATTGATGACAATGGCTATGTAACGTTTAATCTTTCCCCTGCAATTTCGGCCACCACATCTACTCAAAATGTGGTCGGCTGTGGACCGATCAATATCCTCAGTGTAAGGCGCCTCGATAGTGGCTCGGTGCGGGTGCGCGACGGGCAAACCCTCATTCTAACTGGGGTGATTTCTGACCTCAGCGCCCAAGTTTCTACCAAATGGCCAATTCTTGGGGATCTACCCCTTATCGGTCAGTTCTTTCGCAGTTCGGGGAGTACTCGAGAAAAGCGTGAATTAGTGATCATGGTTACTCCTCGCATCATCAATGATACTGAAGGGGGTACTTATGGCTACGGTTTCCAGCCTGCCAGCACTGAGTCAAGGCAGATGATGGGGTCCAGTCAAGGCAGTCTTTGAGCCTCGTTAAGTTGCTGCCTTAAGTCTTCGCACCTGGCCTTACCGCTAAGCACATGGACACTGCTTGGGTTTGGGGGAACTGGTGGGGCCTGGATCAGAGTCCCATCGGCACAAGGGCCTTGGCCGCAAGGGGGGCCAGGAACTGGAAGGCGGCCAACGCGCCCCCCATCAGCTGGGAACCCATGCCGTTGCCTGATTGTTTCGGTGCTTTGGGATCGTCCAGCAACAGTTGGGATGCTTTCTTGAGTTGCTCGGCCTCAATTGGATCGCCCATGCGTGCATAAAGGACACTGGCGTAGTTGAAGTCCTGGGCGGCCAGGGAGGTTTTGCCCTGCTCGCTGCGGGCGATGCCGCGGGCGATCCAGCTGATCGCCGCATCGGGTAGTTGGCGGATCGCTTCGCCGAAGAATTGTTCGGCCTGGGGATAGCGGCCCTGGTTGGCTTCGGCCACACCGGCGTTATGCAGGGCTGCGTAGCCCAGTTGGCTGGTGTCGAGGCCCCGGGCCTGCTGCCAGTGGCTCTGGGCCAGGCCCTGGCGATCGAGCAGGGCGCCGGTGAGATCGGACTCGCGTAGGTCCGTGCCCAGCAGGAGGGCGCCCCGCAGGTCGGCGCCCCGCAGGGAGGCTCCGGCCAGGCTGGTGAAGCTCAGGTCGGCGCCCGTGAGGTTGGCGCCTTCGAGTTGGGCGCCGCTGAGGTTGGCCCGCTGCAGCTTGGCCTGGCGCAGGTCGGCGTCGCGCAGGTCGGCATGGACCAGATCGGCATCCTGCAGGGCGCAGCGGGGACAGCCCCGGCGCTCGAGCAGGCGCAGCACCTGGGCAGGTTCGGCTGCTGAGGCAGGGGAGCCCGGCGTGGCGCTTGCCCCCAGCAGGCACCCCAGCAGGGCCGCCAAGATTTTGGGCCCCAGGGCCAGGGGCGCTTGAGCCAGGGGCTTTTGGCGGGGTGCCTGGTGCAGAAGGCGCGGCAGCGTCATCGGGGCTCCGGCGGGTGGGGCCGTTGCCGTTCTACCGGCTTGCCCCCCTGGCAGCCCACCACCACCCCGGGCCGGCACTCCCTCATTAGGTCGTGTTGACCCATGAGGACGCCGTTGATTTGGGTGAAAACCTGGTGCAGGCAACCCATGGCCTGGGGCAATTCATTTCAAGCTAGGCAGGTTGCGGGTGCTGCTCCCCGGTCTTCGCCTGGGACTGGTCTGCTTCGCTGACTGGTTTGTGCCCATGGCTGGATTGAGTCGTTGACCGGGCTTGGCTCTGGCGCTGGGACTGGCTCCCTGGCCAGCTCCAAGATGGCGTTAGCAAATCGAGCTGGATCGGGGCCTGGAAGCGGGCCTGGGCCTTTGACTGGGGCGATGCAAGGGTTTCTCCCGGGCGCTGGGTCCAGCGCCGCCCCGCCCGCCCGCCATGGCGGCAACCTGGCCCAGGCGGCCGAGCAACTCAACTGCCGGCCTGGCCAGATCCTTGATGCCAGCGCCTCCCTGGTGCCCTTCGGCCCGCCCCTGGCCCTGCGGGCGGCCCTGCTGGCGGCGCCCCTGCGCCCCTACCCAGACCGGGACCACAACCGCCTGCGGCGCGCCCTGGCCCGCCACCACGGCCTCGATTCCGGGCAGGTTCTGCCCGGCAATGGTGCCGCCGAACTCTTTACCTGGGCGGCCCGGGACGCCGCCGCCACCGGCTGCAGCCTGCTACCCGCTCCGGGCTTCGCCGATTACCAGCGGGCCCTGGCCTGCTGGGGCGGCGCCTGGAGTCATTGGTCCCTGCCTTTGCGGTGGTCTGGCCCCGGCCCCCAGGCCTTCCCGCCCGGCCACGGGGAGGCTGGCCAGGAGGGCCTGGGGGCTGGGGCCCTCTGGATTACCAACCCCCACAACCCCACCGGCCAGCTCTGGAGCCGCGCCAGCCTCGAACCCCTGCTGGAGCGCTTCGCCCTCGTGATCTGCGATGAGGCCTTCCTATCCCTGGTGCCCGGCGGTGAGGCCCAATCCCTGATCCCCCTGGTGGCCCGCCATCCCAACCTGGTGGTGGTCCGCAGCCTCACCAAGCTGTTTGCCATCGCCGGCCTGCGTCTCGGCTACGCCGTGGCCGATCCCCAGCGCCTGGCCCGCTGGGCTGCCTGGCGTGACCCCTGGCCCGTCAATAGCTTGGCCGGGGCCGTGGGTGAAATCGCCCTGGAGCAGGGGCGCTGGATCCGCCGGGTGCAGACCTGGGTGGGTGCGGAGGGCCCCTGGCTGGGCCAACGGTTGGCCGAACTGCCGGGGCTGGTGCCCCAGCCTTCGGCGGCCAATTTCCTGCTGGTGCGCGGTGAGCGGGGGGGCCAGCCCTGGTCGTTGGAGCCCCTGCGGCTGGCCCTAGCGCACCGTCACCGGATCCTGCTGCGCGATTGCCGCTCCTTCAACGGACTCGATGCCAGCTGGCTGCGCCTTGGCCTCCAAGACCGCCGCGGTAACCGGAGGCTGCTGCGGGCCCTGCGGCAGGAACTGGGCTAGGGCCCGATGCCCTGCCTGCGATCAATCCCTGGCCCTAACCAGCCCTTGGAGGAGCTGGGCCAGGTGCCGGTCGGCGTCCCGCTGGGCCAGGCGCCCCATGCCCCGCCGCAGCTCCAGCAGGGGATCGAGGCTGCGCCCCCCGCCCGCCGGTTCTCCGCCCGCTTCCACCCGCCGTAGCCGGGGACCGAGCAGGCGCCAGATCGCCCGCTCCAGGGGCGGCTCGCCCGGGGGATGTTGCAACACAATCACCGCCGCCCCAACCGCAGCGGCCGCGGCGGCGTTGGCCTCCTGGTGGCCGTCGGCCGCGGCGGGGAAGGGCACCAGGATGGCCGGGGTGCCACCCACGGCCAGTTCGCTGAGGCTGCCGGCCCCGGCGCGGCTGATCACCAGGTCGACGTGTTGCAGCAGGCCCGCCATGTCATGGCTGAAGGCCAAATCGACGTAGGCCGGATGCTGGACCTGGCCTGAGGCGCCATCGTTGCTGCCCCTGAGGTGCACCACCCGGCAGCCGGCCGCCAGGAGGCGGGGCAGCAGGGGACGCACCATGCGGTTGAGTCCGACCGCCCCCTGGCTACCCCCCATCACCAGCAGTAGGGGCCCCTCGCCGGCGGGTACCCAGGCCGGCAAGGGGGCGGGCTCCAGAAAGGCCTGCCGCACCGGGGTGCCAGTGACGACTGGCTGGCAGCCCCGCAGTTGGCTGGCGGCCTGGGGCAGGCCCAGGGCCACCTGGCCGCAGAGCCGCCCCAGCAGCCGGGTCACCCGGCCTGGCATGGCGTTGGAGTCGTGCAACACCACGGGAACCCCGCACCAGCGGGCCGCCAGGATCGCCGGGGCGGCGATGTAGCCGCCGGTGCTGAACACCAGATCCACCCCTTCACGGCGGATCAGGCGGCGCACCGTGCCGGTGGCGGCGAGCAGGCGCAGCAGTTGCCACAGTTTTTTCAGACCGCGGCCCTGGAGGCCGCCGGCCCGAATCGTGTGCAGGGGAAAGCGGTTGGGCACCAGCTCCCGTTCGAGCCGGTCCGGCACCCCCAGCCAATGGATCGACCAGTCCGTCGGCAGGGCCTCGGCCACGGCCAGGGCGGGGAACAGGTGACCCCCGGTTCCGCTGGCGGCAATCAGGAGCCGAGTCATGGACATCTGCAGCGGTGCCTGGCGCCCGAGCTGGGCGGCCCTAACTTAAAAGCTGGCCTGTGTGCTCGTTCATGTCCCCGCTCCGCCCGCTCCTGCCAGCGTTGATGGCGATGGCTTGCCTGCTGGTTGGGGCACCCCTGCGGGCGGCCCCCTCGCCGGCGGCCCTAGAGGCCGCCCTCAACGACCCAGGGCCCACCAGCTTGGCCGCAGTGTTTGAGCCCGGTCCTGGTTTCGCCCTGACCGAGCTCGAGGCTCGCCGCGCCGCCCTGCGCGAGCGCTTCCCCGACCTGCGCTGGCAGGTGGCGAGTGGCACCCCCTTGAACGACGGCAGGCCCACCCTGGAGATCACGGTGCGCGGCAGCCGTCAGGAGGGACCGACCCGCTATCGCATGGTGGCCAATGAACTCGTGGCGCTGCAGAGCCGTGGCGATCGCTTCAACGGCCAGGACGTCATCCGCGAAAGCTCCCTGGTGCGCAGCGGCTCCAAGGATCTGGCCGTGACCCTGCTGGTGCCCGATGCGGTGCTGACCGGCCAGCGCTACGACCTCGATGTGGTTGTTGATGAGCCCCTCGATGGGGCGGTCCTGGCCGGAGCCGTGGCGGCGGTGACCCCACGCCAGCTGGCCCAGTCCGCCATGCCCGAACTTCAGCTCGAGGCCCTCGGTGGCGGCGGCATCTTTAAGACGGTGCAGGCCCCCAGTGATCCCGGCTCCCAAACCTGGGCGGTGCTGCTGGTCCATCCCGATGGCATCGTCACCGCCACGAAGCGGGTGAGGGTGGTGGCAGACAAGGCAGCCCTAGCTCCCTGAGCCGGTCCCCCCAGCCGAGCCGAGCCCCAGCCCAACCGAGCCCCAGCCGAGCCCCAGCCGAGCCTGAGCCCCCTGGCCCGTGGGGCCCCGGATCCCCAGGCCCGCAGCGGCCGCTGCATCCAGCGCAGCGCTGGCCTGGTGGAGTCCGATTCCGTCACAGCTTGGTGGCCGCCCAGTCACATCTGCAGCGGCAGCCGTGGTCAGGATGACGAAGTCTCCCTTGCTTGCCAGCTCCTCCCATGGCTCCCCAATCGTCCCGTCGTGTCCTGCCCCTGGCCCTGGTCGCCCTGCTCAGTTCGCCCCTGGCGGTGATCGCCCAAACCAGTGGGCCACCCCCGGGCGATGACCCGGGTCGCGGCGAGCGCCGCCATCTGCCCCAGGGACCATCCAAAGAGGCCCGTGAAGCCAATCTCAAGCGGGAGGCCCAAGCCATGGCCAAGCTCAGCGTGGCCCAGCGCAAGGCCTATTTCCAGGCCCGTCAAGACGTGCAGCGCCAGCTGTTCAACAAGCGCCTTGTCGACCTGAAGCGTTTTGGCCAGTGCTACGAGCAGGCCACCACCTTGACGGCGATTCAGGCCTGCCAGCAGCTGGAGCGCACCATCTGGAAGCAGGACCGCCGCCAGACGATGGAGCAGGTGCTCAAGATCCGCCAGCGCTTTGGTTTCCCCGCCCTCACCCCGCCGCCAGGACGGGGTCCGGACGGTGGCTGGAAACCCCCTCACAAGGATCTGGAAGGCCCGCCTGCTGGGGTCCTCTGAGGTTCGGGGGGGCTGATCTCAAATCAAACGTTGGTCGCCCTAAGGAGGCGACCAACCCACTCCAGATCGTTTGGCCAGCCCGCTAAAAATTCAGGCCTCGTCGAGGGCCGCCACGCCAGGCAGCACCTTGCCTTCCAGCAGCTCCAAGCTGGCGCCGCCGCCGGTGGAGATGTGGCTCATCTTGTCGGCCACGCCCACCTTTTCCACGGCAGCCACGGAGTCGCCGCCGCCGATGATCGTGCAGCAGCCCTTGCCGCTCAGGTCGGCCAGGGTGTGGGCGATGCCGTTGGTGCCGGCGGCGAATTTGTCGAACTCGAACACGCCCATGGGGCCGTTCCAGATCACGGTCTTGCAGTCAGCGAGCGCGTCCTGGAAGGCCTTGATCGAGTCGGGGCCGATGTCGAGGCCCATCCAGCCGTCGGGGATGGCGTCGATCGCCACGGTTTGGCTGTTGGCATCGGGGGAGAAGGCATCGGCCAGCACCACGTCGCTGGGCAGCAGCAGTTGCACGCCCTTGGCGGCTGCCTTGGCCTCCAACTCCTTAGCCAGTTCGAGCTTGTCCTCTTCCACCAGGCTCTTGCCCACGGCCAGGCCGCGGGCTTTATAGAAGGTGAAGATCATGCCGCCGCCGATCAGCACCTTGTCGCACTTGTCGATCAGGGCTTCGAGCACGCCGATCTTGCTGCTCACCTTGGAGCCGCCCACGATCGCCGCCAGGGGACGCTTGGGCTCATCGATGGCGCCCTGGAGATATTGGAGTTCTTTCTCCATCAGGTAGCCGGCCACGCAGGGCTTGAGGTGGGCGGTCACCCCCTCGGTGGAGGCGTGGGCCCGGTGGGCGGCGCCGAAGGCGTCGTTCACATAGACATCAGCGAGCTTGGCCAGTTCGGCGGCGAAGTCGCTTTCGTTCTTCTCTTCTTCAGCGAAGAAGCGCACGTTTTCGAGCAGCAGCACGTCGCCATTGGCCATGGCGGCCACCTTGGCTTCGGCGTCGGGGCCGATGCAGCTGTCGGTTTTGGGCACGGCCACGCCGAGCAGCTCGCTGAGGCGGGCGGCCACGGGGGTGAGGCGCATGGCCTCATTCACCTGGCCCTTGGGCCGGCCGAAGTGGGCCGCCAGGATCACCTTGGCGCCTTTGGCGCTGAGGTCGTTGATGGTGGGCAGGGCCGCCTTAATGCGGGTGTCGTCGGTGATGGCACCGGCGTCATCGAGGGGCACGTTGAAGTCCACCCGCACCAGCACCCGCTTGCCACGGAGCTCATCGGCGGACAAGCTGGCCAGGGAGCGCTTTGCCACGGGTGCTGGGGGGATAAGGAGCGGTGAGATTAACCTGCGGCCCATCTGTGCCGCCGGCTTGCCCTGGAATCCGCCCTGCATCGGTGGGACCCCAGGCCGCCAGGACCGCGCTAAGACAAGGGAGGACGGGACCTGCCGGAGCCTCGCCGGCCGCCCATGCCTGTCCCCGTTGCCCCCATGTTCAACACCGTTCTTTTCCCGATTGATCGCAGTCGCCAGGCCGCCGAAACCGCGGCCACCGCGTTGAAATTGGCCCAGCAGCACCAAAGCCACCTGGTGCTGCTCTCGGTGGTGGAGCCCCACCACGACGACCATGCCGCCGTGGCGACCTTGCTGGAGGATGCCCGCAAGCGCTTTTTGGCTGAGGGGATGGAGTGCCAACTGATCGAGCGGGAGGGCAAGCCCGCCTTTGTGATCTGCGATGTGGCCGATGAAATCAATGCCGATGTGATCGTGATGGGCACCCGCGGCCTGAGCCTGGAGCCGGATGAAGCCAGCACCGCCTCGCGGGTGATCCAGCTGGCCCCCTGTCCCGTGTTGGTGGTGCCTTGAGCGAGGCCGCCGCCCCAACGGCTGACTCGCCGTTGAACCATGGGGATCAAGCGGGCGGAGTCCCCCAAGCGAGCAGCGCCGACCAAGCGAGCGACACCGAGCAGATCAGCAGCGCCGCCGAGGAGCCGTCGGATGGCCCGTTGGGTAGCGCTGCTCTGCAAACCAGTTCGGCTCTGCAGACCAGTGCGGCCCCGCAGACCAGTACGGCCCGGTTGAACACTGCCGCCCAACTGAGCAGCGCCGCCCCGTCGATCCAGTGGTATCCCGGCCACATCGCCAAGGCCGAGAAGTCGCTGACCGACAACCTGGCCAAGGTGGACCTGGTGATCGAGGTGCGCGACGCCCGCATCCCGCTCGCCACCAGCCACCCGCGCCTGCAGCGCTGGATCAAGGGCAAGCAGCACCTGCTCGTGATCAACCGCCGCGACATGGTGAGCGCCGAGGCGCGCCACGCCTGGGACCAGTGGTTCCGCGCCGCCGGCCAAACCCCCTGGTGGTGTGATGCCAAGGCCGGTACGGGCGTGAAGCAATTGCAAACGGCGGCGATCCGGGCCGGCGAGCAGCTCAATGCCCGCCGCGCTGGGCGCGGCATGAAACCCCGGCCCGTGCGGGCCCTGATGCTGGGTTTCCCCAACGTGGGGAAATCGGCCCTGATCAACCGGCTGGTGCGGCGCAAGGTGGTCGATAGCGCCCGCCGGGCTGGCGTCACCCGCAGCCTGCGCTGGGTGCGCCTCGGCCAGGATCTCGACCTGCTCGATGCCCCCGGCGTGTTGCCGCCCCGCCTCGACGACCAACTGGCGGCCCTGCGCCTGGCCCTCTGCGATGACATCGGCCAGGCGGCCTACGAGGGCGAGGCGGTGGCCCTGGCCTTCCTGCGTTTGCTAGCCGTGCTGGAGCCGGTGGCCGGCGCCGGCGTGGCGGCGGGCCTGCTGGAGCGCCGCTACGGCATCGCCGCCCAGGATCCCAATGCCTGGCTGGAGGCGGCCGCAGCCCGCCACACCAGCGGCGACGAGGGCCGTATGGCCCAACGGCTGCTCGATGATTTCCGCCGCGCCCAGCTGGGGCCGATCGCCCTGGAGCTGCCCCCCAGCCCATGAGTGCCTTTGGCGAAGGCGAAGGCGAGCTGCTGACGCTCCACTACCCCAAACCCCTGCCGATGCGGCTGGACCGCTGGCTGGTGGCCCAGCGGCCCGAACAGAGCCGCGCCCGCATCCAGAAGTTCATCGACGCCGGCTATGTGCGCGTCAATGGCGTCACCGGCCGGGCCAAAACGCCCCTGCGGCTCCACGATGAGGTGCAGCTGTGGATGCCGCCGCCCGAGCCCCTGCCCTACCTGCTGGCCCAGGACATCCCCCTCGATGTGCTGTTTGAAGACAGCCATCTGATCGTGCTCAACAAGCCCGCCGGCCTCACGGTTCACCCCGCCCCCGGCAACAAGGACGGCACCCTGGTCAATGGCCTGCTGTTCCACTGCCCCGACCTGCCCGGCATCGGCGGCGAGATGCGCCCGGGCATCGTCCACCGACTCGACAAGGACACCACCGGCTGCATCGTCGTGGCCAAGAGCCAGGAGGCCCTGGTGAAGCTGCAGGTGCAGATCCAAAAGCGGATCGCCTCGCGCCAGTACCTGGCCGTGGTCCATGGGGTGCCGCCGGCGGAGCAGGGCACGGTGGTTGGAGCCATCGGCCGCCACCCGGCCGACCGCAAAAAATATGCGGTGGTGGCCGATGAAACGGGCCGCCACGCCTGCACCCACTGGCGTCTGATCGAGCGCCTGGGTGATTACTCGCTGATGCGCTTCAAGCTCGATACCGGCCGCACCCACCAGATCCGGGTCCACTGCGCCCACATCGGCCATCCGATCGTGGGCGATGCCACCTATAGCCGCTGCCGCAAGCTACCGATTGCCCTCAGCGGCCAGGCCCTGCATGCGGTGGCCCTGGGGCTGGATCACCCGATCACGGGCGAACGGATGCAGTTTGAGGCGCCGCTGCCGGAGGTGTTTGAGGCCCTGCTGGCGGCGTTGCGGCGGCGGCTGGCCTAGGGCTTCGGGCCGGCCCCCTCAGGCCAGGGCCGGCAGCCGCGGGCAGGCCTCCACCAGGCTGCGGGTGATGGCCGCCTGGGGATGGGCCAGCAGCTGGTCGCCGGGGCCCTGCTCCACGATCCGGCCGCCCTCAAGCACGATCACCCGCTGGCAGAAGCCACTGGCCACGCCCAGGTCGTGGGTCACAAAGATCAGGGCGAGGCCAAGGCGGCCCTGGAGATCGCGCAGCAGGGCCAACACCTCCGCCTGCACCTCGGCATCCAACATGCTGACGCTCTCATCGCAGAGCAGCACCTGGGGCTCCAACACCAGGGCCCGGGCGATGGCGACGCGCTGTTGCTGGCCGCCCGAGAGCTGGCGGGGCAGGCGCCGCTCAAAGGCTTCGGGTGGATTCAGGCCCACGGCCGCCAGCAGCTCCCGGGCCTTGGCTCGGGCTTGGGGTTTGCTGGCCAGGCCATGGATCAGGAGGGGATCGGCGATCGCCTCGCCCACCGGCATCAGGGGGTTAAGGCAGGCCAGGGGGTCCTGGAACACCATCTGGATGCGCCGGCGGGCCCGGCGCAGGGGCCTGCCGCGCAGGCCTAACAGGTCCACTCCCTGCAGGCGCACGGCCCCGCCCCGCACCGGCGCTAGGCCGATCAGGGCGCGGCAGAGGGTGCTTTTGCCGCATCCTGAAGCCCCCACCAGGCCGATCGTTTCGCCCTCATGGAGCTGCAGGCTGACGCCATCCACGGCCTTGAGCCAGCGCTGTTGCCAGGGCAGGGAGGCCAGGGGATGCCAGCAGCGCAGTTCGTCCAGCTCCAGGAGCAAGGGCGCCTGGTTGGGGGCCGGCGTGGCCTGGCCTTCCCGTGCCCGGGCCGCCGCGACCAGGCGCTGGGCCAGGGCGGAACGGGGGGCCGTGAGCAGCTCCTGGGCGGGGGCTTCCTCCACCAGCCGGCCCTGGTCGAGCACGGCGATACGGTCGCACCAGCGGCCGGCTAGGGCCAGGTCGTGGCTAATCAGCAGCAGGGCGCTGCCGCTCTCCTGGCAGAGGGCCGTGAGTTCGGCCATCACCTGGCCGGCCACGGCCACATCGAGGCTGGTGGTGGGTTCATCGGCAATCACCAGGGGCGGTTGCAAGGCCATGGCCAGGGCGATCGCCAGCCGCTGGCGCATGCCGCCACTGAACTCGTGGGGATAGCTGGCGTAGCGATCGGCGCCAATGCCGACCCGGGCTAGCAGGGCCTCCGCTCGCCGCCGGGTCCCCCGGCCCTGGCCTAGGGGCCCTCGGCTGACAAGCCCGGAGCTGGTGTCGCTGCGGCGGTGGGCGCTGGTGGCTACCCCCTGGTGGGCCGAGAGGGTGTCGGCCAGGTGCTCCCCAATCGTCATCAGCGGGTTGAGCCGGGTCATCGGGTCCTGGAACACCAGGCCCACCGCCCCACCGCGCAGGCGTCGCAGATCCCGTTGACCCAGCCGCCGCGGATCCTGGCCGGCCAGCTCCAGGCCGCCCTCGCAGCGGCTGCCGGGGGGAAGCAACTGCAAAACGGCCCGGGCGACCGTGCTCTTGCCACAGCCCGAGGGCCCCACCAGGGCCAGGCGCTCGCCGGGCTGGAGCACCAGATCGAGGCCGTTGAGGGTGGCAACGGCACTGCCGGGGTAGTGCACCAGCAGCTGCTGCAGGCTCAGGATCGGCCGGGCCGCCCCCTGGGTGGTTGCCGGAGCGACGGCGGGCGATCCGCTGGCAGGCATGGCGCTTATCCAGGGTCACGCCATCCAAGCTTGGATGGGCAGCCCCACACAGCGCTGCCAATGTGTCGCGAAATGCATACGATGGGTTTCTCCGCGGGCTTGGATGGTCAACGCAGCGGCTGACAAGACGGAAGCAGCCCGGGCGGATCGGGCCCCGGCCATCGCTGATCCCCTTGAGGCGCCCGTTGTCGCGGACCGTTCTGCTGTAG
>CAMAVE010000013.1 GCA_945861595.1 Synechococcus sp. UW140
CTTGCCCATGGATAGCAACCTCCTGAATGAGGGTTTTGAACTGAAGGCATCCTCAGCAGTGGCCCCCACGGGGGGCTAGGGGTGGTTGCCGAACCCGGCCGTACGGTGCCGCCAACCGCCACGCCCCAGACCCCACCGCCCCAGACCCAACCGCCAGCGCCGCCCCCAATCGCCAATGTCAGCAGCCATCACAGGAGCCACAGCCCTGGTGGGCGTTCTCGGCAATCCGGTGCGCCATAGCCTCTCGCCGGCCATGCACAACGCGGCCCTGGCGGACCTGGGCCTGAACTGGGTGTACCTGGCCCTGCCGGCGCCGCCGGAGCGCCTGGAGCAGGTGCTCGATGGCCTGGAGGCGATCGGCTGCCGCGGCCTCAACGTCACCATTCCCCACAAGCAGGCGGTGGTGTCCCTGGTGGCGGAGCTCAGCCCCCTGGCCCGCCGGCTCGGGGCGGTGAACACCCTGGTGCCCCGGGCCGAAGGCGGCTGGTTGGGCACCAACACCGATGTCGAGGGCTTCCTGGCCCCCCTGCGCAGCGGATCCTTTGGCCCTTGGGCTGGACAGCGGGCGTTGGTGCTGGGCTGCGGCGGCAGTGCCCTGGCCGTGGTGGCGGGCCTGGTGGAACTGGGCCTGGACTCGATCCAGGTGGCCGGCCGCCAACCCGCGGCCCTGGAGGCCTTTCTCGCCACCTGCGCCGGCTGGAGCGAGGCCACCCAGCTGGAGGGCCTGGCCTGGGGCGGCCCCCCGGGCCCTGGGCCAGAAGGGCCAGGAGCGCCCTTGATATCTACCTCTGGGTATGGGGCCAGCTCCCTGGCTGAGGCCCTGGCTGGCGCCGATCTGGTCGTGAACACGACACCCGTGGGCATGGCGTCGGCCACCGATCCCGCCGCCGCCCAGCGCTGCCCCCTGGGGCCCCTGGAGCTGGCGGCCCTCCAGCCCCCCACCCTCGTGTACGACCTGATCTACACGCCCCGGCCCAGCCAACTCCTGCGCCAGGCCGCGGCCCGCGGTTGCCCTTGCCTTGATGGGCTGGAGATGCTCGTCCAGCAGGGGGCCGCCGCCCTGCGCCATTGGAGTGGCCGCGCGGAGATCCCCGTGGATGCCATGCGCCAGGCCGCCTTGGCGGAATTGGCTCGCGGCTGATGCCGACCGACGGCTCAGGTGGGGTTGAGCAGTTGGTGCGTCGCTGCAGGTCCAGAGTCTCGGTCGCGGCTCCGTGTTGTGCCCGGCCCAGGTCCTTGGCCCAGCGGCTCTAGCCTGGGCAGAGCTTCCCACCCCCATGGCGTCGATTCCGATCTGGCAACGGCTGTTGGCCGTATTGGCCTACCTGCTGCCCTGGAGCGATGGGGTGGCCTTCGGCCGCTATTTGTTTCCCCTGTTTCCGCCTCTGCAGTGGCTGACCTTGCCGGCCCTGCCTGTGCTGATGGTTCAGCAGATGGTGCCCTTTGGCGGCTTCCTGCTGTTCCTAGTGCTGTATTTGGCCGTGGTGCGCAACCAGAAGGTGCCCTACTACCTGCGGTTCCAAGTGCTGCAGGCGATCCTGATTGACATCGTGCTGGTGGTGGTGAGCCTGGCCTTCTCCGTGCTGCTAGCGCCCCTGGGCGCCGGGTTTGCCGTGCGCACCCTCAGCAACACCGTGTTTTTGGCGGTGTTGCTGCTGGTGGCGTTCGCGGTTGTCGAGTGCCTGCGGGGCCGCCAGGCGGAGATCCCCAGCCTCTCCGAGGCCGTGCGCATGCAGCTCTATTGAGGGGCCCCCGTTGACGGGCCAGTCAAGCCGCCAGCCCTGACCTGAGGAGGGCAGGCCCCCTGCCGCGATACATTGGGCAATCCGCCGTTGGCAGCCCGCACCCAGGCAGCCAGCCCTCGTCCAAGTCGGATCGTCCCGGTCATGTCCCAGAAGCCCTACTACGAAACCATGTACATCCTTCGTCCGGACATCCCGGAGGAAGAGGTGGAAACCCATGTCAGCAAGTACCGCGACCTGGTGACCGAGGCCGGCGCTGAGGTGCTCGACACCCAGATGCGCGGTAAGCGCCGCCTGGCCTACACGATCGCTGGCCACAAGGAAGGCATCTACGTGCAGCTCACCCACAACGGCGATGGCCAGCAGGTGGCCACCCTGGAGCGGGCCATGCGCCTCAGCGAAGATGTGATTCGCTATCTCACCGTTAAGCAGGAGGGTCCCCTGCCCGCCCCCCGCACTGGCCCGCTTCCCACGGTCACCACCGAAGCGGCTGCCCTGGAAACCGTCGAAGCCTGAGGCTTTTCCCGGTTATTACCGCCTTTGTCTGCCCCTGGCCCGCTTGCTGCGGTTCAGGGGCTTTGATTTGGCTTGACTCGGGGTCCGTTGCTGAAGCTGGGCCGTCCTAACCCCGGGCTAGGTCCAGCCGTAAGGCCGGCGCGGCTTGCGGTCGGCCCTGGGCTTGCCGAGCCGCTGCCCGGTCAGGCACCAAAGGGTCCCGGTCCTGGCGAAGATTGGGAGTGTTCCTGCCCCCCGGTCCCCTGGAGCAGCCATCCCCCACGGACCAGCCATTCCCCGGGCAACAACCATTCCCCGCGCAACAGCCATTCCCCGGGCAACAGCCATCGCCAGGGATCCCGGGCACCCCGAGCCCGGCCCAAGCCCCACCCGCGGAGCTGGCCGCGGCCCTGGCAGCTGCCCGCCAGGAGTTGGAGCAGAGCGTGGGCCAACTGGCGGAGCTGGACCAGCTGATCGTCGATCTGCCGGGCATTTTTGAGCGCAAGTTCGCCCAGCGGCTCCAGCCCTTGCTCGAACGCCAGCGGCTGCTTAGCGAGGACAACCACGCCCTGCGGGAGCACCTGCAGCGTCTGCTGCCGCCGGCCCACGAGGGGCAAGCCCGCCTTGGGCCCCGGCCAGCGGATCCAGCGGGATCAGATCAGGTTCCAGCTAGCCAAAGGCCAGCCCAGGGCAGGCCTGCCTGGCGGCGGCGCCTGCACCAGGCCACTCGGCGCTTGCTGCGTCGGGGGCCTTGACCAGGCCCTGACTCGCTCCCACACCAGCCCTTGGCCGGGGCCTGGTTCGGGAGCGAGTCAGTTAGGGGCCCCAGGGAGGGCCGATCAGCGGCGGCGGGCGGCGGCCCAGAGGCGGGTCGGCAGGCCCCACACGTAGATGAAGCCTTCGGCGGCGCGGTGGTCGAACTGGTCTTCGGCGCCGTAGGTGGCCATGTCGGGCACATAGAGGCTGTCGCTGCTGCTGTTGCGGCCGATCACGGTGGCGTTGCCCTTGTGCAGCTTTAGGCGCACGCTGCCATTGACGGTGCGCTGGGTGCGCTCGATGAAGCCATCGAGGGCATCCTTGAGCGGGCCATACCAAAGGCCCTGATACACCAGGTCGGCCCAGCTCATTTCCAGCTGGCGCTTGGTGCGAAGCACGTCGGCGGCCAGGGTGAGGCTTTCCAGTTCCTGGTGGGCCTTGATCAGCAGCAGCAGGCCAGGGGTTTCGTAGATCTCGCGGCTCTTGATGCCGACCACCCGGTTTTCGATCATGTCGAGCCGGCCGAAGCCATGGCCGCCGGCCAGGGCGTTGGCGCGGCGAATCAGGCTGACCGGATCGAGGTGCACGCCATCGATCGCCACCGGATTGCCCTGCTCAAAGGCGATCTCCACCACCTGGGCCGTGTCGGGGGCCGCCTCGATCGAGCAGGTCATCGCATAGACCTCCTCGGGCGGTTCCACCATCGGATCCTCCAGGGGACCCGCCTCGATGCTGCGGCCGAGAAGGTTGAGGTCGATCGAATAGGGCGATTTTTTACTCACCGGCGAGGGGATGCCGCAACGCTCGCCGTAGGCAATCGTTTCCTCCCGGCTCATGCCCCATTCGCGGGCGGGGGTGAGCACCTTCAGCTCCGGTGCCAGGGCGCCGATGGCGACATCGAAGCGCACCTGGTCGTTGCCCTTGCCGGTGCAGCCGTGGGCCACGGCATCGGCGCCCACTTCCCGGGCGATTTCCACCAGGCGCCGGGCGATCAGGGGCCGGGCCAGGGCGGTGGAGAGGGGATAGCGGCCTTCGTAGAGGGCATTGGCCCGAATCGCCGGGAAGGCGAACTCGTTGATGAAGGGCTCGATCAGGTCGCCCACGATCGACTGGCTGGCGCCGGAATCGAGGGCCTTCTGGCGGATCGGCTCGAGCTCGTCGCCCTGGCCCAGGTCGGCGGCGAAGGTGATCACCTCCTCCACACCCCACTCCTGCTTCAAGTAGGGAATGCAGACACTGGTATCGACGCCGCCGGAATAGGCCAGGACCACCTTCTTGGCCCGGGGTTGGTTCGCCTGGCTGCTGGCCGTCATCCCTGATGCTCCTTGCCGGAATGCAGCGATTCTCCCCCGTCGCCGGTTGGCCCCGGCTCGCCAGTCCCTGAAGTCCAGCCGAGCAGCAGCCAAAGGCCCATCAGGGCCGGCGGTCCCAGCACCAGGAGCACCAC
This sequence comes from Synechococcus sp. UW140, assembly GCA_945861595.1. GTDB lineage: Bacteria > Cyanobacteriota > Cyanobacteriia > PCC-6307 > Cyanobiaceae > BAIKAL-G1. Next base: position 4,441 of record CAMAVE010000013.1, read on the forward strand.
CTTGCCCAGGTCGATGGAGAGCGGTTCGGGCCAGCGCTGCCCCGCCCATGCCAGGCCGCCGCTGAGCAGCAGGGCTGCCAGCCAGACCGCCAGAAGTTTGGTTCGGGAGCTGCTGAACAGGTCGTGCAACGGTGCCTCGGTTAGGATTGTGGATTGGGTTCAGTTCAGCCCATTGCCGGGTGCCCTGGAGCAGATAATGAGCAACCTCAGCCTCAGCAACCTTGACAGCATCAACCCCTCGCTGACCCGCTACGGCCGCAGCGAGATGGCGCCGGTGCTGCCCCTACGCGAAGAGCCCGACCTGCTGAGCTGGCTGGAGTCCAGTGGCCGCCTGGTGGCCGACGAGGAAACCGCTTCGGCCGATGTGAGCACGGTGGAAGAGGAGGAGCTCTCCGCCCTGATGGGTGAGAAGGAGGATTACAACCCTGCCGACGAGCAGTCCGAAGAAGACTGGGAAGATTGAGCTTCCGCAACTGAGCTTCGGCAACGCCGGGCCTGGCTTGGTGCCCGCCTGAGGCCCTGGAAGCCGGCCCTGCAGGGGCTGGGGATTCACCAGTCCAATCGCCAAGGGCCCATTGCCAAGGACCCTTGGCAATGGGCCAGGGCTCTAAATGGCCCTGTAGGACGGCCAAGGCTTGAGGAAGACTGTGTTGAGTCATCCCAGTCCCCTTGGCGTTCACCCAACTCCTGGTCCGTCTGCCGGGGAATAGCCGCAGGATCGCGGCCCTCCTGGCCCTGATCCTGCTGGTGGTTTGCGTGCTCAGCGACTGGTTGTTGGGCCAGGCCCTCCAGCTCAGCCTGCCCCTGCTGATGGGTGCCCTGGTCAGTGGGGCCCTGGTGAGCTGGGGGGTGCCGCGCCTGCGGGCGCTCAAATTGGGCCAGGTGATCCGCGAGGAGGGCCCCCAATCCCACCTTGGCAAGGCCGGCACGCCCACCATGGGGGGGCTGCTTGTGGTTCCGGCGGGCCTGATCGTCGGCAGCCTGGTGGCCCCTGGCGATGACCGCTTGCTGGCGGTGGCGGCGATCAGCCTCAGCTATCTGGCGATCGGCGGCATCGACGACTGGCGTAGCCTCACCCGCCGCACCAACAAAGGTCTGTCGCCCCGGGGCAAATTGCTGTTGCAGGCCCTCACGGCGGCCGCCTTCCTGGCCTGGGCCTACTGGCAGCAGCAACTGGGCAGCGATTTGGCCCTGCCCCTGGGCTGGGTGTTGCCCCTGGGCCTGCTGATCTGGCCCCTGGGCCTGTTTGTGTTCCTGGCCGAAAGTAACGCCACCAACCTCACCGATGGCCTCGATGGCCTGGCGGCCGGCTGCGGCGCTGTGGTGTTTACGGGTCTGGGCCTGCAATTGATGCTGCGCGGCCATGGCGGCGATCCGGCCCTGGCCGGCTTCTGTGCCGCCATGGCCGGGGCCTGGCTGGGTTTCCTGGTGCAGAACCGCCACCCCGCCAAGGTGTTCATGGGTGATACCGGCTCCCTGGCCATGGGGGCCTGCCTGGCGGCGGTGGCCCTGCTCAGCAACAGCCTCTGGCCCCTGCTGGTGATGGGCGGCGTGTTTTTGGCCGAATCCCTCTCGGTGATCCTGCAGGTGTGGGTGTTTAAGGCCACCAAGGGGGCCGATGGCCAGGGCCGGCGCCTGTTCCGCATGGCGCCCCTGCACCACCATTTCGAGTTGGGTGGCGCCAGCGAACAGCAGGTGGTGGTGGGCCTATGGGCCTGCAGTTTGCTACTGGTATTGGTGGGGCTGGTGCTGGTGCCCTGAGGCCAACGCTCTGAGCCAGCGCCGGTCAGGCACCAGGCCCGCTGGTTGGCCCCAACCCCCGTTGCCGTTCCCAACCCCAATCCCCGCTATGGCCTACTTCACCTGGAAGGAAACCGGCCTCACCGCCGACTGCGCCAGCCTGGAGGCGATGGCCGCCCGGTTGGAGGAGGCAGCGGGTCTGATGCGGCGCATGGCCTCCGAAGGCTTCGTGGTGGAACGCCATGCCGATGGCCAGCACATCACCCATGCCGATGCGGCGGTGTTTGAGGCCTACGGCTTCATCAGCGAAGAGCCGCCCGTGCGCCAGCTCACCCTCATGCCGGAACTGGCCGGGTGAGCCAGGGCGGGGCCGGCGCCTTGCGACGTTCTGCCCAACGGTTCAGATCTTTGGCCGCCGGACATAGCCCCACACCCAAACCACCACAAAGGCCAGGGACGACAAACCCAGGTAAATCAGCGCGCCCTTTTGCAGGTCAGCGATGTCCCAGCCGAAGAGCAGTCCAGAGGCGGCATCACCCGCCGTGGAGAAGCCGAGCAGGGGGAACAGCAACACGGGGCTTGGCGGGGCAGGATCAGGTCAGTATCCCCTCTGCTGCAGACGATGGCCGGCCTTCCCTTTCCCCGCCGGGTGATGCTGCTGGGCAGCGGTGAATTGGGTAAGGAGGTGGCGATCGCCGCCCAGCGCCTCGGCTGTCAGGTGATCGCCGTGGACCGCTACGCCTGGGCGCCGGCCATGGCCGTGGCCCAGGTGGCTGAAGTGGTTGCCATGACCGATCCCGAGGCGCTCAAGGACGTGGTGCGGCGCCACCGGCCCGATGTGGTGATCCCCGAGATCGAGGCCCTGGCGGTGGATGCCCTCGCCGAGCTGGAAGCGGAAGGTCACCGCATCATTCCCACCGCCCGGGCCACGGCGGTAACGATGAACCGGGACCGGATTCGCGATCTGGCCGCCGGCGAGCTGGGCCTGCGCACTGCCCGCTACGCCTACGCCGCCAGCGCCGCCGAACTCGCCGCTGCGGCGGAGCCCCTGGGCTGGCCCGTGGTGGTGAAGCCGGTGATGAGCTCTTCAGGCAAGGGCCAGAGCGTGGTTGAGGGGCCCGAGGGCCTGGAGGCGGCCTGGGAGGCGGCCCTGGCCGGAGCCCGGGGCAGCGGTGCCCGGGTGATCGTCGAGGAGTTTCTGCGCTTTGAGCAGGAGATCACCCTGCTCACGGTGCGCCAGGCCCAGGGGCCCACGCTCTTTTGTCCGCCGATCGGTCACCTGCAGGAGCGGGGCGATTACCAATGCAGCTGGCAGCCGGCCCACCTGGATGGGCCCCAGCTGGCGGCCGCCCAGGCCATGGCCCGCACGATCACCGACAACCTCGGCGGCACGGGCCTGTTTGGCGTTGAGTTCTTCCTCTGCCAGGGCGAAGACGGGCCGGAGGTGGTGTTCTCCGAGCTCTCACCCCGGCCCCATGACACGGGGCTCGTAACCCTGGTGGGCCAAAACTTGAGTGAATTCGAACTGCATTTGCGGGCCGTGTTGGAGCTGCCGATCCCGGAGATTCGCCTGGCCACCGCCGCCGCCAGTCGGGTGATTCTCGCCGAGTTGGCCTGCGAGCCGGTGGCCTACCTGGGCCTGGAGGAGGCCCTCGCAGAGGACGACACCCAGGTGCTGCTGTTCGGCAAGGCGGAGGCCAGGCCCCAGCGCCGCATGGGTGTGGTGCTCGCTGGCGGCACCAGCCCCGAGCAGGCGCGGGAGCGGGCCGATCGGGCTGCTGCCCGAATTGCAGTTGTTAAAGGGGCCTGAACCCCCTGGTTGCAAGGGGACTTGGGCTTTATGGTGCGGCGATCGACAGTCCCCATGGCCCAGGCCCAACCCAGTCGCGGCCGTGACCGCAAGCAACGCCCGGCGCGCCGCTCGCCTGGGCAGGCCTCGGAGCGCCAGGACGCCGGCGGCGGACGCCGCCAGGGCCTCGACCCCATGGGTGAACGCAGCGCACGCCAAGCCGGCCAGCGCCGCCCCCAGGCCGCTACGACAGCCTTCAGCGACGGGTTGTTGTTGCCCCTGGAACGACCTGCCCGTTCAGCACCCCTACGCCCCAGCCCCGAGGCGATCCCAGGCCAACCCGATCCCCGGCCCCGGCGCCCAGGCGGTCCAAGGGGTCCAGGGAGCCCCCATAGGGCCAAGGGACCGAAACGGGCCCTGCTGCTCACCTTCCTGCTGGGTATGGGAGTGGGCTATGGCCTGGTGGGGCCCTTGGGCGCGCTCGTGGGGGGCGGCCTGGCCAAGCTCTGGCATCCAGGCAGCCTGCTCGCTTCGATGGCACCGCCGGTGGCCACGGGGAACCATCGACTCCTGGTCATCGGCACCGATCAGGTGTCAGGCAACACCGATTCCCTCTTCACCCTGCATCTGGATGGGGGCAAAACTGAACTCACCCAGGTGCCGCGGGACACCTACATCGAATCCGATCAGTACGGGCCGATGAAGGCCAATGCGCTCTATGCCACCGGCGGCATTCCCCTGGTTAAGCAGGAGCTAACCAAGCTGCTATCAGCGCCCGTTGATCACTACATCTTCGTCAATCTCAACGCCGTTCAACATCTCGGCGATGCCCTCGGTGGTGTGGAAGTGGATGTGCCCAAGCGCATGCTCTACACCGACCAAACCCAGGGCTTGACCATCGATCTCTATCCCGGCAGGCAACTGCTTAAGGGCAAGGACCTCGAAGGTTTCCTGCGCTTCCGCCATGATGCCCTTGGCGATATCGGCCGCATGCAACGGCAACAGCTGGTGCTCAACGAAGTCTTTCGAAAACTGGCCAATCCGGCCTTCGTGGCCCAGTTGCCGGCGCTGCTCAAGATCGCTGGCACCGATATCAAGACGGACCTCTCCCCGCTTCAGATTGGCGGCCTGCTCAGTGCCATGGGTACCACCAAGCTGAACATCCAGCAACTGTCGGGCAAGTCCTATTGGCATGCCGATATTGATTACTGGATGCCCGATATCAACCCCCGCCATGCTGAGTACCAGAGCCAATATCCCGAGAGTTGAAAATTACGGGGTTGGCCCCAGAATCCAGCTCAGGGGCCCTAGTTCAGAGGCCCCCGCTTAGCTGGCGCCTCACTAGCGGGCTCCGGCTCAGTTGCTGGCAGGGCTCACCTGGCTGGTGATGTTCACCAGAGGCATGGCGGCATTGCCCCAGCCCGTGGCGGGCAGCAGGGGCGCGAGCCCCTTGGCTGGTTTGAGCGCAGCTCCAGGGCTGAAGGCGGCCTGCACCCAGGCCAGCAGCAGGCCCCGCAGGGGCGAACCCTCGCCCGTGGCCGGTGCGCGCAGGTTGAAGTGGTCGCCACCACTGGCTAGGACCAGGGCATGGCCGAAGCGGCCATTGGGGCCAAAGGGGGTGATGGCCTCTGGGTCGGGGGGCACGACCCAGTCGCGGCTGCCGCTGATCATCAGGCCCCGCGCGGTCATGCCGGCGGCCGAACCAGGGGAAAACAACAGGCGGGTGGGCGGACTGACACCAGCGATCGCCACGACCCGCCCATCGGGCTCGGCGGCGCGGTCTGCCGAGCTCAGGAAACTGCACTGCAACACCCAGCTGAGGTTGCGCTCGGGATCGTCGAGGTTCTGGCAGCGGCTGCGCAACCCTGCCGCGCTCGGGGTCGCGCCGGCGAGTTGGAGGGCCGTGGTTGCGCCCCAGGAGTGACCAATCACCACCACCTGGGCAGCGCTGACGGCTTCGAGCCCCTTGAGGCTGCGGGCAGTGACGGCATCCAGGCTGGCGGACACATCCAAGGGCCTCAGGCGCAGTTCTGCCGGTCCGGGCGGGGGCACCTGGCCGGAGAGCATGGCCTGTTGTTGGCTGCTGTCACTGCCGGGGTGCCGGGGCAAGACCACGGTGTAGCCATAGCTGGCCAGGTGCTTAGCCCAACCCTCAAAACTCTCGGGGCCATCCCAGAGGCCGTGGGAGATCACCACCAACTTGCCGTTGGCGCCCTGGTTCGGCTGCAGAACCACCAGCTGCAAGGGTTGGGGACGGTGGCTGACGGCCAGGGCCAGCTCCTGGCGCCGCACCGCCAGGGGGCCCGGTTTGTCCAGGCTGGGATCCACGCTGGCGGCGGGTTGACTGGCCACCAGCTGTTGGGCTCGCAGCTGCTGATCGGCCAACCGTTTGGCCACCTTCAGGGCCTGGTCGGCATCGAGGGTCACGCTCTTGCCTGGCAGCGCCTGGAGCAGGGCCAGCAGGCTCGGTTGCCCCTTGGCGAAGAGCTGGTGCAGGGTTTCAGCCAGCACCTTGCCCGATTGGCTCGGCTTGAGCTGCTCGGCATCGACGCCGTCGATCGTGCCGAAGGAGGACACCATCAACAGCACCTGCTGCACCAGGGGTTGGGCCACCGATTGGTCCACCACGGCCGTGCTCTGCAGGGGCAAGGGTCTTTGGAACAGTCCCACCAGGGAGCGCCCCAGGGCCCCATTACTGGCCCGATCCAGCTCGGCCAGATCACTACGGCCTGCCATCAGCGCCTCCGTACTGGCCAGTTCGCTCAGGCGCAGGGTGAAGCTTGTCTGCAGCATCGGCAGCCGCAATTTCACGGTTTCCAGGGCCGCGGCGGGTTGGACCAGACCAGTGGAGAGGAGTCCCGCCCCCAGGGCTAGGGCACGCAACCGGCTCCAGAAACGCGGGGCTTGCGGCAGGGAGGAGGGCAACACCATGGGGTTCAAAAGGTCGGCGGAGAGCGATAGTCCAACCAACGCTGGCAGGCTAAGCGGTGGTTCTGGTCGACTAAACCTTGCTGCCGATTCGTCGCCTCTCTAGCTCTCTATTCCAGCTAAAGACCTGAGATCAAAGCTTTCGAAGAATCTAATGGTGGGACCGGTAAGTCGCAGGAGGGCGACAGGTTTGGCCGGGGTTTCTAGGCAGGTTCAGGGGCTGGGACGGTGCAGGTCAAACCGGTCTAACTCCATCACCTTCACCCACGCTTTGACAAAGTCGTGAACAAAGCGCTCAGCGCCGTCCGCTTGGGCATAGATCTCCACAATCGCCCGCAGCTGGCTGTTGGAGCCAAAGACAAGGTCAGCGCGGGTCGCCGTCCAGCGCAGGCTGCCATCAGCACGGCTGCGGCCTTCGTAGAGGTTGTCGCTTGTGCCCGGACCCCAGGCCGTGTCCATGTCGAGCAGGTTCACGAAGAAATCCGTGCTCAACAGGCCAATACGATCGCTGAAGACGCCATGGCGGCTGCCGCCACTGTTGGCGCCAAGCACCCGCAAACCTCCCACGAGAACCGTCAATTCAGGCGCGCTCAATCCCAATTGCTGGGCCCGGTCCAGGAGTAGTTCCTCGGCGCGAATCGGCAGATCGGCCCTCTGCCAGTTGCGGAAGCCATCGCCTAGGGGTTTGAGCCAATTGAACCCGGCGCTGTCCGTCTGCTCAGCGCTGGCATCGGTGCGACCAGGCCGGAACGGAACGGTCACGCTGAAACCAGCGGCTGCGGCCGCCTGTTCCAGGGCCGCACAACCGGCCAGCACGATCAGATCGGCCAAGGAGATGACCTTGCGATCAGAACGGTTGCTGTTAAATGCCCCCTGAATTGCCTCCAACTGGGACAGGACCCGTGCGAGTTGCTCAGGGTCATTCACCTCCCAGCTGCGTTGGGGTTGAAGCCTGATGCGGGCGCCGTTGGCTCCGCCGCGTTTGTCTGACCCCCGGAAGGTGGAGGCCGATGCCCAGGCTGTTGCAATCAGCTCAGGCACTGTTAAGCCCGTGGCCAGGATTTGTTGCTTCAACAGCGAACAATCGGTGGCATCCACTAAGGGATTGACAACGGCGGGTAGGGGGTCTTGCCAGATCAACTCTTCGCTAGGGATGTCCGGCCCGAGGTAGAGCGAGCGGGGACCCAGGTCGCGGTGGGTCAGCTTGAACCAGGCTTGGGCGAAGGTGTCTGCGAAAGCCTGTTGATCCCGATGGAAACGCCTCGCGATTGGCTCCATGATTGGGTCATGGCGCAGGGAGAGATCGGCGGTGGTCATGATCGGTGCCGAATGCAATCCAGGCACGTGGGCATCGGGAATCAGATGCTCAGGACGGACGTCCTTGGCGACCCATTGCCAAGCACCGGCAGGGCTCTTGGTGAGCTCCCACTCATAGGTGAACATCATTTCGAAATAGCCTTGATCCCATTGGGTTGGGTTGGGTTTCCAGGCCCCTTCAATTCCACTGGTGATCGTGTGTTCGGCCTTGCCACTTCCGTACTTGTTCGCCCAGCCCAACCCCTGGGACTCCAGGGTTGCCCCCTCAGGTTCCGCCCCCAGATTGGTGGCGGGCCCAGCACCATGACATTTCCCGAAGGTGTGGCCGCCTGCGACCAGGGCCACCGTTTCCTCAATGGTCATGCCCATGCGGGCGAAGGTGTCACGCACATCTCGCCCTGAGGCCACCGGGTCAGGATGGCCATGGGGACCCTCGGGGTTGACATAGATCAGGCCCATTTCAACCGCTGCCAGAGGTTGATCGAGTCCGCCGTCAGCACCGTGGCGTTCATCACCAAGCCAGCTGGTCTCGCGACCCCAGAACACATCCTCTTCCGGTTGCCAGATGTCGGTGCGACCGGCGGCAAAGCCCAGGGTGGCGAAACCCATCGACTCCAGGGCCTCCGTGCCTGCCAGCACAATCAGGTCGGCCCAGGAGATCCGATTGCCATAACGGCGCTTTAGCGGCCAGAGCAGGCGACGTGCCTTGTCCAGGTTGGTGTTGTCAGGCCAGCTATTGAGAGGCGCAAAACGTTGATTGCCATGGCCGGAGCCTCCGCGACCATCAGAGATCCGGTAGGTACCGGCGCTGTGCCAGGCCAGGCGGATGAACAGCGCCCCGTAATGTCCCCAGTCCGCTGGCCACCACTCCTGGGAATCGGTCATGAGGGCCCGCAGATCGGATTTCAGGGCCGCGTAGTCCAGTCCCGCAAAGGCTTCTGAGTACTCGAAGCCGGACCCGAGGGGATTGGAGGCGGGGTGGTGCTGATGGAGCAAGCCAACCTTGATCTGATCGGGCCACCACTGTTGGTTGGTGGTGCCACCAGAAGGGGTTACGGCACCCACGTGGCCACTAAATGGGCATTTGAGCTCAGACATGTGTCCTACGGCCGCCTTTTGAGCAGACATTAATTGGAAGTTATGCTCGCTTTTTTAAGGCCCGGTGCGCCTTGTTGATTCCGGAACCCTGACCGATTGACACATTTGTAGGTTAGATCGGGTCCCTTGATCCATTGGGGCGGCAGCAGAGCTCCATCGTCTGGGCCCCTAGCCTGGCCCATGGTCATCGATCCCCCTAGCCATCCCCAGGGTGACCATCGCCGAAGCATTGGTTGACGAGAAATGGATTGAATTGTGGGTGCACTAAGCCGAAGTGACCCTTCCATGCCGGGTCCCTCAGGTCAGCCCGGCCAGCAGGGTCTTAAGTTTATTGACATATGGCCAAATCAACACCAGCGCTCGGCCGGAGACAGGGCAAGGAGGCTGCATATGTATTTGAGATTACATTTTGTCCGTTGATTCAAGGCGGCCATGGTAAGCCAAGTAGGCCTTATGCATTAAGAAAGAATAAAGGCCTAGGACTAGGGTTGACTATTGATGCATATACGCTGTAAAAATGGTAATGGATTCAAGCTAGCGCTAACTTTGTCGCCTTATTTCAGGCATTCAAAATAAGTTAGCCTGGATCTAGACTTTTAAATCATTCTAAAAATGGCTAATTTCACAATGTCCGCCGTGATGAAGTCCAAGCCAGAGTACCGCGATAAAATTGTTGAAATCATGAAAAGTCCTAAGGGCGTAGCGGTAGGTAAGCAGGCCCAGGGTAATCTTTTCTTTGACATCAGCCTTGACTCCGAGGATCCCAATATCTTCAGGGCTTATGAAAATTGGAACACAAAGGAGGAGTGGGAGGCTTTCATGCAGTTGCGTGACGCTGATGGTGGCCTCGTGGCGGTCCATGGCATTGACTTCGCCTGGCTGTCCGAGCCCCCAGTCTTTTACCCGGGTACCTCACTCGCTGGCTGATTGTTGGTGAGCCATGGATCTGACTGCCTATTGCGATTCGCTGCCAGATCCAACCCAGTCAACCCAAGTTTAGTCCTTTTCGGATTGATTAATCCAATAATTATTCACTGCCTGGCGCCTGGTCATCAAGGGGGAGTGGGTGGTCAGGATCGGTGCGTTGGCTACGGTACATCTTTAGGCAATACTTGCAGCCCCCAGTCGTTTCTAGGTGCTTTTCGGGCGTGATCACAACCAACCTCACTGGGTGGTTTCGACAACGGATCTTGATGGGCGTCTTGAAGCTTTTGTAGAGCATGGTCGAGTAGTCATACTTGTCGCCGAATCTCGCCCTTGCCCTGGCAATAAAAGTCTCCTGACTGATCGGACTCCCCATCGACAAGGGCCTCTAATGGTCCTAAGGCTAGGTTGTAACGGCTGGCTTTTGCTGCGGCTCCCCGTTGGGATGGCGCCTATCCCGTTTCTAAACGCAGGCTAAGCCCCCAGACCTGGAAGCGGCCCAAGGGTTCCATCCCACCCCAGGGCAGCCCTCTCCAGTTGGGGAGGCTTTAACCAGGGTGATCTCAGGTCCCTTCCAGAGCCCAGGGGGCTGGCGGCTTCTGGCTTGGCCTTTCCGCCCTGATCTGGGCCTTGGCCTGCTGCCAAAGGGCGTCTAGCTCCGAGATGCCCTTGCCCTGGAGCTCTCCCCCCAGGGCCGCTTCGACCCTTGAAAAGCGCTCAAGGAAGCGGTGGTTGGTGCCAGCCAGCCCAGCGTCCGGATCCAGGTCGCACCAGCGGGCCACATTCACCAGGGTGAAGAGCACATCACCCAGTTCCTCTTCGGCATGGGATCGGTCGCCGCTGGCGATGGCCTCCTTGAGCTCGTCAAGCTCCTCAGCCACTTTTTCCCAAACCCCGTCGATGTTGTCCCATTCGAAGCCCGCCGCCGCCGCCTTGCGCGAGATCGTCATCGCCCCGGCCAGGGAGGGCTGGCCCCGCACCTTGCTCGCCAGCCGGTCGCTAAGGGGACTGGCGGAAGGGGCAACCGCCTGGTCAGAACCCGGTTCTCCAGAGCGCTCAGCAGCCTTAATCGCCTCCCAGCTTCGCTTCACTGCAGCAGTGTTTCCGGCCCGGCCCCGGTTGGCTCCTACGGGCATGGCCCCTGGCCTGTCCACCGGCCCATCCCCATCCCCAACCCCAGCAGCAAACACATGGGGATGGCGTCGCACCAACTTGGCGCCCAGGCCAGCGCAGACCGTGGCCAGATCGAAGCGTCCCGTTTCGCTGGCGATCTGGGCGTGCAGCACCACCTGCAGCAATAGGTCACCCAGTTCTTCGGCCAGGTGGCGATCGTCGCCATGGCGGATCGCATCGGCCACCTCATGGGCCTCTTCCAGCACGTAGGGCACCAGGGAGGCATGGGTCTGCTCCAGGTCCCAAGGGCAGCCCTGTTCGGGATCCCGCAGCCGCGCCACGACGGTAACCAAATCAGTGAAGGCCTCCTGCAGGGAGCCATCACTGGTGCGGACGGCCGGGTCGGCCTGGTTAGGGGCGTCCATCACAGGGGCTGCCAGGGGCATCCCACCCTGTCAGTTCCAGGCAGACACCGCAGCTGGGTGTTGAACATGGATTAGTGATGCGGGCCGTTTCGCCTTGGTTGCCTCCGTTTGGCTTGACGCCGGCTTCGCCGGCTAAGCAGACGCAAAATCCGGGGAGGTTTGGGGATCGGATCGCCATCCTGGATTAGATGCAACCAGCTGCTGGCTTCCAGGCCGGCCAGGGTCAGGAGCACCAGGGCCCGATTCTGGTTCCAAATCTGTTGGCCCCATTGGAACAGGACCCCTGGAGTTGGAGCTCCCCACGGCGCCAGCAGCCATGCCAATGCCAATGCCAAGCCAGCGAGGTAGGCGAGGCGCCCCCCGGTCCCTAAAACAGGGCTGTGGGAGAACAAGGAGCGGTGCTTGAACAGGCTGCGATAGGGCCACCACAGCAGTTGCAGGGGCCCCCAACGCCGGGTTGGCCTGGAGATGGTGTCCAAATCCGGTGAGAGCAGTAGACCGCCGACTAGGAAAGCCAGGGCGCCGCTGCAGCTGCCGATCCAGCCCAGCACGGGCCAACAGAGCAGGCCAAAGGCCAGCGCCAGCCACCAAGTGGCGCGATCGTGACTGGAGCCGCTGGCCATGCCGATAGGGCTAGAAGGGGGGGGGAGGAGGCAGAATGGCCAGGTCGCCCGATTAGCTCAGCGGTAGAGCGCCTGCCTTACAAGCAGGATGTCGCTGGTTCGAAACCGGCATCGGGCATACGCGTTGAAAATTTCAGAGCGGGGCTTAGGGCCACCAGCAGGCAAGTTGGGCGATTTGCATTGAGATGTTGTGAAATTTAACCGGAGAGACCCATGGGGCCTATCGGATGTGCCGATGCGGCACAGGGCTAGGGATTCAGATGGGTCTGCTTCATGCTAGAAATAATTTGATAAATATCGCTACTGTCAATGGTCAATATTTCAACACTTACGCTTGATCCTGATTTCAAGGCTTTGAGTCAGGAGCAAAGAGAGCAAGCTCTTCAGGCTCTTTATTTTCTTAGTAATCAAGTAGGTGGCGTAAATCGCCCTTCGGGTCGTACCCAGATCGAGCTTATTCATGCGATTGGTGCCTCTCTTCTTGGTGTTAGTCCTGAGTCAATAAGCTTGAATTCTGAATTCAGCATTCAAGCTCTAGGGCCTGGATTTCTAGATGTTCCGGCTGCAATTAAGCACCGATTGTTGCAGCTGTTCCTATTGGCGGAGTTGGTTCTAGACCCCCTGCCAGAAGCAGTGGCTTCCGCGGTAGAAGAGATTGCGGAATCGCTTGCAATTCACGATGAGTTTTTGAGCGTTGGGCGAGATATGAGCCGCGGTGCCTATGCGATTGTAGCCAATGATCTTCACCGGAAGGGATATTTGGGGGATCCTAGGAACCTTGAAAAAGGTGGGAAAATGATGCGTGTGCACAAGCATCTTTTGGATCCCTTTGAAGGTGATGAAGAGGATCTTGACCTCTTGGGTCAATGGTTGAACTTGGAGCACTGTGCAGCTGGTACCTTGGGTCGTACGATTTGGGAGTACTATCAAGGTAGGGGGTTTGTTTTCACAGGCCAAGAGGGAAGTGTCAATCCAAGTATTGCCCAGCATGACTGGCTCCATGTGTTGGCGGATTATGCAACAACGATTGAAGGCGAGTTGGAAGTTTTTTCCTTTATTGGCTCGGCAATCCCGGATCCAAGTGGGTTTTCTTTCATTGTTGCAATTGTGTCCCTATTTGAAACAGGTCGGCTGGATCAATGGGGAGGTGGCGTACTGAATGCAGACAAGGGGCATTTAGACTTGCCTGGCATGCCTACTCGCCTTGCCGATGCAATTATTCGCGGACGTAAATGCAACCGAGATGTGATGTATGACATTGATTATTTTTCTATGAAGGATTTGCCGCTCGGCCAGGTAAAGGAGCTTTTGGGCATACCACCCAAATCACCTGAAGCGATCCAAGCAGGTTCGGTTGGTATTATGGACCCCAAAGGCATCACCAGTTTTCAGAGGGAGCATGGTGACCACAATTACCAGCCGCCAGTGGCATAAATAATGCTTTGATTTGCTTCCTCGCCATTGGGGTGTTGGCTTGCCTGCTTGCGCAGGAAGGCCAGTTTTGTCTGTTTATACTTCTAGTGAAGGGAATAGTGTCGAAAAGGCCTAGCATGGTGCCATGCGAGAAGATCTGAGGGATGGGCTTTCGCTTCGCTCTGGCCCCTGCTTGGCGTTATGATCAATTTGGACTCGTTGATCAATAGACCTTTGGTGAGTCAGGTGCCGCAGTCCTGCACGGGTACGTCTCTTTCTTCAATAGGCTTGCAATCTTCTGCCGAGTTCTCACACTATTTTTGAGGCCACCGCATTCGATGTCAGTCGTTGAACCTTCCACGACTTCCGCCCTGCTGAGCCAGCTGGAGCAGGCCTGGCGTGGTGGTGAGCCCATAGCCATAGCCACTGTTGTCGCCATCACGGGCTCCGCACCGAAGCCCAACGGATCCAGCCTCTTGCTGATGGGCGACGGCTCGGTCGTGGGGGCGGTTAGTGGCGGTTGTGTGGAGTCCGAGGTTGTCGGGGCTGCCGAACGGGTTCTCAATTCTGGACATTCAGAGTATCTGCGCTATGAAGCCGCAGATGGCGAGGATCCATTCAGCGTTGGACTGACCTGCGGAGGCGTGATTGAGTTAGTGGTGGAACGCCTAGATCCCACCCTTTGGCCCCATGCGGATGTCCTCTTTGATTGTCTCGCCGCCGATCGCTCCGTGTTGATGGCCACTCGGCTTGATCGGCCCGGTGAGCAATTGCTGCTAAGCGATGGACGCAGCGTGGGCAGCCTCGGTAGCCAGGAGCTCGATGCACGCATGGCGAGTCGCTGGCACAAGGGCATCAAAACAGGCGCAGGGCGCGATTGGCCGAGCGATGCGTGCCTAGAGCGATTCTCTGAGGGTAGGGCCGTCGTCATTCGGGAGTATCACCCTCGCCCGCCATTGTGGATTTTTGGGGCCATTGATACCAGTGCAGCGTTGGCCACCTTGGCAAAAGCCCTAGGGTTTCGCGTCGTTGTTTGCGATGCCAGGGCGATCTTTGCAACTGAAAGGCGTTTTCCTATGGCGGATCAGGTGATCTGTGAATGGCCCCATCGCTGGTTGGCTGAGCAAACAATTTCGGCTGAGACAGTTATCTGTGTACTCACCCATGACCCCAAATTTGATATTCCTGTCCTCAAGATCGCCTTGCGTAGTCAAGCTGGCTATGTGGGCGCTATGGGATCACGAAAAACCCATGGTGATCGCCTCGAAAGGCTCGCCCAAGCTGGTTTGTCTTCAACTGAAATCGCGCGGTTGCGTTCGCCCATTGGCTTGGATTTAGGTGGCCGTTCGCCGCAGGAAACGGCCCTTTCGATCTTGGCTGAGGTGGTGATGTTAAGGCAGTCGCGGACAGGACTTCCCTTGTCACAGACCCAGGGCACCATCCACCCGTGAGGGCGTCAGGTTGGCGGGACATGGGACTGGTCCTGGCGGCCGGCGCAGGCCGTCGCTATGGAGAACCAAAAGCCGGCGTGCTCTGGCAAGGGGAGAGGTTGGTGGACCGTTCCATTCGCTTGCTCCATCAGGCTGGTTGTGAGGAGGTGGTCGTGGTGCTAGGGGCTTGGGTAGCGCCTTTGGACGGCTGTCGAGCGATCGTGAATCCCCACTGGTCCAGTGGGATGGCCTCCTCGTTGCGCTGTGGCCTTGATGCCATGGCTGGGACCCCCATGGATGCCCTAGCCGCTCCAATGAGGGCCGTGATTACCCTGGTGGACCTACCAGGCTTGACCGCAGAGGCGATCCTGCGAGTCCGTTCCAGGTCCGAATCCCTAGTCGCGGCGTGCTACGCCGGCCACCGGGGCCATCCAGTTCTCATCGGCCAAGACCATTGGCTAGGCGTCAAGAGTTCTCTTCAAGGCGACCTTGGTGCAGGATTCTATTTGAAGGAGCATTCGCAAGCTCTTAAGCTAGTCGAAGTAGGCGATGTAGCCACGGGAGATGATCTTGATCAACCCCAGGATTTTGCCTAGTCAAAACTTTTTAAAGTCTTAGTTGCTTGTTTAAGGGCATCCCAGCCCAAACCTGCGCAACGGGCACGACCGGGTAAATGGGCTAATGGGCTAAGTGCCGCAAGTGGATGACTGTCTGCTAATTGGGTCTGGCCATTCAGCATTGCTTTGAAGGTATGGGCTGTCCCTTGGACCTGATTGATGGCCTGGCCAGTGACCATATCGACCATCAAATCCGCAGAAGCAATGCAGACGGCACAACCATCACTCATGTGGCAAATTCTTGCAATCGATAGGCCATCTTTCGACAATGCCAATGTGACTTCTACGACATCACCGCAGATTGGGTTCACAGCGTAGCCTTTTGCGTCATGGGATTCGAGACGACCATGATGCAATGGACGTTTAGAGCGCTGTAGGATCACTTGACGGTAGCGATCTCGATCTCTATCGGCGACCATAATATTGACCTGGGAAGGGGTCTTGCCCCAAGGGCAGCACGGCAGGCAAATCAATGGACCGCTTCGCTAGGCTAACATAAATGTTGAACGGTAAAATGTCTGTGCAACCCCCAGGTGATAGGAGAGGACGTCCCCTGGGAGTGTTACGTCTCTCGCTGACAGCTCGCTGTAATTTGGCTTGCCCCTATTGCTGCCCCGATAGCAAGGAGCCTGCTGGTCTTCTGACTATCGAGCAGAGGATTCAGTTGGTCGAAGCCTTTGTGTCCCTCGGGGGCCACACCCTCAGGCTGACGGGCGGAGAACCTCTTTTGCATGCAGGATTGGAGGATCTCATTGTGGCTTTACAGCCGTTGCGGCAACGAGGCTCTGATGATCCCCGAGGGCAACTCAAGGACATGGCCCTGACAACCAATGGTGTTTTGCTCACTGCCGAACGCGCCCTCAGGCTCCGCCAGGCAGGCCTTGATCGGATCACCCTGAGTCTCGACGGCACCACTGCCGCCAGCGTGGCAACAATGGCCGGATTACAGGGCGGAGAAGCGGCAGGAGAGATTATTTTGACGAAAGTGCTTGCTGCCATTGACCATGCCATTGCTGCTGGCTTCAATCCGGCCGTTGGGGCGCTCAAGCTCAATGCGGTGATCACCCGTTCGGGTAATGCCCATCAACTCGTGGCCTTGGCGGAGCTGGCCCGAAAGTACGGCATGGAGCTACGTTTGATTGAGTTCATGGATGTCGGCAATCGCAATGGCTGGACGATAGACGACGTCGTGAGTGCATCTGAGATGGTTGAGCAGATCGGTTCCCGTTGGTCCCTTGAACCTGTAAGCCGAGATCCCCATGGAACAGCAACCCGATGGAAGTATAAAGATGGTCATGGTTTCCTGGGAATTATCTCCTCAATAAGCGCGCCTTTCTGTGGCGACTGTAATCGTTTACGCGTCACTGCAGATGGTATGGCATTCAGCTGCTTGTTTGCTTCTGCTGGTACGGATTTGAGGCCTAGTCTGCAGCCGCATAGTAGCTTATTGGAGATCCAATCAGCCATCCATAAGCTTTGGCTGCAGCGTGATGATCGCTACAGTGAAGAAAGGCATGAGTATTCCCTTGCGCCCAACCTTAAGAAGGATAATCAAGGAGAATCGACGGTTTTCTCCAGTAAAAATGTCAATCAATTAATACCTATTCACGCGGAAATGGCCTATCTCGGTGGATAATCAGCCGTGCTGACAATAATTATGCAATAGCCAAGGCTGTTACCTCAACTCGATAAAAGCCGTAGATAAAGAATGCGATCCCACAGGCCCAAAAAGCTGTGTCAATTTCTGTATTGGCATGGTTGAGTTCTGCTTTCTGGTAGGTTCGAACCGGTCAAGACAATTCTTCTAAATCGGGAGCGCTCATGTTAAGTCTTGAAATTGAACCCTTTTTTAGTCAGGCTTGGGCCCTTGAGTGAAATGTCAGATCCCCAACACAAGCTTGGCAATTGCGAGTCCAACAAGCTGCAAATGTGTGGTAACATGACAAGAGAATTTTTTTTGTATGAAATCACGTAAACGCAGCAAGGCCCTCTCTATTGCCGCAATGTTGCTTTTAGGTGCAAATATTGCGCCCGCTAAGGCAGTGGCACCGCAAGGTGAATCAACACAATTGCCGAGTGCCGCCTCTGCTGCGCTGTCTTCAAGCAATCTCCTAAGTGCCAAGCCTTCTGAAGCTTCAGCTGAACTCAACCTTCCCATACTCAACTCTAAAGCCCTTAGCATTCAAACGGGTCGCGATCAGCAAGGCAACATCCTAGTTGCCGAGTCTGGAGTTAGCCAGGTTATTGAGCAATCCAAGGTTACATCAACTGAAAAAACGGATTTACTGGCAAGTTCTGCGGCTACAGGTCCCTCAACCGAGAAAAAGTATCCCGTTTTTAATCCAAAGATTAAATTTGCCCTATTTGCGATAGATACCACATCAATCAATACGTTCTTTGGCTCTAGCGCTGCAAATGCACTTAATCAGCGCTATTCAAACCTTTACAATCAGTATACAATTGTCCCAACGGCTACAATTAGCTTTTTCGGCAAGGACCAGCTCTTTATTTCAGGTATTTTAACAAACTATCAATTGGATACCCCTGGCTGCGGTACTCCGTCACCAGGGACGGCGCATTTTTATTGCTTTCCGACCCAAAATACATTGCAACTGTTTAGGGCATGGTACAGCTTCTACATTAATGATAATATAAAGGTGATGGCCGGTCCGCGCCTCTATTCCTATGATTTGCTTCCTGTAAGTACAGCCGGATATTCTCAAAAGGGCAATAGCTACCTTGGCCTAAGAAGCTTGCTTCTTGACATTGTTGACTACGCATCCGTTCCGGGTACTTATCCTTTGACCCTAGGTCCTGGTGCTGGAATCACATATGCCAAAGATGGTTGGGCTTTGGGAGGTGGCATTATCGCTGGCAACCCCCAAACTGGCGGAATAACTGGCATTGTTGATAACAACAATGGCTCAACTGCAGTTGTGCAATTATCCTATTCAGGAGCGCGAGGTGGATTCCAAGCGGCCTGGACAAACACAGCCTACCCAATGCCGAGCAACCTGGGAGGATATTTCTTCCAGGAAGGATCCAATGCTTCGTTTAATCCGTTTAATTGGTCAACGCCAATGAACGTCAACACGGCCTCGGTTGGCGGCTACTATTTCATTATTCCTCAAAAATTCTCAATCAGTGGTGGTATGAATTATGGCTTCTATACGGCCGCAGCTGATGGATACCTAGTTAAAAATGGTGATACAGCTGTTAGCAATACATGGCTCATTACTTTGCAGTACGAGAAGCTCTTCAGGGATAATATCGCAATCGGCACTTCCTTTGGCCAAATTGGTATGATTAAGTCAAACACGAGTGGTGGGGCTATCGACAACACAGCCACTCCTCCCTGGATTTTAATGGGATTCTTGAACTGGCAAGTAGCTAAGTATCTTAGTCTGTCCCCCTACCTATACTGGTCAACATCGGATACCAAGGTTGGCTCTTCAGGAAACCCATCAGCACAGACGGGTACCTTTGGTGCTGCCTTGATGGCAACACTGGCCTTCTATTAATCGCAACTTTGCGATAGATTCTCAAAATTAATTTAAAGAGCACATTCTATTGTGCTCTTTTTTTTGGCAAGCATTATTGCTTTTAGTCTGCTTTTGAAAGGAGTCAGGAGTTCTTAGTAAGCCACTTGGCCTAAGTAAATATCTACGCTTTTAATTAGATTCGCTACCATCTGAATCGACTGCCCAAGTTCACCACAACATCGCAACCAGCTCTGCATATAGTGAAATCATTGCTGCAGGACGGACAACTAAGATTGTCTGATCATTCTTAAAATAAGCATCTAGTGAATTTTTGAGAACTCAAGACTAGTTTTCTTGCCAAAATAAGTAGAAATAAAATTAAGCACGGTGAGTTTATGTACGTATTCGATGGGGCATTGATCAGTAGCAATAATCCCAAGGGGCTTTTGGCTATTTAAAAGAGCAAAAAATGGCACCGTTGGTATTTCCAGGTAATCCCTCACGACAATTACTTAGTGGTCAGTGCAATCGTTCTTGTTGATTCAACAGTTTGCCGATGAGTAGCGTTAACTCGTGATCCTCGCCAAAAACCTCTTTACTGATGGTTAATTCATCCTTTCCATCGTGGCCTACGAGACCTAGTTTGCAGCGTGAATCCTCTAGCAGAAGCCTTGCGCACTCTTCAAAGCCATGCCAAAGAGCATCATGCAAAGGGCTGTAGCCATTAATGCGTCCTTGCGCATTGATAACGTCGACAGTCATTTTTTCTGATTTTAAGAGTTTTTGGAGAATATCGGCGCGACCATTATAGGTTGCCTTGTGAATAGTGTACCCCTTAAAAATCCAGTCAAAAGAATTTACTTCTGCCCCTGCTTCTAGCAGTAAATCAACAATAGCTGGATGATTATCTCTGCAGGCAATCAATAGGGGAGTGTGACCGTCGCTAAAGCTATTAACATGCGGGTGTCTTTGCTCTAGATTACTTGCATCTGATTGGATAGATTGACGTGCTGACGCAGTGTCCCCCTTGATGCTGGCATCAAGAAGTTTTTGGCTTTCAATCGTTTTCTTACAGTTGTCACGATAGGCAAATATGAGTGATTCTATGGATGCGAAGAGGTCCTTCCCGGCGGCCGTTCCTTGAACTGAAGCCTCGTAATTTAAGTGATCCCAAAGTGAAAAGCCGTAATGGGTCATGGTTTCAATATTTGGGCCATACTTTAATAACTCTTCAATCATTGAAGCTGATTTATACCAGAGAGCATCCATAATCGGGGTGTGCCCCATCGTCGGGGTAACTGCATCGATAAATGCGCCGGCTTCAACTAATAGGCGGCCCACATCCGCACTACCACCTTGACAGGCTTTATGGAGTGCTGTTGCACCAGTGTAGGGATCAGTCGTATAGAGGTCGGCGCCAGCCTTTAACAGTAGATCTACAATGTGGTGATTACCTTGGCAGGCCGCCATCATTAATAAGGTTAGCCCTGTATTTTCTGATCGAGTATTGACATTGCCACCCAAATTAATCAGTCGGCGAACCTCAGCCCCATCGTTGGCTTCAACCGCCTTGATTAATTGCGAGGGTAGGTTGGCAGAAAAAGCGGCACTCAGAGGTCCTAAATCAGCAAATAACTTCCAGGAAATTACTTTTTCGTTGTCATCAAAGCTGATTTGATGCAGATCTTCAATTTCGAAAGCTTGACCAGAAGGCTTACAGATACCTTCAGCATGAATAATCACAAAAGCAGTTTGCCCTGATACTGAAACAGAACGCAATTGGTTCTTGCTTTCTGTTGTGGCAGCCCGTATTTCCAGGAATTTGGTAACAGCTTCACGGCCGTACCATTCGCCTGTAAATGGAATAACAGCATTTTGGGCGTTTTGGGGCATGCTGAGATGAATACTTTCAGCAAGCCGATCGAGAAAACTATCAAATCTTGAGTTATATAGATCGTCAAATAGGGATAGGACAAGCTTTTCGGGGTTCATAATTAATTTTTAGTTTGGAGGAGTTACTAGTGGTGGGTTGGATTGATCCTTTAGCCCCTAGGCTCAGGTCCAATGATCCATTCCGAGCGGACGGTCATGCATGCGTGAATCCACGGATCAGCTATCGCCAGAAAATCGGCATGCATGGCTCCCTGCCACTCCTTGCTTCCGATCATCTCTTTAAGTCCAAGGAAGGATGTTGTTGAAAAATGGCCAACATAGTCGAAAAAGGGCTCGGCGCCGTTGGTATAGTAACGATCCCTTGTGAAGCAACATAAGTTACGAATAAGCCCGGGTATATTCCTTGCGAGCCGTGCATTATCGGTTAAAAGGTGCTGACGAAATTGATCAAGGCTTTGATCCTCTCTCCTCTTCAGTAAAACGAGAAGCTTGTATTCTTGCTGCTCTCTATTTTGTACTGTGTTTTCATGAAGTAGGCTTGAATATGTATCAAGGACCAGAGTTTGCCAGGCTGCGGCCCATTTCCGTTCATCTTTTTTTGCTCCCTCCAGATATTCCGGTGTTTGCAATGACTCCGCTTGCTCTTCATCATTCTTCAACCATATCTCGGCCAGGCCAGAATAGGCCATGGGATTGTATGTATTTCTGAGCTCTATCGCGCAGTCAATCTTGTATTTCCTTACCTGGGGAATTGGTATTGCATATTGGACCGCATGCACATAACGCCAGTAGTCTTGAAATTCCTGTTCTGACATTCCAGGTCGAGGTGATGCAAAAATATGTTGATGAATCATTTGTATGGTGAAATGAATAAGTCTGTTGTCTGGGAGGTTGCTTGGCTTTGAAAGGAGCTTCCTGGCTTGCCGTTTTGGCATTGCCATTCTAATGCCACGGGCCCCAAAACAACCTTCTTTTGTGCTTTATCTGGCGCGTCAGCACCGCACAGCCAATCGGCGACAGCCAAGTCTTCTGCCATTGGAATTCAAACTAAAGTTTGATTTAATCTCAAATAGCAGCCCTGGCGAATGAAATTCAGTGACTTGGATTATTTTAAGGTGGTTTCGCTATCAAGTTGAGTCTATTCTCCCGATGAGCACACGTCTTGGATGACTGTCTGTATATAATGAGCGGTATAAGACTTGCATCTTGCAAATCAACTAAGCAGTTAACCCCGCTCAGCAGATTGCATCTTTTGCCTGTCTTGGTCGGATTACGATCGTTGACCAGCGTATGGCCTTCTGCAGCTCTGCAATGGAGATCATGGTGCTATCTGCTAAAAAGTAGGCTTTCGCTAACTGGATCCATTCCTCTGGCCGCGCAGGCTGCGTTCCATTGCTTGCTTGTGATTCATCAAGATGTGCCCACGACGGCGTTTTCTTGCCTGGAAGGGTGAGCTGAGAGGGCGAAGACGCTGTACGCTGCTAGCCATTCATCAGGGTTTGTCTTGTCACTGTCCATTCTGGTGTGTAGCTATCGGGACTATTTCCGCTAGGCCATAGAAGAATCGCCTGCAGGCGTCCAATGTTCTACAGATAGTTGTTCATTGCATACTTCTTATCAAGTATGGACTTTACCGCCTGTCTGCTTATCTTCATCTTCGCTAATCCTTGTGTTGAATTGGGTGTTTTGTAGGCATGTCCTAACCCATTAGCACTGAATAGTCTGCAAGAATGTAATAATAGTAAACTCTGGCTTCGGCACTAAAGCCCTCGCCTGGATTGGATGATGTAGCGATAAACTTATTAAGCTAGAAGGTTTTTTCCTGCCAAAGTGCATAGGGTAAGCCGCGAATGGATCGCATGCATTTGCTGCTGTTGATTGTGTATCAAGTAATAGGGGCACTAGAAATTGTGTGAGAAGACTTAGTGGTCTCATTGATCGAAGCAGGGTTGGCCGTGCTTTCAGAATGATCTGTGTTGTCAGAGGTGTGTATTAGCTTCGCGAATGATTATACGAAGTCTTTCGAGAATATCTCATGCTGAGATTAAAAGTTATGGAGCCCCTCGTGGTAAGAAAAGTCAGATTCATGTGACTGCTATTTTACAACGGAACAGGCTTGGCGATTTCAAATAATCTCAGATCCAAGGTTATCCACCCCAGATCGGCTCCCAATTTTTACGTTGTTGAGCTCATAAAAAAGTACTACCAGGCATTTATCTGCTTGCTGATAGTACTTTGGGTTCATCAGAGGATAGTAGCTAGGCAAAAAAGGCGAATTAGCCTATGAAGAATTTCAGCTATGACTGTAAACAGTCAGCAATATTAGGGCAAAGAGACGAAAAAAGTGGATCTGCCCAATGAATTAACGCTTGTACTTAGAATCTCCTCAAGCATTTAGTCAATAGCTGAGACTATTTTGAACTCAGGCGGTGCTGCAAGGAAGGAGCTTAATTTATTTACGAATGAAGAGTTAGCTCGGAATTTCATGTACTTTTCCCATGATACCTTACTATCCCATTTTTCATTAATAATGATCGAATTTTCATCTTGGTCATCTTGTGTAACCTCAAATAAGATGTTCCCAGGGAAGGACCTTGTAACTTCATTACCGTCCGGACTTTTCATCAAGTCTAGAAAGAGGCTTGACTTGCCGTTTTCCAGCTTGATAAAAGCCAATTGATTAAATAGCGATGACATAATTTTTCTCCTAAGGATTCAAGTTGAGCAAGGCTGGTCTGGTGATGGCAACTTTGGATCAATCAATTTTTGTGATAAATTAGTTGATCCAATTCAATCTAATGCTCTCCCGTATGCATTCTTTATGACTTATTCAGTTGGGGCATTAGTCCAAGAATTGCATCTGTTGCTTCCTGATTGTCAAAAACAGGAATGAGATCAAAGTCAAGTCCACCCAAAACAAAGCCACCGAGATCCTGTGCTACGGCTGCATAAGATTCAGCTTCGATAAAAACAAATCCTTGGCGGTCCATCAATCCATGGAAAATTTCACGACGAATAACCCCTGCTGCCAGAGGGGCCCCAGCTTTATGAAAATTAACCCAACCTTCCCATAGGTTTGCAACATCAGCAGGGAATTTTACGTGACAAATGTACTTAACAGTCATGATGAGAATGTAAATCCTTGCAAGTATAGCACATTTTCGAGCTCTGGCCCGATATTTGGGGGGTGCATGTCTGCGGCTAAAGAGATCCATCGTTGCTGAATGGTATTCTTCGGGTCATGATCGGAATTCCTAGCAATGCTTTCTTACATCGCTTCCGCACTCTGCTAGCGTCCAAGGCCGACTCTGCAGCAAAATAGATGGTATTTCTGCTCTTGTTTTCGTGCTTCTGAGTGTCCATAGTGCTCTACCATCAAATGACAGGGATCTAGATTGATATCATTCTTGCTCGATTGAGGAAACCACATCCAAATCATCAGTTTTCTGGATCGTTGCTTGGCATAGCGGTGCCATCCTCGGTTGTGTCTTTCAATCGGGACTAGTCCGATCCATACCCTTCTTCCAACTTATTGAGCATGCTTCGGATAATTACTATGAATGACCATTTAATCGCCTGTATTGCAATACTCTTATTAAGATGTCCTGTCCTTTGCGCTGCGTATCTTTCATTCAAGATATAAAAGAAAGACTTGCTAGTAAGCCATAGATGGTTGGAATTTCAAAGATGTCCATTCTGAAATTTACAAACAAATTAATGCTCGAATTTGTTTGCTCCGAAGCGCAGCATCTTTTAATAGCTTATAGGATAGAGTAAATAATGATTCGGCAAACTCCAGTCATTCTAATACGAGCTAAGCCTTTATCAAATATTGATTCTGAATTTTCCAAGGTTGCTCTGATAAGTCAAGGTGTCTTGGTAAAGTCTAATTTGTTTGTAATTAGCCTTGGGTTAGGGACGTTGTCGGCAACCTGGGCTAAATTAACGACCTAAACCTTTAATGCAAGGCATCGTATTGTCCTGCTATGGTTGTCAGAGACTTTACTTTTATTTGAATTGAAGCGGATCCGGACCAACCCTTATCCCCGCATCAAGCTTTAGTATCTGCGCTACGTCGTCTGAATCTAAATTTATTTTAGAGGCTTGATAGTTTTCTAGGATACGGCTAGGTGTTATTGACTTGGGAATAACTACGTTACCGATTTTGAGGTGCCAAGCTATGATTATTTGCGCTTCCGTACTATCATGCTTAGTTGCGATGGCTTTTATTATGGGTTCATTCAATAGTTTGCCACGGCCTAATGGGCTCCAACTTTGCGTGATAATACCAAGGCTAGCATGGAACTTCCGCAAGCTAGTTTGTTGTAACCAAGGATGGCATTCAATTTGATTAACAACTGGGACCACACCTGTTGCTTGAATGATCGTTTCTAAATGATCAGGGTTGAAATTTGATACACCGATAGATTTGATTTGACCATTGTCGCGCAAATCAATTAAATCACGCCATGTATCGACATACAAACCCCTACCTGGAACTGGCCAATGGATTAACACAAGATCAACATAATCCAATCCAAGTTTTTCTAGGCTTGCGAGGCAAGCAGCTTTAGTTTTACCGGCTCCTTGGTCGTCATTCCAGATTTTTGTCGTAACAAATATATCTGTACGGGGAACATTGCTTGCCCGTACTGCTTCACCGACTCCCACTTCGTTCTTGTAAATGGATGCAGTGTCTAAATGTCTATATCCACAATCCAAGGCTGTAGTCACGGCAGCCACAACATCAGAATTCGGAATTAGAAATACACCGAATCCGATTGACGGGATCTGATTGCCATCTCGCATGGATGTAATATTTGTTGTAGCGTGCATAGTTGTTGATCGCGGTTTTAATCAGTTTGATCGATGGTTTAACCCTTAATGCTTTCGCCAATGCTCTTGTTG
The DNA here is from genome assembly GCA_945861595.1 of Synechococcus sp. UW140. GTDB lineage: Bacteria > Cyanobacteriota > Cyanobacteriia > PCC-6307 > Cyanobiaceae > BAIKAL-G1. The sequence goes on from CAMAVE010000013.1 coordinate 30,141, forward strand.
ATTAGCACAGTAGAAAGGTGGGCTAAGTATTCGTTGCTAGCCTTAGAGTTATGATTAATCGTGTTGAAGTACTCATTCAATACTGATTTGGGGAGTTCTTGAGAGACTAGATTGCCAATGACAGCATTTTCACTTTTGGTTAACCGTTGTACAGTAAGTCCTTGACCGCAAACAGCAAATCTTGCCGCTGTTACTATATTATTTACGACTTCTAAAGAGGACGAGATTCCGCATATAGGTAAATAGCTGGCTGGATCTTTTACTTCTTGAAACGAACTTAGGCCTAAAGGAGAAGGTAGTTCAATCGTTTCGAGAATAAACTCTTGTTGAGGCATAAGTGGCTCCTTGAGTCTCTTTTGGGCCGTCTGATTGCTATAGTTGAAACTGGCTCCATATGCTAGCAGGACTGCTGCAAGGCCCATTGAAAAGCTCTGATAAGAATATTCATCTCCGATTGCTGTTTGATTGCAAAACTGCCGATCCCCAATTAATGATACTGCTTCAATAATTGCAGGATAGCGCTCTCGAATTAGATCATGCTCAGCGATTTCCGAAAGACTTGTCGCCGAGCCGATAGACAACGTACCGTCGGGACTTGCTTTAATACCGTTGAAGCTGTCTATATTACTAGTCGAAATCAAGAGCTGTGGTGATAGCTTTTCGGCTTTTAGCAATGCGACGAGGCTATAGCCTCCAGACAATATAGCCTTTTCCACTTCATTGCAAAGCAATTGATGAAGCTCTTTTATCGAGGTTGGTGATGCGTAATCGAATTGTGTGGAAATCATGGGTGCCAGATTTGAGAGGAGTTGAGAAATGTTTTGCTATGGTGACTAGGTCTAGGGCTTTGCTTGCATTGCTTTCCATACCTTTTCAGGGGTTAGTGGCATGTCAATGTGGCTAACACCAATAGCATTGCAGACCGCACTCACAATGGCTGGTGGTACGCCATTAATAGCAACATCACCGGCCCCTTTCCCTCCATGTGGGCTGTTGGGTGTAATAGTTTCTGTTCTTGCTATTGTAAACATTGGTAGGTTTGAGGGCCTAGGTGATCCGTACGCAAGTGAGCTGGAGTTTTCTATTTCACCATTTTCATTGAACGTAATATTTTCCATGAGGGCTTGTCCTACACCTGCATAGATATTACCATGGGTTTGGCCATCTACAATTCCAGGGTTGCAGACTTTCCCAAAATCATCCACAGCTATGTAATCTATAAGATTGATAATCCCAGTTTGTTTATCTACTTCAACGAATGCTATGTGGCTTCCGAAGGGGAAGGCAAAATCCTTTGGATCCCAATAGGCTATAGTTTCTAGTCCAGGCTCCATACCACTGGGAAGATCCCATGCATTATGCAGTGCGTTTGAGATCTCTTGAAGTGTTACAGATTTGCTCGGATCTGAAGCAAGTGAGTAGTTCCCACTTTCATGGACAATCTCATCTTCTTCACCTGCCAATAAAAATGCTGCCATTTTAATAGCCTTTGCTTTTATTTTTTGACAGGCAACAACTATTGCGCCACCCTCAATTTGATATGAACGTGAACCATAGCTGCCACCTATCGGTAAATTTCCTTTCGTGTCAGAATGGATAATTTCAACCTTATCCGTATTAATTCCTAATTCTTCGGAAACGATTTGGGAAAACACAGTCACATGTCCTTGGCCATGGGGTTGGCTTCCGATATGTAATTGGGCATCACCACTTTGATGAATGCGCAGGTGAGCAGTTCCATAGGTCCCTCCATTGAGACCAATGACATTGTGCATATATGGCGATGGTCCAACACCAGTTACTGCCACATAAGAAGTTACACCATATCCAAGCAGTTTGCCGCGGCTTGCAGCATCTTCACGCTTTTTATCAAAATCAGATAACTTTGCTTTTTTTAGAGCTTGATCAAGAGCGAGCTCATAATTGCCGGAGTCATAAGTAAATCCGAGACCATTCTCATAGGGGAATTGATCATTTTTGATAAAGTTTATACGGCGCACTTCCACTGGATCCATGCCGATTTCAGCAGCATAAAGATCGATGAGTCGTTCAATTACATAGAGACCTTCTGTTCTGCCAGCTCCCCTCATCGGACCAACCATCTGCCTATTTGTGTAGGAGATATTTACCTCGTAAAAGGGATTATCAATGGCATAAGCTCCAGTCACACTCATTCCAGTAAGGGCCGCTGGTGCTCCTGGGCCATTGAAGGTAGAATAGGCTCCTAAGGTTGCATAATTTTTACAGTGCAGCGCTGTAATTTTGCCTTTTTTGTCGCCAGCTATAGTGGCATCTACATCAGAGCCACGTGCATGCACAGTTCTTCTGTATATTCCTTCTCGTGTATCCACCCATTTTACAGGACGCCCTAGCCGTCTTGCCATTACAAGGGCTATTCCAGTGTCGTTATAGATATAGCCTTTACACCCATAGCTACCGCCTACTTCTGGCACAATAACCCTGAGCTTGTTAAATGGAATTCCGAGAACGAGACCACAGAGAGCAGCTCTGTTGATATGTGGTATTTGTGTATTTGTCCAAAGAGTATAGTCTTCAGTAGTTGGATCGTAGTCAGCGATAGTTGAACGCGTCTCAACAGGAGATGCACTTACCAATTGATAGGGAAGATGTTTTTTGACAACCACTTCAGCATTATCAATTGCCTCTTGGGTCTTTTGCTTGTTTCCCCAGCTAACATACTGACAAATGTTATCAGGTATTGTGTCATGAACAATGGGAGCGCCTGCTTTCATCGCAGAACGAGCATCAAGAACGTGGGGTAGAACTTCGTAAGCAACCTTGATTTTTTTGACGGCTATCTGGGCGGCTTCTAGGGTCGTTGCAGCCACGGCAGCGACTGTTTCACCTACATGCCTCACTTTGCCGACTGCAAGGATCGTTTGCCCCGCGGGAAATCCCCAAGGGTGGGGAGGGAAGCGCCCGTCCTTTCCGGCGGGATTCATGAGAACAGGGAGTGGATTATATTGCTTGATATCTTCACCGACAATAATGTCTAAAACGCCTTCTACTGCCAGTGCTTCAGATAAATCAATCGAATTAATTATAGCATGGGCGTAAGGACTGTCTAGGAAGACCATATGCACCATTTTTGGCAGCTTAATATCTGCCATAAATTGAGCTGTGCCCTTCAACAAGGCTCGGTCTTCTTTGCGCTTAATTGCTGAACCAAGAATCGGAGTGCCCATGTAAATGTGTCCTGCAGGTGGGGTTTTTAAAACTTAAAAAACATTACTTTGTTGAAGCATTGTTTTTGGCCACATCAATAGCTGCCAAGACAATATTTTGAAAGCCAGTGCATCTACACAGGACACTATCGAGCTGCCTTCTGATTTCCGTTTCTGTAGGGCTATTTACTCTGTTGAGCAATTCCGTAAGTACCAGTAAAGCGGCAGGGGTACAGTATCCGCATTGAACCGCATGAAATGCCTCAAAGCTTGTCTGAAGAGCATCTAGATGTTCTGAGTCGCCTAGACCCTCCACTGTAATAATGTCACAATTGTCGGCTTGAACTGCAAGCATCATTGAACTTTTAACAGCCTTGCCATTTAGCAGAATTGTACAGGCTCCAGTTTGACCGTAATCAAGTGGGTTCTTAGTACCAGTCAAGCCTAGATCATCACGCAAAAAGTCAACCAATAATCTATTGGGTTGAATTTCTGCAGTTTTTTTGTTGCCGTTGACCGTACATGAAATGATCACTGGAAAGCCTGCAATTGGGCAAAAAGGGTAGATTCCTGAGGGTATTTAGATTGAATACCCTCAGGAGTAAAGGACTACTTCAGCTTGATCAGACTCTTCCTGTTGTGATACTCAAGCATCGCTTTATCATTCGTGACGCTTGAGCATCGAGGTTTGTCTATCTCTTACTTATCTGCAATAACGAGATCCGCTCCTTTTTCGCCGATCATTATACAAGTAGCATTAAGGTTGCAGTTGACGACAAATGGCATGATGGAAGCATCAATAATTCTTAGGGCATTAATGCCGTGTACTTTCAATTGAGGAGATACAACAGCCATTTTATCGTACCCCATTTTGCAACTGCAAGATGGATGCCACTGGGTAAAGGCGGTATCCCTCAGATATTCTTTGAGGCTTTCGTCGTCTTGCTTGTCTACTCCTGGTATAACTTCTTCACCACGAAGATGATCAAATGCAGGAGATTCAACAATCGCACGCGCTAACCTCAAAGCAGTAACTAGGGTATCCATATCACGATCACTCTCAAAATAATTGTGGATTACTTTGGGAGCATCAAATGGATCGGTGGAGTTTAGGGTAACACTACCGGTACCGAGTGCTTGAACGTTTGCAGGAACGACGGTAAAACCAGGATCGGGTGATACGTCAGGGAACATAAAGCCGCCAACGCAGAACTGGATATCTGGTGAAGCGACTCCTTCAAGTCCGGGACGAGAATAGGTAAAGTGCATATTTTCACTAATAATTGAAGGTACATTTTGAGCGCTTAGGTCTACCCCATCGTTGAATTTCCAAGCCATGCGGCCGACAATGTGATCTTGGAGATTCTTGCCGACTCCTGGCAGATCCTTCACGACACTGATATTGTGCTCAGCAAGATGCTCTTTTGGCCCTATACCTGATAGCATCAGGATTTTTGGTGATTGGTACGGTCCGGCACTAAGAATAACTTCTTTATTAACTTTGACGGTATGATACTCAGGCGTACCATTGATTTTGGACCCTAAACGGTCTAAATTTGTTGCATACTCTACGCCAATGACTGTAGTTCCATCAAGGATCAGTTTCGTGCATTCAGCTTTTGTTTTAAGGGTAAAGTTTGCCCTATCCATGATCGGATGGATATAGCCAACGGCTGTGCTGTTCCGACGTCCATCGATTGTCGTGGCAGACTGGGTTAAAGTTGCTGTCCCACCTTGTTCATCACTATTGTAATCGTAATCAGTCGCACCACCATATCCTTGTTCTTTGGAAGCTTCGATCCATGCCAATGCAGTTGGCGTAGGATCTTTCAGTTTAGAAATATGAATGGGACCACCAGTACCTCTTTTCTCTGAGGAGCCACCTTCGAAATCTTCAAGTTTTTTGAAATAGGGCAAGACGTCATCATAGGACCAACCCTCATTGCCTAGATGTGCCCAATTGTCGTAGTCACGCTTATGACCACGAACGAAAATACGGCCATTTAGCGTTGATCCACCACCAAGCACCCTACCTTGGATCAGTGGCTTTTTAATATCTTTGCAGTAGGGCTCAGGCTCGGTCTCAAGACCCCAGCTCAATTCAGGCTTCCAGAGGGTAAATAATTTTGTGACCGCAGTCTCTTTAATGGCTGGATCTACATCGGCATCACCTGCCTCTAGTAGCAGTACTTTGACGTTTGGATCAGCGCTTAACCTATTGGCGACGACACAACCGGCAGCACCTGCGCCTACGACAATGTAATCGTAGGTTTCTTCGAAATTTAGTG
>CAMAVE010000014.1 GCA_945861595.1 Synechococcus sp. UW140
ATGCGCCATGCCTTGGAGCGCGATTTCAAACAACTCGACATCGCAAGTTGCCAGGTGATCCTGGTGGATCCCGGCGATCGGGTGTTGCGGGCGATGCATCCCAGCCTCTCAGCCGCCGCCGGCAACCACCTGCGCGACTGCGGTGTTGAGTTGCTGCTTGGGGGCCGAGTGCAAACGATCGAACCGGGCCGAATCACGGTGAAAACCGAAGCCGGCGACCGGGTGCTGGAAGCGGCCACGATCGGCTGGACCGCAGGAGTCAAGCCCTCCCACCTGGGCAAACTGCTGGCCGAACGCAGTGGCTGCCCCCTCGATCGCAGTGGCCGGGTGGTGGTGCAACCGGATTTCTCAATCCCAAAGTTCCCCTCGATCCGGGTGGTCGGTGACCTCACCAACTACAGCCACACGGCCGACGCCAAACCCCTGCCGGGCATGGCCGGGCCGGCGGTGCAGATGGGCACCTGGGTCGCCAAGGACATCCTGGCTGGAATCAACGGCTCCAAAGCCAAACCGTTCCGCTGGTTTGATTTCGGCAGCATGGCCGTGGTTGGGCCCCTGTATGCAGTGGCGGACCTACGGGGCCTGCGCGTGTCGGGACTGCTGGGATGGCTGCTTTGGGGCGTGGCCCACTTGGCTTTCATGCCGGCCAACGAAAACCGTCTCAGCCTGCTGACCAAGTGGCTCTGGCAAATCGCCACCCGCGAGCACGCGTCCCTCCTGATCACGGGCAATCCCGACCAGCACATGGGGGTTGAGGTGGGCCTGGAGCGGGCGGAACGATTGATTGACCAGCCAGGGACAACGTCATCGCCATCAACCGGCACACCTGCGGACGCCAAGGCAGCGGCTCAAACCGGAGCAGCAACAGCAGACGGCAGTCCTGCCGGTGACAGCACACCAGCAGCCCAAGGTTCCTCAGGTCAAGCCTGAGGGACCTTGGGCCCAGCCATACGGGCATGGCCTCAAGACCAAAGAGCCTGAATTGGTGCAACCAGCGGATTAAACGGTCGCTAGGACTAAGACTGCTATCGGTGCTCCTAGTTGGGCTAGGGGCTCAACCATCTAGGGGCGAGGCCAGTGAGCCCAGTCAAAACGCTCCAGCCACTGCGTCGGTGCCAGTGCCAGTGGACACAGGCACGCCTTCAAGAGTCTCCGGCCAACCGTCCAAACCCATCGACCTGAGCTTCGATAGGGGTGGCTTTAGCGTAATGGAAGTGCCAAAAGGTTGGCAACCTCTACGCAGCCTGTTACCCAAGATCAGCTGGTGGCAAATAGGCCTAAGCCTCAGCAACCAACTGATCACACCACTCAGCGCCGGAGGCAACGCAACAGCCAATTCCACCACGGCCCTAGACCTCACAACCAGCCTGGGCACGGGCCTCAACCGTCGCCTGCCACGCGATGAACTAGATCGCTGGAGCCTCAATCTGCACCTCACTAATTACGGCAGCACGGGCAATTTTGGTGCTGACGTGGGTTTGGTATCGGATCAGTTCTATCCGCAAAGCCTATTTCAAAGCCCTTCAGGTCTGTGGTTCCAGGGCCTGTGGCTGCAGCGCAATGGTCTGCCCCATGAGCGACTGGCCCAACTCAAGCTCGGCAATCTTAGCCTGGGCAATAGTTTTTTACGCGGAGATGCCACCAACCTCTATGTGAACAACCTGTTGAATGCCCACAACGGGGTCAGCTTGCCGGGGGTTCCCTACGGCCCGCTGAATGCCCTCGGGGCGATCGCCACGGTCAGACTGGGACGGATGGACGCTAAGAGTCAGGATACCTTCAAAACGAATGTCTTGGGTGGTAGTCTACGATTGGGACTCTTTCAGTTAGATTCGCAGCGCAATAACAGCAACTTTCGCGGCTTCAATCAAACCATCAGTCCAGGGGACGGGCTGCTGGAGATCATCGAATGGCAAATGCCCCTATCCAGGCGCTTGAGCCATTGCAATGACGGCAAGCCAGCGTCTAAAGAGGCGCTCTCAAAGCACACCATTGCAAACGGCCAAGCGGGCAGTAAACAAGCAAGATCAGACCCTCATGTCGGCCGCTTTATCTCCCCCTCAGGGTGCCTGAGCAACCAACTATTGCAAAACCAGTTGCCTGAACCCATGCTTCTGGTCACGCTCTACAACGCCAACTGGGGCTTTGCCGGGGTCAACGGACCGTCGATCCAGGGCCTAGCCCCACCCGGCCAGGTGCCAACAGGGACGCAGGCCAACGGAATCGGCCTTTACCTAGCTCTGCCTTCTCCCTTGCCGGTGGGCTTGGACAGTCGAGTTTGGCTATCGGGCTCCCTCTCGGGTCCAGCAGCCATAAATCCATACCCGACCTATCTAGCGGCGGGCTGGATCGGCCAGGGCCTGATCGCCAACCGGCCCCAGGACTTGTTGATCCTGGGCCTAGCCGGATCCTCCACCAGCGCTGACCTGCAACCAAGCCAACCTGGTCAGATGGCCCTAGAGCTGAGCTACCAACTTCAATTGAGCAGGAATTTCTACCTACAGCCCTATAGCCAACTGCAAAGTGGAGTACCCGGTCAGGGCCCCCTCTGGACCATAGGTATGCAATGGAGTTGGAGTCTTTAAACGCTTAAGGCCAAAACAAGTCCAAGGGCAGGAAGCGCTGGAAGCAAACAGGTAAACCGAAGGAAAACCAGGGACCCATCCATACCTAAAAACAGGCTTGGAACCAACCCGCGATCGGCCAGCAAGCAGGATCCAGGTAAAGACACCAGACTGGGCCAGAAGACTGGTCCAGAAGACTGTGTCAGGAGACTACAACCAACGAACAGGTAGTGCGCCTAATCCGGCAAGCACTCCTAGATTGCCATCATGAATGGATTCAAACATGCCGGCACAACCAAAGCAATCCCTAATGATTGGCTCGATTTTCATAGTGCTTGCTTTTCTTGCCAATACGATTCAGAGCGTATTTGGCAAAGCAATTGAAAGCGAAGTTAGCGTCGAAATGTTCAGCTGGGTCACCTTTTTAAGTGCCCTAGTCGTAGTCACAATCATTGTGGCATTACGCCGTTTTCGCGATCTAAATACCACGGTCCTGCCCATGCACCTGCTGCGCGGCGGCACCGGGATCTCCGGCTTCCTACTCTTCATCGGCGCCGCCCAGACGACGAGCCTGATGAATGCCAACGTATTACTGAATACAACGCCGATCTTTATCCCGCTACTGGCGATGGCCTTCCTGCATAATCGCATCAATAGACAGCTATGGCTAGCCATCGCCATGGGGTTCGCAGGCATGGTCATTATTGTCAAACCTAGCGCTACGATCTTCACCGATCCTGGCAACCTACTCGGCTTACTGGCTGGCTTTGTAACAGCAATCGAGTTTCTCGCCGTCAAGAAACTCGATGAAAGCGATTCACCATTAACCCAGATGTTTTACTTTCTACTGATTGGCACCGTAATCTGTAGCTTCTTGGTGGCTGGCAAATTCCAAGCGATCACAGCCAGCCATATGCTCATCATGCTGGCCACTGGCATTTGCCTCGTACTCTTCCAGTTTTTGCTAATCAAGGCCTACATGTACGCCAAGCCACACGAGATTGGCGCCTTTCAGTATAGCTCCGTAGTCTTTGCAGCCATTCTGGGCTGGGTGGTCTTCAAAGAATCCCTGGATGCCGCCACCATCGCAGGTACAACCCTGGTATGTATCGGTGGTTATCTCAGTATCAGCGGACGCAAAGAGAATGGGGACGAAGAAACGGCCAAAGATGAGATAGCACATGGCGTTTGAGATAAATATTATAGCCTGCCAGTAGGCAAGTAGTTCGGAAAATTTGGAGATCACCGATTACAAGACTATCAATACCTAGTCTGCCAATAATGCCACTTGGCATCCATCCAAACACACAAGCAAGCCATGAGCGTCCTTCATCACCTAAGCAGCATCGGCCATAATTGCTCTAGCGCCTCCGAAAGCAGTCAGTGGTATACAAAAACCTTAGGTTTTGAAGAGATAGATAGATCAAGCTTTAGCGGCAATTGGCTGGCGGAGTTGTTGCAACTACCCAAGGCAACGATCGAGCGTCGCCGCCTCTCCCTGGGCCAGGAAATCCTGGAACTCTGGCAATTTGAACCAACCTCACCCGCCAAGGTAAGCCAGGGCAATGGCGGTCAAGCCCTGTGCCCTGCCGGGAATGATGGCGCGTTTCAACACATTTGCATTGTGACCAAGGATCTCCACCAGGCCTATGCCCATGGAGCCGATCGCGCCAAGCAAATCTCCAGTGCTCCCCAACGGCTGCCGGACTGGAACCCCGGAGCGGGCGGAATATGCGCGGTGAAGTTTCAGGATCCCGATGGCCACCCGCTCGAACTCCTGCAGTTTCCGCCTAGCAAAGGGGATCAGCGCTGGCACCAAAGTCCACTCACGAAAGCTATCCCTGATAAGGACAAGGCACAAACCTCAAGCAAACTATTTCTCGGGCTTGATCACACAGCAATCAGCGTCGAAGACACGGAACGCAGCCTCCGCTTCTACCGCGACATGCTTGGCATGGCCTTGGCCGCTCAAGGACACAACCATGGAGTCGAACAGGACAGGATGGACGGGCTGGTTGGCACCGATGTACAAATCAGCAGCCTCCATCCGGTCGGTGCGGGGATGGGGATTGAATTGCTGAACTACCGCAAACCAGATGGTGGCCAAAGGCCGCGGGCAAATCCCCAAGCCAGCGATGCGGTCGAATGGCGTATCAGCGCCGTGGTCGACAACCTGGTTGGGCTCCATAAACGGCTGCAGGACAGTCCCCTAAACGAACAGGTGGGACCGTTAGTGGAACTGCCCCCAGGCTTTGGTCCTGGCCATCGGGCCTTCCAAGTGCGGGACCCCGACGGCCATGCCCTGTTGCTGTACTAGGCACAACATCAGACCAGGCCTACTCGGACAGCCCTGAGAACAACTGGAAGGGTGGGGCAATACAACCAGAGACATTGTCTATGGATCCAAATTCTATGAGGGCTTAACAGGCAAACAGGGCCAGGCTAGCTAGTTTGATGATGCAAGTTAGCGACAAACCCTTGACTAGCTCCAATCCGCTTGAAGGCCAGACCCTATCCCACCTGCTACAGGGTAAAGTCGCCATCGTCACAGGCGGCAATAGTGGCATCGGCAAGGCCATCGTTCAATATTTGGCTGAACTGGGCGCCCAGGTCGTGATCGACTACCGCTCCCATCCAGAGGCCACCGAAGAACTGGAACGGGAAATCGGCTCCTACGGAGGATGCAGCTTTGGTGTGCAGGCCGATGTCTCCAAATTGGAAGACCTCCAACGACTGATCGATGCAGCCGTGGCCCAATACGGCCGCCTTGATGTAATGGTCAATAATGCTGGCGTGGAAACCCGCACCTCCGTGCTGGACACCACCCCCGAGCAATACGACAAGGTGCTGGATGTCAACTTGCGCGGGGTCTTTTTTGCGACCCAGTATGCGGCCAAGCAGATGATCGCCCAGGGGGGCGGCGGCCGCATTATCAATATCTCTTCAGTGCATGAAGATTGGCCCATGCCTGGCAACACGGCCTACTGTCTGGCCAAGGGTGGAGTGCGCATGCTCACCCGCACGGCGGCCTTGGAACTGGCTCCCCATGGCATCACCATGGTCAATGTGGGACCGGGGGCTGTGGCCACCCCGATCAACGACTCCACCATGAATAACCCTGAACTAATGGCCAAACTGAATGCCGCCATTCCCCTGGGTCGCATGGCCAGGCCCGAGGAAATCGCCAAAGTGGTGGGATTCCTCGCTAGCGATGGCGCCAGCTATATCACCGCCACCACGATCTTTGCCGATGGTGGCATCATGCAGAGCAGCCCTGGCTTGTAAGCGATGAGCTGAATACGGGGCCATGGCCATTTGGGTTTGGCCCCCAATCGAGCACTCCCAAGGATAGGACTGTTCAAAGTCATCAACTAACAATTTTGACACCAACGATCTCTTAACTATCCAAGCCGATGACTGACCTGATTACCCTGCTCTTTCCCCAGACACCGGAGGGATTGTCAGCCTGGGCCCTTTTACTGCTTCGGGTCTTCCTGGGTCTCTGCTTCATTCGCCATGGTTGGCCAAAATTACGCAACTTAGACACCTGGTCAACGGCCATGAAAACCCCCAAGTGGCTCTGTTTTCTTTCGGCCTTTTCGATGTGGGGCGCTGGCATTGCCCTGATTCCTGGCGTCTTCAGCACCCTGGCCGCCTTCGCCATCTTGGTCTCGATGGCCTATGCCATGGTGCTTGAAATCTCCGGCGGCACACCCTTCATCGCCCCCGATCCCTATCAAATCCCTAAGGGAGACTACGTTGGCCCGATGGGGATGGGCGAACCACCCAGCTGGGAAAAGGCGGCGATGTATGTGGTGATGTGCCTGGTGGTGATTGCCTGCGGTGGCGGATTATTGAGCCTCGACAGCCAGATCGTCGCGCCCCTGGTCTCAAGCCTGCTGGCCTGAAACAAGGGATGGACCTAGCCCTGGAAGCGCTCCTTGAGGTGATCCCCTACCCGAATCGCATTGGCAATGGCGGTAAGCGAGGGGTTCACCGCAGCGATGCTCGGGAAGAAGCTGGTATCCACCACATAGAGATTGTCGAGGTCGTGGGCCTTGCAATTGATATCCAGCACCGAAGTGGCAGGATCATTACCGAAGCGGCAAGTGCCGGCCTGGTGGCCCACGGCGGCAATGGCCATGGCGCTCTTAATATAAATCTGGCGCTCAATTAGGTGGTTTTTGAGATATAGCTGGTCCAACACTGAAAGCAACTTACCATAGAGCTTGTTAGCGCCGGTCTGATTGTTGGGAGTGTAATTCAGGGTAATTTGGCCCTTAGCATCTACTGTGACCCGGTTGCTAGGATCAGGTAGATCTTCGCTAGAAATCCAGAAATCAACAGCGTGCTCAGCAATTTTATCCATGCTCCAACCTGGCATCAGGAAAGTTTCCAAGGGCGCATAGCCCTTCATGATCTCACCATTGGTTTTCCCCGTCATCTGGATATTGCCCATTGGGTAATCAAAATCATCACTCCCGAAATACCAATCATTGATACATACGGTTTTTTGGAAGGTGGTGAGGTTCGGCTCATGGGAGAGGGCAACCATGGCCTTACTATTGTGGAACATATAATTGCGACCAACCTGATCGGAGCTGTTAGCCAGACCATGGGGATGCTTGTCATTGGCAGACATCAGTAATAGGCGGGCACTGTTGGCAGCGCCACAGCTGACCACAACGATCTCGGCCGTAAACGTGAGGGGCTCGCCATCCCGTTCCAGTTCCACCCCGGTCACCTTGCGGCCACTTGCATCGGTGGTTAGCCGTTTGACTTGGGAACGGGTGAGCAGGGAGATGTTGCCAGCCTCGAGGGCTGGACGGACCGAGCACACTTCCGCATCCCCCTTGGCATGGACAAGACAGGGAAAACCGTCACAACAATTGCAACGCACACAACGGCTATAGGCAGGATTGAGCTCATCGAGCATCACGCCCGTGGGTGCATGGCAAGGGCTCAGGCCAACGCTACGCAGGTCATCGACCAGCTTCTGCATGCGCGGCTCGTGGGAAATCGGCGGATGGGGGTAGGGCGCTGAACTCGGTGGATCGGTGGGATCTTCGCCGCGCAATCCATGCACATGGAAGAGTTCTTCTGCCCGCTGGTAATAGGGCTCGAAATCGCTGTAGCGCAGGGGCCAGGCTGGCGAGATGCCATCGTGATGCTGAACTTCCTCAAAATCGCGTTGTCGCAAGCGAAAATGGGCAGCCCCATACATCTTCGAAGCGCCACCCACAAAGTAATGGCTACCGGGCTGGAAGGGTTTACCCTTGCCGTCGAGCCAGGTGTCTTGCGAAACATAGCGACCCTTCTGGAAAACCTCCGTGGCATTCCAGTTTTCAGGCTCCCTTGGCAACCAGTCGCCCCGCTCCAGGATCAGCACCTTCAGACCGGTTCCTGCCAACTGGCGGGCCAAGGTGCCACCACCAGCACCACTGCCGATGATCAGCACATCAACATGCTTATCAACGGGAATGGTGAATTGATCGGCGCGGGGGAAAACAGCAACCATGGCAAGATCGATTGATACAACAACAATAGGTGCGAATGCAAGGACAAATCCTTATGATTTTCTATACCCTGGATCCGGCGTAACGCAATGATGCTTAGGTGAGTGGGTAGCGGCTCAACTGGGTGATCATCTTGCAAACCATGGCCGTCCAACCGGTCTGATGGCTAGCGCCAACACCGGAGCCATTATCGCCATTAAAATACTCATTAAAAAGAATAAGATCGCGCCAATGGGGATCATCCTGAAACAACGATTGCTTGCCATTAAAGGGTCGCTCGCCCTCATCATTACGACGGAAGAGGTTGACCAGTCGATCCTCAAGCTGAAGCGATGCATCCCAGAGGTTGATCCAATTACCAGAACGGGTCGGGAACTCCACCTTTAAGGTGTCACCATAATAGTGACCAAACTTTTGAAGGGATTCAATAATGAGGTAGTTGATGGGCATCCAAACCGGACCACGCCAATTCGAATTGCCTCCAAACATGGCAACTGGACTATCGGCAGGGCTATAGCCGAGGACTTGGGTTTGGGAACCTTCGGTAAAACTGTAGGGCTCGTCTTCGTAGACTTTCGAGAGGGAGCGGATACCATAGGGCGACAAGAATTCGTCCTCATCAAAGAGTCTCTCACAAATACGTCGTAACCGATCTTCAGGCACCAATGCGAAGAGAATGCGGTCATTGCACCATTGGCCCAAATGGGACGCCAGCCAGGTAGGAGTGGTGCGTTCATGCACAAACCATCCCATGCTATTAATCACATCTAAAACTGGTAAACGCATCACCGTGGCCACATCAAAACTGGCCACTGCCAGCAGGGGAACCAAACCAGAAACGGAACGCGTGCGCAGATAATCACTGCTTCCATCGGCACGCTTAATTACATCGTAATAGAAGCCATCCTCCTCGTCCCAATTCAAGTAATTACGCGTGCCTTTGGTATTAAGCGTAATAGCCAGCTGCACAAAGTCATTAACAAATCGCTCGCAAATATCGCTATACTCAGGCTCCTGCAAACTCAATTCAACACATATACTCAGCATGTTGAGGCTCAGTGATGCCATCCAGGCGGTACCATCGCATTGCTCAATAATGCTGCCGTCATCAAGTGGAAAGCGGCGATCAAACACGGCGATATTATCTAGGCCCAGGAAACCACCTTCAAAAAGGTTGTCACCGGAGCGGTCATTGCGATTGGCCCACCATCCATACTCAAGCAACAACTTTCGCAAAGCAGCCCTTAGAAATGGCAGGTCTGGCTCATCATTGGCAGCCCGATCAATCTGAAAAATTCGCATGGCCGCCCAGGCGCCAATTGGAGGATTCGGATCGGAAAGGGCCCATTCATAGGCCGGCGTCTGGGCATTGGGCGCCGTGTAATGGGGACTGCGTAACAACAAACACTGGTGCTTAGCCATGGCCGGATCAAAAACGGCGAAAGCAACAGCGTGGAACATCAAATCCCACTGGCAAAAATAGGGATACTCCCATGAGTCAGGCATGGAAATAATGTCGTGGGCATGCAAGCGTCGCCAGTAAGCATTTTCGCTATGGTGACGCTCTGGTGGCGGCGTAGGGCCGGTGGGATCCCCCTCTAGCCAGCGCAAAACACTCCAACCATAATATTTTTTACACCAAAGTAAGCCGGCGGCACCACTGCTATGAATCAGTCGATCGTCGCTCTGCATGCAGGACACTTTGCTATCAAAGAAGATCTGGCATTCATTCTCCCGCTCGCGAAAAATCGACTGGAAAGCCTCGCCAAAGGCAGGCTCTGTATGGACACTAGAACGCAAACGGCACTCAACAATCCATTCTTCGCCACTGGCTAAAGTGTGACGAAGCAAACGGGCAGCCTTCGTACCCTGCTGGCCTGGATTGACAGCAGAAAGCTCGCCATCGACCACATAACGATGGAAGCCATCCTTATGAAAAGACCGCAGGTTGTCGTCGCCAAAAATCCTTTTTGAATTAGTTTCATTATCAGTAAATATCCATTCACCAGGCGAATTGCAAGCAAAGCTATAGGGCCCAAGCACTCCCTCTGCGTCAACGCTGAGTGTGTCGCCATTGAGTACAATAGGACGTTCAACCTCGTCGGGGTACCCCCAACTCCAGGTGTTGCGCAGCCACAGGGTCGGCATCAGGGTCAAGGGCGCCGCCACCGGCCCCCGATTGACAACCCGAATCCGAATTAAAATGTCATCGGGAGCAGCCTTTGCATACTCAACGATAACGTCAAAATAACGGGATTCCTCAAAAATCCCAGTATCAACAAGTTCATACTCCGGCTGGTCTCGCCCCCTATCACCATTAACCCTAACCAGTTGGTCATAGGGAAACTCAGACTGGGGGTACTTATAGAGTCCCCGCATAAAGCTATGGGTGGGGGTATTCGCTAGATGGTAGAAGTAATCCTTGATGTCTTCGCCATGGTTCCCTTCTGGGTTGGAAAGACCGTAGGCCCGTTCCTTCAAGATAGGATCGGCCCCATTCCAGAGGGCAATGGCAAAGCAAAGTCTGCATTGCTCATCACAAATCCCCAGCAAACCATCTTCACCCCAGCGATACACGCGCGAACGGGCGTGGTCATGGGGGAAATAGGCCCAGGCATTACCATCGGCGGAATAGTCCTCCCGTACAGTTCCCCATTGACGGTCGGGTAAATAGCTCCCCCACAGGGCCCAGGCGGAGAGGCCGTTATCCCGTTCGGCGATACGCCGATGTTCAGAGGTCTCAAGCAACATGGCGGCTACAGCAGTTCCTTCAGGTGATCAGCGATGCGAATCGAGTTAGCAATCACGGTGAGACCAATCCCCACGCTGGGGCAGCTCGGCATCACACTGGCATCGGCAATAAAGAGATTGCTCACCTCATGGCTTTGGCCCTGCAGATTCACAACCGACGTGGCCGGATTACTCCCCATGCGACAGGTCCCCATAGCCACACCAAGCACGGACAAGGGAGCTTGGCCGCGGGGGTGGGTTGGGGCCTCCTTAACCACCTGGGTAAGGGGATCACCCTCAGCCGCCTTAAGACAATCAATCCAGCGATACACGAGGCGATCATGGGCCTCGAGATTGTTTGCCTCGTAGTGGATCTGCACCTGGTCGCCTCGCAGGCTGATGCGGTTGTGGGCATCCGGCGCCACCGCAGTCATGGCCCACCAGGTGATTGATCGGGATGCCAGTTGCTCGAGACCAAAGTCAGGCATCAACTTGCTGACTAACGACAGCACCGGTGGGGACTCGGCAAACAGGGCGTCCTGCAGCACTCCACCGCCACTTTGGATATGGCCGAGGGGAAAATCAACATTCTGATCACCCCAATAGAAGTCATTGATGCCCAAGCTGCGCTGATCGTGGGCGCGACCGGGACGGGCCGCCAACTGCAAGATCGAGGTGAGCTGGGGCTTCATCAAGTTGCGACCAACCTGATCGGACCCATTGGAGAGGCCGTGGGGATGGCGTCCATCGGCGGAGCGCAGCAACAGGGCAGCCGTGTTGATCGCCCCAGCGGCCAACACCACCAGGTGGGAGCGAAAGAGCCAACGGTCGCCGTCAATCTCGGCCTCAACGGCCTTCACCTGGTTGCCACTGGGATTGGTGTGCAATTGGCGTACCCGGGCGCCCGTGCGAATCGTGATCGCCGGATTGGCCTGGGCAGGGGTAACGCCGAAGACTTCGCTATCGCCGCAGGGATGGCTTTGGGATTCAGACCAGCTCAAGGGCAGGTCATAGGCGCAGATTCCCTGGCGCGCAAAGGCGGCCCGCAACTCTTCCATGACCGGCTCAATCGGTCTGGGGGGCAAAGCGTAATCCTCCTGGCGAGGGGGCTCGGTGGGATCCACCCCAGCCTTGCCGTGGACCCGGTAGCTGCGTTCAGCCCGGTCGTAATAGGGTGCTAAATCTGCATAGCTTAACTCCCAGGCCGGAGATGGGCCCTTCTGTAGACGCACGCCGCCAAACTCTTGTTCACGCATGCGCTCAAGCACGCCCCCCCAAATTTTGGTATTTCCCCCCAGGCCGTACAGCATCTGGGGAGGGAAGGGATCGCCATCGGTGCCAAACCAGGACTCCTTCGGATGGAAGCGTTCTTTCCGAAACAGTTCGGTGCCGGTGCTTCTAAGCTCCTCTGCAGGGATCGACTGACCCCGCTCCAGCACCAGGACAGAGCGGCCGCCATCGGCCAGCTCGGCAGCCAAGGTGGCACCGCCGGCACCCGTGCCGATCACGATGACGTCGTAGTGGCGATCCTCAATGATCATGGCTGAAAAAGGAGCAATTCAAGGATAAATTGAACGGTAAACTTCAACCCTGCCAAACATAAATCAGCAGGAACAGCACAATCCAGATGACATCAACGAAGTGCCAGAACAGGGAGGTGGCCTGAACACCTTGCTCCCCACCCACATAGTTGCCAGGCAGGAACGATTTGACCAGCATCAGCCCCATCAGCAGAATGCCAGTGGCCACATGCAGGCCATGGAAGCCGGTCAGCAGATAGAAGGTTCCCCCGAAGGTTCCGGATGTGAAACCAAACTGGAGGCCGCCCCATTCAACCGCCTGGCCATAGAGGAAGTAACTGCCCATGGCCATGGTGAGCAGCCAAAAGCCCCGAAACAACCAGAGCTTGTCTTTGGCCTTGAAGTGCTCGGCGAGCACGATCGTGCCCGAGCTGGAGACCAACACCACCGTATTGAGCAGGGGGGTGCGCCATTCCAGACCCTCCACCCCGGCCGGCAACCAATTCAGGGCGGAGAGCTTCAAGAGGGCATAACCACTGAAAAAGGCTAAAAAGATAACACTTTCGGAACAGAGAAAAATAATGAAACCCGTCATGTTGTGGCCGCCATGGGCTTCGCCATGCTCAGCCAAGGGTTGGGGCGTTGTTGTGGTCATGCGGAGGCCTCCTGGAGGGTGAGCTGGCGTTCGATCTCGGCCTGGTGTTCCACCAGGGGTAGCCCCGTGCCATAGCCATAGGGGCGACTGATCACGGTGGGCACATGCTCCTCAAAGTTTTCCACCGGCGGCGGCGAGGGCAGTAACCACTCCAGTCCAATGGCATTCCAGGGATTGTGGGTGGCCTTGGGGCCCCGGGCCCAGGAGCTAATCATGTTGAGCAGGAAGGGAATAATCGACACCCCGAGCAGGAAGGCACCCAGGCTGGCCAACACATTCCAGAAGGCAAACTCCGGGTCGTAGGAGGACACGCGCCTGGGCATACCCATCAAGCCAAGGGGGTGCATCGGCAGAAAGTTAAGGTTGGCGCCAATGAAAGTAAGAACAAAATGGAGCTTGCCAAGGCCCTCATAGGGCATACGACCCGTGAACTTGGGGAACCAGTGGTAAATCGCGGCAAAAATCCCCATCACAGCTGCGCCATAGATCACATAGTGGAAGTGACCAACCACGAAATAGGTATTGCTGACATGAATATCAATGGGCACTGTGGCAAGCATAATGCCGGTAATGCCTGAGAAAACAAAGTTAATCAGTCCACCAAGGCAAAACAGCATCGGTGTGGTGAGCTGGAGCTTGCCTCGCCAGATGGTCCCCAGCCAGGCGAAGACCTTCACCCCCGTGGGCACAGCAATCAACATCGTCGTGAACATGAACAGGTTGCGCATCCACATGGTGACGCCACTGGGAAACATGTGGTGAACCCATACAATTAAACCGAGGCCAACGATAATAAAGGAAGCCAGGCACACATACACGTAGCCAAACAGGGGCTTGCGTGAATAAACAGGGAATAGCTCAGAGAAGACGCCAAACACCGGCAGGATGATCACATATACCGCCGGATGGGAATAGAACCAGAAAAAGTGTTGATAGAGAACTGGATCGCCACCTCCTTCCGGCCGGTAAAAGGAGGTGCCCACGGTGAGATCAAAGAGGAGCATCACCGCTCCACCAGTGAGGGCCGGCAGGCCAATCAGTTGCAAGGATTGGGCTGCGAGGGCTGTCCAGCAGAACACCGGCATGCGGAACAGGGTCATGCCCG
The DNA here is from genome assembly GCA_945861595.1 of Synechococcus sp. UW140. Taxonomy (GTDB): domain Bacteria; phylum Cyanobacteriota; class Cyanobacteriia; order PCC-6307; family Cyanobiaceae; genus BAIKAL-G1. Next base: position 14,091 of record CAMAVE010000014.1, read on the forward strand.
GCGCGCGCATGCGCAAGATCGTGGTAACGAAGTTAATTGCCCCCATGATGGAAGAAACTCCAGACAGAGCCACCGCCAGAAGCCAGAGGCTTTGGCCGCTGATCAGGTTGCCCAGGGGGTTTTGGATACTCACCGGCGGATAGGACCACCAGCCGGAGTAGGCCGGTCCACCAGGCACAAAGAAGCTGGCAATCAACAGGAGGCCGAAAACGGGTACCAGCCAGAAAGCGGCCGTATTGAGGCGCGGAAAGGCCATGTCGGGGGCGCCGATCATGGTGGGGATCAATAAATTATTCAGACCGTTGAGCACCGGAAAGATAAATAGGAACAACATGATTGTTCCATGCATCGTATAAAGTCCGTTATACACCGTGCGATCGACCAGGTCAGCAGGCGGGGTAATCAGTTCGCCGCGGATGATCATGGCGAGGAAGCCACCGATCAGGAAAAAGAAAAAGGCAAGCACGATGTACTGGATGCCAATCACCTTGGCATCAGTACTGAACCCGAAGTAACGGGTCCAACTCAATGGGGGCTGGTCTTGGTGGAGGGAGGGGGTGGTTGTCATGGCCTCAGGCGTCGTGGGGAAGGGCATTGGATCCGGGCACATTCACCTGGGGGGGTGGGGCGGGCTTGACTGTGGCCCAGCCAGGAGTTGGGGTTTGCTGGAGCCGTTGCTGGTATTCCACAACCGCATCACTGATGCCCGCTTGCAGGGGGAGTGCCGCCGCCTGCTTCAACCAGGCTTGGTAGTCGTCTTGACTATCGACCACCACATCGGCCTGGTTGGCCGCAAACCAGGTGCCGCTGAACTGGGAATCGCGCAAGCGATAGCGGCCGATGCGGGTAGGGGTGAGGTTGAAATTGATGGCCCGGCCGGGGATCACATCCTGCTTGAGTCGGAAAGCAGGAATGTAAAAGCCGTGCAGCACATCCTCAGACACCAGCCGAAAGGTCACTGGCTGGTCCAGAGGGAGATGCAGCTCCGTGGAGGACACGCCGGCCTCGGGATACCGAAATTCCCAGGACCACTGGCGGGCCACCACTTCAATCGATTCGGCGGGCAAGCGGTCGCCCGGATAGCCCCCCTGCTGCTCCCTGGCATCGGCGAGGTGAATGTGCTCCATGGGGCCGAGCACACCCAGGCTGGTATTGACCTTCATGGCATAGACCGCAATCGCCATGACCAAGACAAAGGGAATGGCGGTCCAGATGATTTCCAACTTGGTGTTGCCTTCAATCGGCTCGGCGTCACTGGCGTCGTATTTCTCAGCCCGATGACGCAGGATCACCCAGGCCATCACCGAGGCCACCGCCAGGAACACAAAGGTTCCAATGGTGGTTTCAAAGCTGAACAACCCATCCACCAAGGGCGCCGCGTTAGAGGCCTGGACGGGAAACCAGTGATAGGACTGCAAACCAACCCAGCGGCTGATTCCAATCAGCAGGCCAACCCACAGGCTGACAGCAACCACGGCCGGTCGATTGATGGGGCTTGGAGAGGGAGTCATGGAGGGGCAGTAAGGCGTAGCGACGAATCAACCCAGGTCGGGGAGGACATGGCCTTTAGGGCAGGGCTGTATGGAGGTCTGCCCCCGCAGCAAGCAATTGGTCCGCCGCAATGTGAACACCAAATTCGGCTGCCAACTGGGCACCGAGGGTGCCATGCAGGCCTAGCGCCAGGAACATGGCCAGCCCCACCAGCAGATAGAGCCACTGGACCTGCCGGCCCAGGTCCTTGCGCCAGAGGAAGCGCTGAAAACCACGCCAAACGGTCATGGCCACAATCACCAACAACAACACCACTCCGCCAACCCCATGCCAGAGCATGGTGACCATGCTTTCGAGGCCAAAGGTGCTGGTGACTCCGGGCAGGGGAACGGCCAGCAGCATTTCGTAGAAGCCCACCGCCACCGTGAAGAAGGTGACGACACAGCAGGCCAGCAGGTTGTACCAGCCCACATCGTGGAAGCCCGAACGGGTGACGGGCAGGGCCAGGAAGCGGAACACCCGCTTCTCGAGGGGGTAGAGGGCACCGGCGATGTCGAAGGCAATCGCGATCACAAACAGGCCGATGGTGAGGTGCACCAGGTTGGGATGGATCGGCAGGCTGTAGGGCAGGCCATTGGCTCCAAGGGATCCGGCAATCTGATCAATCGGAGAATCGGTAGGAATGGCGCTCAGAATGGCTTCCATCAGACGATGCCCTCTCGGATGGCACTGACCACTTTGACAGTATGTAAACCGTAGGTCCAGATCAGCTGGTCACCCAGATAGATCTGAATCAGCACCAATAGGCTAAGAACTCCACCAGCCCCAAGGAAGCTCAAGGGTATTTGCTGACTGTCTCGGTTGCGAATCACATAACGCCAGGCGGTCATTAACGACAGGATCCCAGCCAGGGACCAACCGATGGTGCTGTGGATATTGAGGATTTCCCGGGCGGCTCCGTAGGGCAACGCCAGGCCTGCCTCGACTTGACCAAAAATAATGGCCACAAAAATGGCAGCCGTGGCAAATAGCAGATTCCAGAAACTCACTTCAAAGAGCTGAGGTTTACGCAAAACAACCCCGGCCAGATCAAAAACAAATGTAATCAGCGCCATGGCGATCACAAAATGCACCACAATGGGATGGATCGTGTCCATCCAAGGCAGGTTGTGGTCGTTGAGGGGCGGCAGCAGTTCAAGCATGGAGGCCCGTTGACCCACTGTCATTGGTCTGCCAAGTCTGTTCGACTGGTCAGGGGGACGCTTCTTTTGTTGCGGAATGCGATCAATTGTTCTCGTTTACGGGTAATTGGCGCTGCCTGTGGTGAGCCGCTAAGGTCTGGTCTCGAATTTGAACCGTCTCGGCATGGCAGCCAATCCGACCCTGCGCTGGATCACCGCTGGGCTTTTGCTTGTCGCCGCTGGGCTGGCCATTGCCCTCCCCTTCATTTCCGCCACCGTGCTGACCCTGGCCATTGGCGGCGTGGCGATCTCCGCTGGCATCGCCCAGATCCTGCGGATTGGCAGTGCCGCCGACGGGCGCAGCAAGCTTTTCCGTGCGCTAGCTGGGGTTTTCTATGGGGTTAGCGGGTTTTGGATCCTGCTCAATCCGGTAGCTAGCGAGGTAAGCCTCACCTTGTTTGCCGGGCTGCTGCTGCTATTTGAAGGGGTGATGGAACTCGCCGGTGCCGCCGCCAGCTCCTCGCCGGCCAAGGGCCTGGTGCTCGTCGACGGGATTGTGACGGCAATCCTGGGCGGCATGCTGGTGCTTGAGTGGCCGAGCGATAGCCTGTGGGCAGTGGGAACTATTTTAGGCATCTCCCTGTTTTTCTCGGCGGTGAACCTATTGTCCGGCCCGAACCCCAACGAGGCATAGCCAACACAACCACCCCCACTAAAACCAGGCCTCAGACTTGGGAAGCGAATCAAGTTCTATTAATCAAAAGCCACACGACTAAATATAACTCTTTACTTACTTCCGCCTGCCCTATAGGCGAAATCGCCTTTATGGATTCATGACATCAGTCACTTTTGCCCTAGGGCAATTTAAATTCAACCCAATTAATCAGTAGCAAACTTTTGGCCCATACTATGCTTACGGCTCCGGAGGCACTCAAGGAACTAAAGGCAGGCCATGATCGATTTGTTAGGGCAATTTCGAAACATCCCCATAGCAGTCAACAACGGCTGAATCGGCTTGCCAGCGGCCAACACCCCATGGCGATGGTACTGAGCTGCTCCGATTCCAGGGTGCCGATTGAGCTGCTCTTTGATGTGGGCTTTGGCGATGTATTTGTGATCCGCAATGCGGGCAATGCCTGTACGGAAGGAAGTTTGGCCTCAATCGAATATGGCTTAGAAGGCCTAAATATCAACTTGTTGGTGGTCCTGGGTCACGAGGGATGTGGCGCCGTTGCGGCAGCCTGCGCTGACCATGCGAGCCTCAGCCCCAGCCTCTGCCAACTGGTGTTGCACCTGCGCCAAGAACTGGTCAGTTCAGCGGTGCCCTTGGATCCTGAGATTGCCGTTCGCCGCCATCCGGAGTTGACCGCCCGGCAATTGATGCGCAGCAGTCAACTAGTCCGCGAGCGGGTCAACAGTGGTGCCTTGGTGATTGAACCTGCCTGCTATACCTTCGACCATGGCAAAATTGAGTGGATGGGGAGCATACTCAAAAGCTGACAGTTGCTCCATCACTACCGATCCCATGGGGAAAGCAGGTGAAACTCGACCTGCCGCTACCCAAAAAGGCGATAGCCCCTATTTCGCCTCCATCCAGTTGGGTCCCACCCCCGTTTCCACCTTTAAGGGCACCGACAACTGCACTGCCGTTTCCATGGTGCGGCGCGTGATTTCTAAGACTGCATCAAGCGCTTCTGGAGCAGCTTCCAGCACCAGTTCATCGTGCACCTGCAATAACAACCGCGCGGGCAGGCCAGCTGTGGCCAGCTCCCGGTGCAATTGCACCATCGCCAACTTGATGATATCGGCGCTGGAGCCCTGAATCGGCGCATTGGCGGCTGCCCTCAGTTGCTGGGCCTCCATGCCAGCGCGGCGGGCCACCTCGAGGTCAATCTCAAGGGGATCCTTACCCAACAAACGGCCCAGGCCATTGGGATCAAAGGCGAAGGGCCGGCGCCGACCCAGGATCGTTTCCACATAGCCACGGCTGAGGGCGAGCCGCTCCTGTAGTTCCAGGAAGGAGAACACCCGGGGATAGCGCTGTTTGTATTTGCTGAGGAACTCCTTCGCCTGGGCCTGGCTGACGCCGGTTTCACGGGCAAAGCGCTGGGCGCCCATGCCATAGATCACGCCGAAATTGATCGTTTTGCCAAGCCGGCGTTCATCAGGGCTGACGTCGTCTTTTTCGAGCAGCAACCGGGCCGTCAGGGCGTGCACATCGTCACCAGCCTGGTAGGCCTCCACCAGCACCGGTTCGCCCGAGAGGTGGGTGAGGATGCGCAGCTCGATCTGGCTGTAGTCAGCACTGATCAGCTGCCAGCCCTCCTGGGGCAGGAAGGCCTTGCGAATCCGCCGGGAGAACTCCGTGCGAATGGGGATGTTCTGCAGGTTGGGATTGCTGCTCGACAGGCGACCGGTGGCGGTGACGGCCTGGTTGAAATCGGTGTGGACCCGGCCCGTTTCTGGCTCCAGCAGGGCCGGCAGGGCATCCACATAGGTGCTTTTTAACTTGCTGAGGGTGCGATGTTCCAGCACCAGGGGGACCACCAGATGGGCGTCCTCGAGTTTTTCGAGCACGGCCGCATCGGTGCTCCAGCCGGTCTTGGTTTTGCGCGATTTCTTGCGATCCAGGCCGAGCTTGTCAAACAGCAGCTCACCAAGCTGCTTGGGTGAGGCCAGGTTGAAATCCACGCCAGCGGCGGCCCGGGCTTCCAGTTCCAGCCGGGCCAAGGTGGTAGCCAGCTCGCCCGAGAGCTCGGCCAGGTAGGCCGTATCAATGCGGATACCGGTGGCTTCCATCAGGGCGAGCACGGGCTCGAGGGGCAGCTCCACCCCGTCCAAAAGGGCGGCAAGGGCCGGGCCCAGGTCAGCGAGTTGCCGGCGAAGCTGCCCCGTCAGCCGCCTAGTGAGGTGCACGTCCATGCCGCAATAGAGGGCAGCCGCCCCAATCGGCACCGAGGCAAAGGTCGTCCCCTTTGGCACTAGCTCGCCAAAACCAGTGGGACTGAAGCCGAAATTGCGCTCGGCCAGGGCGTCGAGACCATGTTTGGCATTGGCATCGCGCAGGTAGTCCGCTAGCAGGGTGTCCATCACCACACCGCCGAGGGGCAGGCCGTGGCGCATCAACACCAGCCGGTCGTATTTGGCGTTTTGGAGGGCTTTGGGGTGCTGGTCGCTGGCTAGCCAGGGGGCCAGCGCCGCCAACACTTGCTCCAGGGGCAACTGGGGCGGGGCCGGCGGCGGCGCGCTGAGCAGGTCGGCGGCGGCGGGCGGATGGTGACCGATCGGGATGTAGGCCAGGTCGGTCAAAGCCTCGCCCCAGCAGAGGCCGATCCCCACCAGCTCCGCCTGGAAGGGATTGAGGGCGGTGGTTTCGGTATCGAGGGCAATGGGGCTGGCTGGATCGGTCGACGCCATCAGGCGCTCCACCAGGGCTTGTAAGTCGCCCGCGGAACCGATCAGCTGGGGAGCCAAGGGGGGCAGCTGGCCGGGCTCGCTGTTGGCCTGGCTGAGCTTGAGCGCCTGGTCCGAGGGGCCAGTCTGGGCCCCAACGGCCGGGCCCAGGTCCCCCTTCCCCGCGGGCGTCGGCCCTTGGCCGGCCCGTTCAACCGACTTCGGCCCAGGCCTTGCCTCGGTGCCATCCACGCTGGCCTCAGGCGGTAGCTGTGGGGATAGCTCTGGGGGGGGCTCTGCCGAGAAGATCCGCGCAAAGTTGCCCACCTGCTTCACCAGGCTGAACAACTCCAGGTCCTCCAGGCTCGCCGAGAGGCTGGCGGCGTTCACCGCCCCTAGGGCCAGCCGGGGCTCACTCGGCAGGGGGATGTCGATGAGGATCTCCGCCAACATGCGCGAGCGGTAAGCGTTGTCGCGATCGGCGCTGAGTTTGGCTTTGAGGGCGCCCTTGAGGGCCCCCTTGCTGTCCTTTTCACCGAGGCCATCGAGGGCGGCATAGACGCCATCCAGGTCGCCGTTCTCCTTGAGCAGGCTGATCGCCGTTTTCGGGCCCACCCCTTTGACGCCCGGGATGTTGTCGGAGCTGTCGCCGGTGAGGGCCTTGAGATCCACCACCTCCTCGGGCGTCACGCCCAACTTGGCAATCACGCCCTCGCGCTTGATCTCCAACGGACCACTGCTTTTGGCGTAGGGCCCGCCGCCCATATACAAAACCGAGATGTCGCGGCCGTCATCCACCAGCTGGAACAGGTCCCGATCGCCCGAGAGGATCCGCACCCGCCAGCCCGCATCCGCTGCCCGGTTGGCCAGGGTGCCGAGCACGTCGTCGGCCTCATAGCCAGGGGCCATGCAGAGGGGCAGATCGAGGCAGATCTCGAGGATCTGCTGCAAGTTGGCTAGATCGGCGAAGAAGTGCTCGGGGGCCTCATCACGGTGGGCCTTGTAGGCGCTATCGGCCTCATGGCGGAAGGTGGGATGGGCCGTGTCGAAGGCAATCACCACCCCCTGGGGGGCCAGGCCCTTGCAGTTGTCGAGCAGGGCCTTGAGGAAGCCGTAGGTCACCGAAGTGGGCACGCCCTCCTTGGTGCTCAGGCCCCCTTCCCCTCCCTTCGAAAAGGCATAGAAGCTGCGAAAGGCCAGGCTGTGGCCATCCACCAACAGCAGCAAAGGCGCGGCCGCACCAGGATCCGCAACGGCCCCACCGCCAGGGATTTGCCCGTTCGGGAGCCTGGCTTCTGCTGTCATGGCCTGCTACCGGAACCGCCTCAGATTGGCAGAGGGGCCAACCCCGTCCATATCGTGGGGCAGAGATCTTGATCGGCGACGAACCCGATGGCCCGTACGCCCAACCACTACGCCATTCACCTGCTGCTTGCCGGCGGTCACCACCAGGTGATCAATTTTGCCGATCTGGCCTCCTTTCAAAAGTGGTACGGCGAGGTGCTGAATTGCGGTCCGGCCGAGGCCTTCGTGAACGTGCCGATCCATGATCTCCAGGGGGAATACCTGGTGGTCCGCCCCAGTGGTGTGGTGGGGATCCGGGTTGAACCCCAGTTCAACTCCTTCGACGAATGATTCCCTGGAGCCGGCCCCTTGAATCGCCTTGAGCTGCTCTGGAGCGAGTCCTTCTTTGCCGGCTCCCTTGCCCAGCTAATCGCCCGGCTCACGGGGCTGCCGGCGGTGGTGCTGCTGCTCACGGTCGGCCTGGTCATCGGCCGGGCCGGCTTCAACTTGGTCGAACCCGAAACCTTGGGCCGGGGCCTGCAACCCCTGGTGGGCCTGCTGGTCAGCCTGGTGCTCTTCGATGGCGGGCTGAACCTGCGCCTGGCCGGTCGGGACCTGCAACGCACCGTCGTGCAGCTGGTGGTGGTGCGAGGGGTGCTGGGCCTGCTGGGTGGCGCCCTGTTGGCCCACCAGCTGGCTGGCCTGGCCTGGCCCCTGGCCTGGGTGTTTGCGGCCATCTCCCTGGCCACTGGACCCACGGTGGTGACACCGATGGTGCAGCAGATGCGCCTGCTTCCCGGTCTGGGCCAGATTCTCCAGGCTGAGGGGTTGATCCTCGAGCCGATCGGCGCCGTCCTGGCCCTGTTGTTGCTGCAGCTGGCCTTGGGCGACCTGGCGGGCTGGGCCGATGTGGTTTCCCTGTTGGGCCTACGGGTTGGCGGCGGGGTGGCGATCGGCGCCACCGGCGGCTTGCTTTTGAGCCTTGTGCTGGAACACCTGCCCAGGGGGTCGGGCACGGAGCAAGAGGACCCGCTGCCCCTGCAGCTCATCCTTGGCGCCCTGTTCCTGCTGGTGAGCGGCGCCGAATGGCTGTTGCCCGAGGCGGGCTTTCCCGCGGCCGTGGCGGCTGGAGTGGTGGTGGGCCTCCGGCTCGATAAGGAGGCGAGCCAGCTCGATGAACTCATCGCCCAACTGGCCCAGCTGGCGATCACCGTGCTCTTCCCCCTACTGGCCGCCGACCTCTCCTGGGCGGAACTGAGCCCCCTCGGGCTAGGCGGGGTGGGCTGTGTGCTGGCCCTGATGCTCTATCGCTGGATCGTGATCCAGATCGGTTCGATCGGTCTGCCGGGCCTCGGCTGGAGCGAAAAGCTGATTCTCAGCTGGATCGCCCCCCGGGGCGTTGTCACCGCCGCCGTAGCCAGCCTGTTTGCCCTGCAGCTCGAGGCCGCGGGGGTGGCTGGCGCCTCGGATCTCAAGGGCCTGGTGTTCCTGATGATCGTGCTCACCGTGGGCCTGCAGGGCTTCACGGCCCCCAGCCTGGCCCGCCGGCTGGGTCTAGTGCTGGAGCCAGAACCTCCCGCCAACGACCCCCTGGCCGGAGAGCTAAAAACGGCCGCTCTGATGGCCACCGAAGGGGTCGAGGGGCCAGCACCCCAGCCCCCATCCCCCGAAGCCAGCCCTTAGGTCCCTGGGGGATTTAGAGACTGCGGCGGATGCGCTCGGCGGCTTCGCCACTGGGTTGAAGCAGCAGCCAGGTGCTGAGCAGGTCGGGGCCCTGGAGACTGCCAAGCAAGGCGGCCCGCAGGGTTTTCATGAGCACTCCTTTTTTGACCCCGGCCGCCGTCATCGCCTGGGTCAACAAATCCTGAGCCTGCTCCAGGGTCAAGGGCCCTTCCCCCAGGAGCTCCAACAGGGCTTGCAGGGCCTCTCGGGCCCCCGGACTCTGCAGCTGGGTCAGGGCCGCTTCGTTGAGCTCGGGCCGGCGGAAGAAGGGCCGGGCCTGGTCCAGGCCATCGCGCAGGATCACGAGGGACGGGCCGATCAGGGCGCAGAGCGACTCCAGCCAGGCCTGGTCGGTGCTGGCCTGATCCACCCAGCCCGCTTCGGCCCAGAGGGGCCGCAACTGATCCAGCAGCTGCCCTGGGTCCAGGTCATGGAGCACCTGGGCGTTCAACCAGTTGAGCTTGTCCCAGTCGAAACGGGCTCCGGCCTTGTTGACCCGATCGAAATCGAACACGGCGGCTGCCTCGGCCAGGGAGAAGCGCTCGCCCATGCCCTCCGGCGGCGACCAGCCCAGCAAGGTCATGTAGTTAGCCAGGGCGGCGGCGCTATAGCCCTGGGCGCGGAAATCGCCCACGGAGGTCACCCCATCCCGCTTGGAGAGCTTGCGGCCCTCCTGGTTGAGGATCAGCGGCGTGTGGGCAAAAACCGGCAGGGCTAGCCCCAGGGCCCCGTAGAGCAGGATTTGCTTAGCCGTGTTGGCGATGTGGTCTTCGCCACGAATCACGTGGCTGATGGCCATGGCGGCGTCATCGACCACCACCACCAGGTTGTAGAGGGGATCGCCGATTGTGTCTGCTGGGGCCCGGCGGGCAATCACCATGTCGCCGCCCAGGTCGGCGCCGGCCCAGCGCATCTCGCCGCGCACCAAATCGGTCCAGCCAATGCTGGCGCCATCGTCGATGCGGAAACGCACCGTGGCCTGGCGGCCTTCTGCGATGTAGGCCTGCTCCTGGTCGGGGCTCAGATCCCGATGCCGGTTGTCATAGCGGGGGGGCTTGTTCTCGGCTGCCTGGCGCTCGCGCATCTCCTGCAGCTCGGCCTCGCTGGCGTAGCAGCGGTAGGCATGGCCGGAGGCCAACAGCTGGCCAATGGCGGCGCGGTGGGCGCCAATGCGCTCGCTTTGGACCACCGGCTCCCCATCCCAGGCCAGACCCAGCCACTGCAGGCCGTCGAGGATGTTGGCGGTGAATTCGGGCTTGCTGCGTTCCCGGTCGGTGTCCTCGATGCGCAACAGGAACTGGCCACCGTGGCGCTTGGCGAACAACCAATTGAAGACCGCCGTGCGGGCGGTGCCGATGTGGAGGGTGCCGGTGGGGCTAGGAGCCAGACGGACACGCACGGAATCCGTGTTCGCCATGGTGGTGCGACTCCTTAGTGACTGGAAGGGTTGGTTGGAACGGGACTGACGGGGCTCGAACCCGCAACTTCCGCCGTGACAGGGCGGTGCTCTAACCGATTGAACTACAGTCCCAAATTGGTTTTTCAACCAATTTCGTTTGGTTTTACAACCAAAATCCTAGATAGGCCAAGGGCCAGATCTGGATCGCCCGGACAACGGATGGCCGCCCTGCGCTTCAAACAGTATCTGCTGCGACGGGCCCCTCCGTCAACCAATCGGCCCCAGTGGAGGACAGCAGCAACAAAACCTTGGGACCATAAAAAATTCCCTGGCCGGGCTCCGGGGGAGCACGATCAGGGGCTGCTGATTTCGGGCCGCCATCGGCCCGCTGCACGGGTGGTCAGGGGCGGAAACCGGCCGGTTCAATCAGGCGAACCTGGTTTCCCCTGGCGGTGAATTCCCGACCCTGGTCGCTCTGAACAACGACTCGACCACCGGATTTGACACGGATCACCCGCGCCCGAACCCAGCCAAGGGCTGCGGACTCGAGAACTTTGACCACATCACCAGGCTGTAGATCCAACTCCATGTCCGGAACCACGAAACTGCAGGAGGGGGAATCGGACGCGCCGTGGAGGACTTGAACCCCCGGCATCAGGTTTTGGAGACCTGCGTTCTACCAACTGAACTAACGGCGCAAGGCGATCCCCCCCAGCGGTCAAGGCCCATACAAGATGAACATTGACCTGGACAAATGAGGCGTAAGCCTCAGCGATCGAAGCGCTGCTTGACGCGAGTGGCCTTGCCCACCCGGTCGCGCAGATAAAAGAGCTTCGCTCGCCGCACCTTACCGCGCCGCTCCACCTTGATGGAAGCGACCTGGGGGCTGTGCAGCATGAAGACACGCTCCACGCCGACCCCTTGGAAGATGCGACGCACGGTGATGGTCTCATGGAGACCGCCGTGGCGCTTGGCGATCACCACACCCTCGTAGGGCTGGATGCGTTCCTTGTTGCCTTCACTGATGCGAACGCCCACGCGAACGGTGTCGCCCACGTAGATCTCGGGCAGATCGCTCTTGAGCTGATCGGCTTCGAAGGCCCGAATCAGGTCCTGGGCGCTGAGTTTGCCCGTGGTGGCCTTAACAGGCTCCAGGGTTGCCACCGCAGGGGTGCTGGTCTCCAAGCTGGTCTCCACCGTGGTGGCCTCCGTCTCGCTGGTCATGTCATTGATCTCGTTGGATTCCGCTGCCATCCCAGCTCCGAAAGACGCCTGGCCAAACAACAAGTGTACCGCTCAGGCTGACCCATCTAGGCCGGCTGGTGGGCCCGCTTCGCCTGGCCCGCCAAGATCGCCTGGCCGGCCAGGCCGGTGACCCTGACGCCAGCGTTGTAGCACCAGGGTGCCCCCCGAGATCAGCATCCAGAGCAGGCCCAGTCCGTTGAGCAAGACATAGAAAGGTTCCAGGTGCGTGCCGAGCCATTCGCCCTCATGCAGCACCATCAAAACGTGCAGTTGGTCGCGGCCCAGGCCAGCCCAGTCCTTGAGCAGGCGGTAGGCCATGCCGCTACAAACCGTGATCACCAAAGGCGCCAGCAAAAAGGGTGCCACCGCCCCATGGAGCCGGCGGAGCTGCTGGAACCTCTGTGGCGTCAGCCCAGGCAACGGCATCACGGGGCGGGCACCGGCCGTACAACAGGGGGTCGTCCTCCCGTTCTACCTTGACAATCGGCCCTGGACCTTTCGATGAATCTATTTGCTGATCTGCTGGCCACCACCAACCGTCAAGCGGCCGCCAGCCCGTCAGCAGCGGCCCAGACTGCCGCTACCCAGACCGGACCCCGCATCCAGAAGGGACGCCGGGGGGTGGAAATCAAGTCAGCGCGCGAAATCGCGATCATGCGCAAGGCCAGCCGGATCGTGGCCACCGTGCTGAGGGAGATCAGCGAGCTCGCCGCACCGGGCATGACCACCGCCGACCTGGATCGCCACGCGGAGAAGCGGATCCGGGAGATGGGAGCCACCCCCAGCTTTAAGGGCTACCACGGCTTTCCCGCCAGCATCTGCGCCTCGATCAACCATGAGGTCGTCCATGGCATCCCCAGCAGCAAACGGGTGATCCGTGCTGGCGACCTGGTCAAGATCGACACGGGTGCCTACTTCGAGGGCTACCACGGCGATAGCTGCATCAGCCTCTGTGTGGGCGAGGGGGCCAGCGAGGAAGCCCAGCGGCTCACCCGGGTGGCCCAGGAATCGCTCATGAAGGGTCTGGCCCGCATCAAGGCGGGCAACAGCCTGCTGGATATCGCTGGCGCCGTTCAGGACCACGTCGAGGCCCATGGCTATGCGGTGGTGGAGGACTACACCGGCCATGGCGTCGGTCGCAACCTGCATGAGGAACCCTCGGTGTTCAACTTCCGCACCCGGGACCTGCCCAACATGACCCTGCGGGCCGGCATGACCCTGGCGGTGGAGCCGATCCTCAATGCCGGCAGCAAGGCCTGCCGCACCCTCAAGGACCGCTGGACCGTGGTCACGGAGGACGGCAGCCTTTCGGCCCAGTGGGAACACACCATCGCCGTGACCAGTGATGGTTGCGAAATCCTTACCGACCGGGACTTCTAGGTCGATGGGGTTGGGGCTTCGGAGCTTGAGCTTGGCCGGCTGAAGAGGCCCAGGTAGGTCCAGCGGGCCAACACCACGAAGGGGAACAGGACATAGGTGAGCGGATTGGGGGTGACGATGATCAGTCCCCAATCCCATGCGGCCAGCCGCAGCACGGCCTGGGCCACAAAGGCAGCGCCCATGAGCCCAATCGGATTGAGATTGGAGCGGAAGGGCCCCAGCACCAGGCGGCGAATCCGCAGCTCAGGCCCGGCTAGATCCAGGGCCCTGAGGCTGACCAGCTGGCCCACAAGCCGCTTGCTGATCTCATAAAGGGGGCTTACGGCCGGCAGGATTTCGGCCTCAGACGTGTTGATCCACACTTCCCGGCAGGGCTGGGGCCCCTTGGCTGGCTGGGCAGAAGGGCTGCTTGGCTGGGCCGCCGCAAAAAGCTCGAGCAGACGCAAGCAGCTCAGGGCATTCACCTCCAGAGAGCGCTCCAGGCCGGTGGCGCTGCGATCGCCATGGAGATTGATCCCATGGTTAATCACCAAGATGTCGACGTGACTAAACAGCTCCCTGAGGTCAGCTTCATGGCCGCAGCTCCAGGTGACCTGCTCCAGGGCGATGGGGGTGCCGTCCGAGCTGCCCAGCTCCAGGGGCTCAACCCTGGTGGTTAGGGCCACCAGGCTGGCACCGCAGCCATGGAAGGCCCGCAGCAACGCCAGCCCCAGGCTGCCACTGGCGCCGGTGATGGCAACGCGACGGCCCGCGAAGGCCCTGCTGCGCCCAGGGTCCATCGGGTTCTCCATCGAATCAACCTCCAGCATGCGCCATCCTGGAACACCTTCCATTGCACCCCATGCAGACGGTTCTGAAGGATCGCGACGCCATGGTTGCCCTTTATGCCCCCTATTGCGAAGGCTGTGAGCGGCCCGAACTGCTGGACCTAGCCCTCGAAAAACTGTTAACCACAAGACTCATCGGCAGTCGCCGGCTCAAGCCCGATGGCAGTCACCCCTTTGAACTCACCTGGCAGCCCGGAGAATCGCCCCAGGAGTTATGCCAGTGTCAGCTGAGCTTTCCCCAGATCCGGGAGGTGAACTATCAATTTTCCGTGCCCACCGCCCAGCTGGTGCTGTGGCTGATGAAAATCTTGGAATCTGCTCCGGCCGCTCCTGCACCAGGGCTGCCGCCCCTCCACCTGGCAGCCCCGCCCCTGCCCGCTCCAGGACTAGGCCTACGCACTCCCTCCCTGCCCTTACCTCCGCTGCCCTTTGGGGCCAAAGGGCTGCAGGGGGGGGGCCTTGCCATGGGGGCGGCCGGAGCCGGTGCCCCTCCCGATTTGCCCCAGAGTTTTTGGTGCTGGTTGCTCGTGGGCCACTTGCCGCCCGAGGGATCGGCCTAGATTCGCGCCACCGCAGCTGCGCCCGGGGCAACCGCCATGCCTTCGACCAGGGTTTCCCCTTCCCCAACCGACGCAACCGAGCTGGGATCGGTATTGCTGGTGGGTTCATGCGAACCCTTCAGCGGCAAATCAGCCCTTGTCCTTGGCCTGGCCCGCCACCTCATGAACAAGGGGGCCCAGATCCGCTTCGGCAAACCGCTCGGCACCAGTGACGAGGCCGAGCGCAAGGCGGCCGGCCCGGATTCCGATCCCAGCAGGGCCCCCATGGCCGAAACCGCCCCAACGGGTGCGTTGGTGCTGGATGCGGACGTTCGCTTTGTGGGCGACATCTTGGGACTCAGCCCCGAACAGCTGCTGCCCTCCCTGCACCTCTCCGATCCGAGCACGGCCCGGGAGCGGCTGCTCTCCGGCGACCTTGATGCGGGCCTGGGCCTGGCCAAGTTGCAGGACCAGCTGGGCAGTGGTCTCCATCAGATCACCTTGCTGGAGTCCGCGGGCAGCCTCTCGGAAGGACTGCTTTACGGCCTGAGCCTGCCCCAGCTGGCCCTCCAACTTCAGGCCCCCGTGGTGCTGGTGCACCCATGGACCGATGCCCGGAGTGTCGATCCCCTGCTGGAGGCCTTCGGCCAACTCGGTTCCCTGTTGGCGGGGGTGGTGCTCAATGGGGTTGCCCCCGAGGCCGTGGCCGGCCTGCTCGAGGCCGAGGTGCCCGCCCTGGAGCGGCTGGGAATCCCCGTGTTGGGAGTCATGCCCCGCAGCCCCTTGCTGCGCAGCGTCACGGTGGAGGAGCTAGCCCGGCGCCTGGAGGCCCGGGTGCTCTGTTGCCGGGAGCGGCTCGATCTGCTTGTGGAAACCCTCAGCATCGGCGCCATGAATGTCAACTCGGCCATGGAGTTCTTCCGGCGGCGTCGCAACATGGCCGTGGTGACGGGGGCGGACCGCACCGACATCCAACTGGCGGCCCTGGAGGCTTCCACCCAGTGCCTGATCCTCACCGGCGCCGGCGAACCCCTGCCCCAGCTGATCTCCCGCGCCGAAGAACTCGACGTGCCCTTGCTCAAGGTGGACCATGACACCCTGACCACGGTCGAAGTGATCGAGAGAACCTTTGGCCACGTGCGCCTGAACGAAGCGGTGAAGGCCACCTATGCCTTCCGCCTTGTGGAGGAACACTGCCAGTTCGATCGCCTCGATGCCCGCCTGCGCTTGCCGGTTCCGGCCTGAAGAAAGCCGTTAACTCGCAGCATGGCGCCTTCGACACTGCTAGTTTCACAATGCAATTAGAGGGCGATTGGTGACCCGGTCCCTAGATCTTCCCGCCCTGGACCGTATCGACACCCTGGCTCAGGAGCTGGCCTTGCTCCAGGATCGGGGCAAGCGCCGCATCGCCATCCTGGGTAGTCGCCATGTGCCCGTAGTGTCCGTGCATCTGGTGGAGTTGGTGGCCCGCTCCCTGGCCCAGGAAGGTCACAGCTTGATCACCTCCGGCGCCCTGGGCGTGAATTCGGCCGTGATTCGCAGTGTGCTGGATGTAGATCCTGCCCGCCTCACCGTGTTGCTCCCCCAGAGCCTCGATCGTCAGCCAACCGAATCCCGCGAGCAATTGGAGCGGGTGCTGAACTTGGTGGAGAAACCGGAGCACGACGAACTGCCCCTGCCCATGGCCAGCAGCCTCTGCAACCAAGAAATCATCAGCCGTTGTGACCAGCTGATCTGCTACGCCTTCCATGACAGTGAAACCCTGCTGGCCAGTTGCCGCATCGCCGAAGACATGGGCAAGGTGGTCAGCTTGATGTTCTTCGACTGAGACCAGGTTTGTTCTTTTAGCGGCTCATCCCAAGCGGCCCAAACCCATCCTGAGCTCAGCGCCTAAACCCTGATCCATAAGCTCCAGCGCTGGGCCCATGGCGACAAAGCACTTGCAGGGGGTCCCCTCCCGGCCCATGGTGGCGCGCTGGCCGATGGTCAGGCCCTGGGCCGAATCCAAATGGACCTCCGCCCAACGCTGACCTTGCCAGCGCACCCGACCCAGGCATTGCGCATCAAAGGCTGCCATCACTTCAGCCTGGTCGGCCGACGCCGCCACCCAACTGGCCCAGGCGATCGAGACCCATCTAGCGGCAGCCGAAAGCCTGAGACTGTTGCTGGCCAAGGACTGGATCGCCATGGGCGAACAGCTCCTCACCCCGCCACTACGGCCACCAACCCTGCCCCGTAAAGCAGGGCACTGCAGAACAACGCTGAAGCCCAGCAGAGGGAGCGCAGCAGCGGCTTATTGACCACGTAGGCGCCGATGTAGACGAGCCTCAGCAGGGGATGGGCCAGGGCAACCGCTGCGGTCCAGGGAGCCGTAGCCCCCACCAGCAGGCAGAGCAGGACCGCCGGGGCATGGAGCACGAAGGCTTCGAAGCAATTTTGATGGGCCCAACTGGCCCGCTGGCCCCAGGCGGGCAATCGCTCAAACATCGCCCGGGGGGCGGCGATGTCGGCCATCGTGAAATTGGACTGGGAGCGGGCCGCTCCCAGGGGCACGATGCTGGCCACCAGGACCCCAGCGGCCAGCACCAGGGACCAAGCCAAGGGTTCCGAGGTCGCAGAAGCCAACCCGGCCGTCGGCGCGAAAGCAAAGGGGAGCAAGGCGAAGCAAGCGGCTGACTCTTTCTAAGTGGCCGATGGTGAAACCCTGTTGGAAGCGAGCCGGCTCGCGCAGAATCCAGTGGTGCCAGAGGCTGGCCCACCCACCCATCGGCAACGCTTGCCCTAGGGCCGCGAACGATAAGCAACGCTGTGCTGCCCCGTTTTCCCCGGCTGTCCTTGGTTTTCCCCAGAAAAGCAAAGCTTTTCCCCCAGGGCCCCAGCCGAGACCCCGCCAGGGCTGATGGCCGGCGCCAATCCCTGGGGAATGGCCCCCTTCCCCTTGACGGCCATGGGCCCATGCCCTCGCTAGGGACCTGGCAAAGCCGCCGGCATCCCAAGGCCAAGTGGCTGGCAAATTCGCAGCTGTTGTCCCACGGGTCCAGGAGCCCAGGGGGCGCTTGCACGGCAAGGGATGGTTGGGGGGTCTAAGGCCTTCGGGCAGTCAGAACGCATGAGCCAAATCCCCGACTACGCGCCCCGCAGTGTCTCGATTGAGAATCAGTTTCCCGAGGACCTGTTCGACGCCATGCGGGAGTTCGTGCGGGTGCATCCCCAATGGGACCAATACCGGCTGATGCAGGCAGCCCTGGCCGGCTTCCTGTTCCAGCAAGGCTGCCAAGACCGGGCCGTGGCCAGGCACTACCTGGACGGCCTCTTCCAGAAGGAAGGCAGTCCCCAGGGACGGCCCGGTTGAGCAACGGCCCTGCCGCCAAGCCGATCGGCTGCTTAGAACGGTCACTGATCAACGATGAAGAGCATGCTCCTGGCGGTCAGCGGTGCCTCCGGCAAAACGGGCTGGCGGGTCGTTCAGGAGGCCCTGGCCCAGGGCCATCAAGTGCGGGCCCTGCTGCGTCCAGGCTCCGCGGTTCCCCCTGGTCTGGAAGGAGCCGAGCTGGTGCGCCTGGAGCTGGGGGATGGCCCAACCCTGGAGAAGGCCCTCGACGGCTGTCAGGCCCTGGTGATCGCCACGGGAGCCAGGCCGGGAATCGATCTCACGACGCCCCTGCGGGTTGATGCCTGGGCCGTGGGCAACCAGATCCGAGCCTGCGAAGCCGTCGGCGTGAACCGGGTGCTTTTGGTGAGCTCCCTCTGCGCAGGCCGGTGGTGCCATGCCCTCAACCTCTTTGGCCTGATCCTGGTGGTGAAGCGCCTGGGCGAACGGGCCCTTGAGCGCAGCAGCCTGGATTGGACGATCATCCGCCCGGGCGGCCTGGGCGAATCCGAATCCGATCTTGAGCAGGAGAGCGTCCACTATTCCCAGCCCGACCACCAACAGGACGGCCGCATTCCGCGCCGGCTGGTGGCCCAGGTGTGCCTCGAGGCCCTGGCCACGCCCCTGAGCCAGAAGCGGATCATCGAGATCACCAGCACGCCTGCCATTGAATCCAGCCCTGGCTC
>CAMAVE010000015.1 GCA_945861595.1 Synechococcus sp. UW140
AAGTTCTTGCCAGGCTTCCTTGGCGGGATTCTCCAGCGTCGTCGGGATTTGATTCTCGCCGACCTCAAAGAGGCTGAAGAGAGCCTGGCCCAGGCCACCACAGCCCTGGCTGTCGCCCAGCAGGACCTGAGCACTGCCCAGGCCAAGGCCGACCAGATTCGCGTCGATGGCAAGGCCCGGGCCCAGGCGATTCGCCTCGAGGGCGACCGCCGCACAATCGAGGAAATGGCCCTGTTGAAAGAGGGTGCTGACTCCGATGTCAACGCCGAGGTTTCCAGGGTTCGCGACCAACTGCGTCGCGAGGCCGCCCGGCTCGCGATCGAGAAGGCCCTTGCCAGTTTGCCTAAAAAGCTGGATGCCGAATCCCAGGCCCGCCTGATCGACCAGTCCATTTCGAATCTGGGGAACGCCTGATGCCACTCCTCAACTCCATCACCACCCCCTACGCCGAGGCGTTCCTGCAGGTGGCCGATGGCCGCAATGAAACCGACGAGATTGTTGACCAAGCCCGCCAGGTCTTGGCCCTGTGGCAAGAGTCCCCGGAACTCCGGGAGGCGATGGCCTCGCCCATCCTTGAGGTAGGCGCCAAGAAGGCAGCCCTGCAGGCCCTGTTCACTGACCAAGTCACCCCGTCCTTCTTGAATTTGCTGAAGTTGCTGGCCGATCGCCAGCGCATCGGCTTCCTGGATGCGGTGCTGGAGCGCCTGCTGGAGCTTTACCGCGAGCAGCGCCATATCTCCCTGGCCCAGGTCACCTCGGCCACGGCCCTGAACGAAACCCAGCAGGCCGAGATTGCCCTCAAGATCCAGGCCGTTGTCGGCTCCGACAAGCTGGAGATCCAGCACCAGGTCGATCCGGCCCTGATTGGCGGCTTCATTGTTTCTGTGGGTTCCCAGGTGATCGACGCCAGCCTGTCCGGTCAGGTACGCCGCCTTGGACTGGCCCTGGCCAAGGTGACCTAACGCCCGGCCGCCTCACCCTTCACCTCCGACCCATCCCATCTCCTCCCCTGCCGGGGACTTCCTCCCATGGTTTCCATCCGCCCCGACGAGATCAGCGCCATTCTCAAGCAGCAGATCGCTGACTACGACAAGTCGGTTTCGGTCAGCAACGTCGGAACCGTGCTGCAAATCGGCGATGGCATCGCCCGCGTCTATGGCCTCGAACAGGTCATGGCCGGAGAACTGGTGCAGTTCGAAGATGGCACCGAAGGCATCGCCCTCAACCTGGAGGACGACAACGTCGGCGTAGTGCTGATGGGCGAAGGCCGCGGCATCCAGGAAGGCAGCACGGTGAAGGCCACCGGCAAGATCGCTTCGGTGCCCGTGGGCGACGCCATGCTTGGCCGGGTGGTGAATTCCCTGGGTCAGCCGATCGACGGCAAGGGTGAAATCGCCAGCAGCGAAACCCGCCTGATCGAATCGATGGCGCCTGGCATCATCCAGCGCAAATCGGTGCACGAACCGATGCAAACCGGCATCACGGCGATCGACGCCATGATCCCCATCGGCCGCGGCCAGCGCGAACTGATCATCGGTGACCGCCAGACGGGCAAAACCGCCATCGCGATCGACACGATCATCAACCAGAAGGGCGAAGACGTCGTTTGCGTCTACGTCGCCATCGGCCAGAAGGCGGCTTCTGTGGCCAACGTGGTCGAAGTGCTGCGCGAGCGCGGCGCCCTCGATTACACGATCATCGTGGCGGCTAGCGCCTCCGAGTCGGCGGCCCTCCAATACCTGGCCCCCTACACCGGCGCCGCCCTGGCCGAATCCTTCATGTATAAGGGCAAGGCCACCTTGGTGGTCTATGACGACCTCACCAAGCAGGCCCAGGCCTACCGCCAGATGTCCCTGCTGCTGCGCCGTCCCCCCGGTCGTGAGGCCTATCCCGGCGACGTGTTCTATTGCCACAGCCGCCTGCTGGAGCGGGCCGCCAAGCTGTCCGATGCCATGGGCAAGGGCAGCATGACCGCCCTACCGATCATCGAGACCCAGGCCGGTGACGTGTCGGCCTACATCCCGACCAACGTGATTTCGATCACCGATGGCCAGGTGTTCCTGAGCTCCGACCTGTTTAACTCCGGCCTGCGTCCCGCCATCAACGTGGGCATTTCCGTGAGCCGGGTGGGTGGTGCCGCCCAAACCAAAGCGATCAAGAAGATCGCCGGCACCTTGAAGCTGGAGCTGGCCCAGTTCGATGAACTGGCCGCCTTCTCCCAGTTCGCCTCCGACCTCGACGCCGCCACCCAGGCCCAGCTGGGTCGGGGCAAGCGCCTGCGCGAACTGCTCAAGCAGCCCCAGTTCAGCCCCCTGATCCTGGCCGAGCAGGTGGCCGTGGTCTATGCCGGTGTGAAGGGCATGATTGATGACGTGCCCGTGGAACTGGTCAGCCAGTTTGCCCGCGAACTGCGCGAGTATCTCAAGACCAACCTGGCTGACTACGTCACCAAGGTTCAAACCGAGAAGGTGCTCAGCGACGAGTCCGAAGCCCAACTCAAGGCCGCCATTCTCGAAGTCAAATCGTCCCTGCTGGCTGCAGCCTGAGCCCTAATCCATGGCGAACCTCAAGGACATCCGCGACCGCATCAGTTCGGTCAAGAACACCCGCAAGATCACCGAGGCCATGCGCCTGGTGGCCGCCGCCAAGGTGCGCCGTGCCCAGGAACAGGTGCTGCGCAGCCGCCCCTTTGCTGACCGCCTGGCCCGGGTGCTGGAAAATCTCCAGACTCACATGGGTTCTGGTGAATCGGAATCGCCGCTTTTGCAGCTGCGCGATGTGGCCAACATCACCCTGATGGCGGTCACGGGCGACCGGGGCCTGTGTGGGGGCTATAACGCCAACATCATCAAGCGCACCGAACAACGCTTTGCCCAGTTGAAGGCCCAGGGCTTCAATGTGGATCTGGTGTTGATCGGCCGCAAGGCGATCACCTACTTCCAGAACCGCGCCCATCTCTATACGATTCGCGCCACGTTTACTGGTTTGGAGCAGGTGCCGAATGCCGATGAGGCCGGCGCTATTGCCAACGAAATTCTGGCTGAGTTCCTCTCTGGTAGCACCGACCGGGTTGAGATCATCTTCACCAAGTTCATCAACCTGGTGAGCTCTTCTCCCGTTGTTCAAACGCTTCTGCCCCTTGACCCCCAGGGCATCGCCACCCCGGATGATGAGATTTTCCGTCTCACCACTCGCGATGGTCGCCTTGGGGTTGAGCTCGGCAAGCGGGAGAATCCCCAGCCGGCTCTGAAGCCCGACTTTGTGTTTGAACAGAGTCCCGACCAGCTGCTCGATGTGCTGCTGCCCCTCTACCTGCAGAACCAGCTGCTGCGCTCCCTCCAGGAAGCGGCGGCTAGTGAACTGGCGAGCCGCATGACGGCCATGAATAACGCCAGCGACAACGCCAAGGCCCTGGCCAAGAGCCTCACGCTCGATTACAACAAGGCCCGTCAGGCGGCCATCACCCAGGAAATTCTTGAGGTGGTTGGTGGTGCTGCCGCCATGGCCTGAATTGGGCGCTTTGTTTTAACGACTCCAAGGACCGTTGTTGTCCCTGTTTCCCGAGCCGGCCCCTGGGCCGGCTTTTTGTTGACCATCTTCCATGGCCCCTCCCGTTCCCGAGCTCCAGCTGCGCGAGCTGTTTCCCTTGGCCCTAGCCCAGGTGCAGCTGCGGCCCGATCCGCTCGATTCGGCAGTGATGCTGCAGGCTTTACTGCAGCTGCGGGGCGAGCAGGAGGGCAATCCCAACCCCGGCTATGCCTGGACCGGCGACCTCCATGGCGTCGCCCAGATCCACCGGTTGCCCCCCTTTGGCTGGCTGAGCGACCAGCTGCAGCAGCAGGTCTGGGCCTACCTGCTGGCCCTGGGCTTCGATCCGTCCCAGCTGGCCGTGCACATCCAGCGCTCCTGGCCCGTGGTTAGTGCCCCGGGCCAGGGGGTGGGGCGCCACCACCATCCCAACGCCCACCTCAGTGCCGTGTACTACGTCAATGGCGATGGCACTGGCCGCAGTGGCAGCCTGCGCCTCTACCCCCATCGCCAGGCCAATGAGCTGGTGCCGGGCCTGGCCGTGGGCCATGGCGGCCCGATTGCGGCCGGCCATCCGCTCAATTCCGCCTGGGTCGACATCGCCCCGCAGGCTGGCCTGTTGGTGCTGTTCCCCTCCAGCACCGACCATGCCGTAACCTGCAACGACGAGGATGAGGAGCTGCGCCTGTCGGTCAGCTTCGATCTGGTGATCACTGCCCCCGCCAGGGCTTCTGGGCCCGGGGCTGGTTCCGGTTCCCAGGCTGGCGTGGCGCCGGAATACCTCTCCCCCCACCCCAGCGACTGGACGGCGCTTCAGGCTCCGGCCGGTCTCGCCATCCGGGAAGATGGGGGCACCCAGATCGAGCGCCCCAGGGGCCCCCTTGCCGATGAGTGACAGCTTCTCCGTGACCGTCGATCTGGATGGCACCTCCCACACCTTCGCCTGTCGCGCCGACCAAACCGTGCTCGCCGCGGGCGAAGCGGCCGGGGTGGCGTTGCCCACCTCCTGTGGCGCCGGGGTGTGCACCACCTGCGCGGCCCTGATCCAGAGCGGCACGGTGCACCAGAGCGATGCCATGGGCGTGCGCGCCGACCTGCAGGAGCAAGGGTTCGCCCTGCTGTGCGTGTCCTATCCCCGCAGCGATCTCACCGTCCTGGCCCGCCAGGAGGACAGCCTCTACGAGGCCCAGTTCGGCAAATTCCAGAAGTGAGGCGGCTTCGGTGAGGTTGGAGCCTTTGGAGCTCTGGTTGGAGCCGGTGCCTGGTCCGCTGCGCCCCCAGATCCTGGCCGCCCTGCGCCCGTACGGCGAGCCGTTGCGCTGGGCGATCACGGCGGTTGAGTCCAGCTCCTCGGCAACCCCGGCCATCGATGGGTGCCAGGAGCCGCCGCCCGCCCTTGCTCTTGATGCGGTGGTGGCTGGTGAGAGAAGCAGGCCCCAAGCGGGCGGGGATGTTGGCCCCGGGACCAGCTTTGGCTTAGGGGCCAGCGATGGCCGCGCCCAAGCGGATCCAAGGGGTGATGGTCCAGGCCGGCTCCGCCTGGAGGCGGTGATGCTGCGATGACGACCGCCGCGCCGCTTCCCACCCTGCTGGTGATCCCCACCGGGATTGGCTGTGCCATTGGGGGCTATGCCGGCGACGGTCTGCCGGCGGCCCGGCTGCTGGCGGCCGCCAGCGGCTGTCTGGTGACCCACCCCAATGTCATGAATGGAGCCTCCCTTTATTGGAGTGATCCCCGCATCCACTACGTGGAAGGCTCGGCCCTGGATCGCTTTGCCGCTGGCGAGCTGGCCCTGCGGCCGGTGCGGCGCCAGCGGCTGGGGTTGTTGCTGGATGCCGGCATCGAGGAGAGCCTGCGGCTGCGGCACCTCCAGGTGGCTGAGGGCTGCCGCGCCAGCCTGGGCCTGGAGATTGGCCCCGTCGTCACGACGGACCGGCCCCTGGAGGTCAGTCTCAGCAGGGGGCCGAGCGGCATGAGCTGGGGCCGCCTGGGGCAGCCCGATTCCTTGTTGCGGGCGGGGGAGCGCCTCAAGGCCCTGGGCGCCACGGCGATTGCCGTAGTCAGCAGATTCCCCGATGACGACGGCAGTGAGGCCCTGCAGGCCTACCGCCAGGGCAGTGGGGTGGATGGGCTGGCTGGCGCCGAGGCGGTGATCAGCCACCTGCTCAGTGGCCACCTGGGCCTGCCCTGCGCCCACGCCCCGGCCCTGGCCCCCCTAGAGCCCGATCCCCAGCTTGATCCCCGCGCCGCAGGCGAAGAGCTGGGCTACACGTTTTTGGCCTGTGTGCTGGTGGGCTTGAGTCGGGCCCCCGATCTGGTCAGCCTGGGGGCTGACCCGGACCACAGGCTGGCCCTGGCCGATCCTGGCCTGCTCTGGCCAGGGGCCATCGCTGCCGTGGTGGCCCCGGCTGGGGCCTTGGGGGGTGGGGCCGTGTTGGCTTGCGCTGAACGGGGTGTACCCCTCATTGCCGTGGCCAACCCTTGCCTGTTGGAGGTGACGGCCGGAGCCCTGGGATTGCCGGCCTTGCCGGCGTCGAGCTACGGCGAAGCAGCCGGGCTGCTGCTGGCCCTGCGCGAGGGGATCAGCCCCGCTGCCCTGACCAGGCCCCTAGCTCCCTTGGAGCCCCTGCTGAGCTGAGCCAGGCCGGTTCTGGGGGTAAGGCGTTTCCTGTCAGGCGTTGCACCGGGCCCAGGCCATCCAGCTCTGGCAAGCTGCTTCCTGGATCCAAGCCCTTCAGCGGAGGCAGGCCATCGGATGGCGGCTGGGCACCCCTAGGGCCTTGGCCACGCCGGGGTGGCAGACCGCCCCATCAATCGTGTTCAGCCCCGACGCCAGTTCGGGCCGATCCGTGATCGCTTCGGCCAGGCCCCTGCCGGCGATGGCGAGGATGTAGGGGAGGGTCACACTCACCAGGGCTTCGGTGGAGGTGAAGGGCACGGCTCCGGGCATGTTGCCGACGGCGTAGTGCTGCACCCCGTGGATGGTCACCACCGGATCGGTGTGGGTGGTTTCGCGGCTGGTGGCAATGCAGCCGCCCTGGTCGATCGCCACATCCACAATCACCGATCCGGGCCGCATCTGCTGCACCAGTTCCTCGCCCACCAGGGTGGGGGCCCGGTCCCCGGGGGTGAGCACGGCCCCAATCAGCAGGTCGGCGCTGGGCACGATCCGCTCGATCAGGCCCCGGCTGCTCACCAGGCTCACCAATCGCCCGATCCGCCTTGCCTCCAGGCCGCGCAGGCGCTGGGGTGAGCGGTCGAGTAGCACCACCTCGGCATCCATGGCGGCTGCCACCCGGGCCGCATGCCAGCCGACGGTTCCTGCCCCTAGCACCACCACCCGGGCCGGCTGCACGCCGGTGCAGCCGCCCATCAGCACGCCGCGTCCGCCATGGGGTTGTTCCAGCAGGTGGGCCCCCACCTGGGCTGCCAGCCTCCCGGCGATTTCGCTCATCGGCGCCAAGAGCGGCAGGCTGCCGTCATCGAGTTGCACGGTTTCGTAGGCCACCGCCGTGGTGCCCGCATCTAGCAGGGCCCGACCCACCTCGGGGTAGGCGGCGAGATGCAGGTAGGTGAACAGCACCTGGTCCTGGCGCAGGAAGCCAAATTCCTGGGGTTGGGGCTCCTTCACCTTCACCACCAGGCGGGCAGCCCAGGCCTCCTCGGCGCTCACCAGTTGGGCGCCGGCGGCGGCGAAGGCCCCATCGCTGATGCCGGCGCCCGCGCCCGCCTGGCTCTGGATGCGCACCTCGAGCCCATGGCTCACCAGTTCGCGCACGCCGTCCGGGGTGAGGGCGACCCGCTGCTCATCCCGTTTGATCTCGGTCGGCACGCCGATGCTGGCGATCGGGGCGTTGGAACTGGCTCTCAACGCGCTGGAGTTGGGGCTCGCCATGTCGCCATCCCGTTCCCCCCAGGGTGGCCCCGGCGGCGGCCCCTGGCCAGGATCCCGTTAGGGACCGACCGCAATCGGCATGCGCCAGCCGCTGCCAAAGGCCCGCGGGCTCACCTTGAGCACCGGAGCGGCCTGGCGCCGTTTGAATTCGGCTCGGCGCAGCAGGCCATCAACCCGTTGGGCCAGGGCCGGTTCCATGTCATCGAGTTCGGGGCCCAGGTCTTCGGGGCTGCGGTGCTGCTCGATGTAGGCCTGGAGTAAGGGGTCGAGGAGGGCGTAATCGGGCAGGGAATCGCTATCGCGTTGATCGGGGCGTAATTCGGCGCTGGGCGGCTTCAAGCGGATCGCCGCTCCGATCAGTTCGCCCGCTTCGGGAAGGCCCAGGTCGCGGCGGCAGGCCCGGGCGGTGTCGCTATCGAGCCAGGCGCAGAGCTGGAACACGGTGGTTTTGTAGAGATCGCCGATCACCGCCAGGCCGCCGTTCATGTCGCCGTAGAGGGTGCAATACCCCACGGCCAGTTCCGATTTGTTGCCGGTGGCGAGCAGCAGCTGGCCGCCCTGGTTGGCCAGGGCCATCAGCAGGGTGCCGCGAATGCGGGATTGCAGATTTTCCGCCGTTAGTCCGGCCGGTGGGGCCCCCAGGGCCGGGGTCAGGGCATCGTCGAAGGCGCCCATCAGGGCCGTGATCGCCACGGTTTGCTGGCCAAACCCCAGCCGGGTCGCCAGGGCCTCGGCGTCGCTGCGGGAGCCGCTGGAGCTGTAGGGCGAGGGCATTAACAGGGCTTGCACGGCCCCAGGACCGAGCGCCGCACAGGCGATCACGGCCACCAGAGCCGAATCGATACCGCCACTGAGGCCCAGCAGGGCCCGCCGGAAGCCGCACTTGCGGGCGTAGTCGGTCACCCCCAGCACCAGGGCCCGAAACAGCTGCTCCTCCGGGCCCGGTAGGACCGCCGGTGGCGGAAGCGGCGCCTGGGCGGCTGCAGGGGGAAGGCCCCCATCCCAGTAGGCCAGGGCCGTCTGGGAGCAGGGCAACTGCTGGCAGATCGCGCCGCTGGCGTCCACCACAAAACTGGCGCCATCGAACACCAATTCGTCATTGCCGCCCACCTGGTTCACGTACACCACGGGGCAACCCAGGCGCCGGGCGGCGGCGCCGGCGAGCTGCTGGCGCAGGGCAGCCTTTCCCTGGCTGAAGGGCGAGGCCGAGAGGTTGAGGAGGAGGTCGGGCTTGAGCGGTTCGAGGCTGGCGATCGGATCGGCTCCGGCGAGCCTGTGCCCCGCGATCCGTTCCTCCACCCAGAGGTCCTCGCAGAGGGTCAGGCCCAGGCTCCAGCGGCGTCCCTGGCGCTCGAGCTCAAGCACGCAGGGCCCTGAACCGGAGCGGAAGTAGCGCCGCTCATCGAATACGTCGTAGCTGGGCAGCAGCTGTTTGCGGGCCACCACTTGCCAGCGGCCGGCGTCCACCAGGGCAGCGGCGTTGCTGAGGTCGGGTTGGTTGCCGTCACTGATTGGCTCGGCGACGCCCAGCAACAGGCCCAGGCCCGCCGGCAGGGCGCTCGCCAGCTGATCGAGCACGTCCCCCTGGAGCTGGCGCAGGGAGGGTCGCAGCAGCAGGTCCCGGGCCGGATAGCCCCAGAGGGCCAGCTCGGGGGCCACCACCAGGTCGGCGCCGTTAGCGGCCGCCCGCTGGCACTCGGCCAGCAGGAGCGCGCCATTGCCGCGCAGGTCGCCCACAAGCGGATTGAACTGGCAAAGGGCGAGGCGCATCAGGGCCGGGGCTGGGGAACGGGCGAGGGCTGCAGGGGGGACTCAACGGAGGGCTGGAGCGGCGCTTGAGTCGCCGCTGGACTCGTTGGCTGGCCCGAGCCCGGGCCCGTTGGGCTGGCGCTGTTGGGGTCCAGGTGGCCGGCGCCGTAGAGGTTGTACTTAATCAATTCGGGCCAGAGGGCCGGTGGTACCAGTTCGGGACTGGGATGGTGGCGGATCTGGGAACTGGCGCTGGCTGGAATCTCCAAGGGCAGCAGCTCAACGTGCCCACCGAGCTGGCGCAAGTGTTCTAGATCCGACTCCTGCAGGGGCCAGCCCTGGCGCGGGACCACCGCCAGCCGGCACTGGCCCAGGAGTTGCTGGGCCTGGTACCAGCGGGGGATCTGGGTGACCAGATCGCTGCCCACCACAAACACCGGATCGGCCCCAGGCCAGAGGCGCTGGGCTCCGGCCAGGGTTTCGATCGCCCGGGGGCTGCTGAGCTGTTGCTCCAGGCGCAAGCGCGGATTGGCCAGGTGCTCGACTAGGGCCTGCAGCAGGGCGGCCCGCAGCCCTAGGGGTGCCCCGTGCCGCTTGAAGGGATTGGAGCTCGCCCAGGTCACCACCTGGGGGTAGTGGTCGAGCAGCCCCTCCAGCAGCGCCCGGTGGCCGGTGCTGGGGGGATCGGCGCTGGTGCCGAACAGGGCGAGGGTCTGGCCGGTGCTCATGGCAGTAGGGCTTGGAGCGCCGGGGCTGAAGGGTCCCTGGTCGCGGGCCCGTCGAGCCCCCGCCATTGCACCAGCCAGGCCCGCACCTGGGGATCCTGGCGGGCCAGGCGCCGCATTAGGGAGCCTGGCCGCTGCTGACCCCGGTCGGCACTGCGCAGCAGTTCCGTCGCCGTGAGGCGGCCGGTGAGTCGGGTGGTGTGAACCGCCAATGCGGCCTGGGCAAGGGCCACCGGAGCGGCGGGGGCCAGGCTGAGCCCAGCCGTGAGCGGGGCGGCCAGCAGGAGCAGTGAGCGCATCCCCCCCAGCAGCAGCTGGATGGCCACCAGTAGGGCGTTCTGGGTCGAGAGCCGACCCAGAAGCTGGCGGGCGCCGGCGCCGCCCATGGGCAGGCCATAGAGCTGGCAGAGCTGCATCACCAGGGCCGTGTCGAGGGCCAAGCCACCGGCTAGATCAAGCGGCCACAGGGGGTTGATGGCCACGCCCGTGGCCTTCAGCGCGGCGAAACGACCAATCAGCCCCTGGGCGGCATCCCGTTGCTGGCCCAGGCGCCAGCGGTGCAAGGCCTGGCTGAAGCGATCCGCAGCCCGCAGGCCGTTGAGACCGAGAAGCAGGGGGCCGTGCTCGCGCAGCAGGTCGAGCAGCTGGCGGCGCAGGGGCTCAACCTGGGGAGCGGCCGGCTGGCTGCGCACCCGTCCATCGGCCTTCAGGCTGGCCCGCCGGGGCGCTGAAGCGACCGTGACCAGCTCCAGTTGGCGCGCCTCCGGAGGCAGGCGGCTGCGGATGCTGGCGACCAGGGCCTGGCGCTCGCCTTCGGGCCAGCAATCGATGCGGTTGAGCACCAGCAGGATCGGTTTGCCCGCCTGCAGCATCGGCTCGAGGGCCTCGAGTTCGGGGCTGCTGAGGTCACCATCGAGCACGAACAGCAGCAGATCGGCGCCCATGGCCACCCGGGCCGCCAGGCGCTGGCGGGCCCGGGCGGCAATTTCATCAATGCCGGGCGTGTCCACCAGCTCGACCCCGCCGAGGCCAGGCACGGCCACGGGCCAGGCCACCCGCTGCTGGAGCCGGGTACAGCCATGGGCCACGTCGGTGGCGAAGTGGGGGGCGCCGAGGAGCGCATTGAGCAGGCTCGATTTGCCCACGCCCACCCTGCCGAACACGGCCACCCGAAGCCGCCGATCGGCTAGGGCCCCCAGCTGGCGATCAAGCCCCACCAACTCGGGCGCCAGCACCGACTCTTCCCGGCCACTGAGCTGCAGTTCGGCCCGCCAGCGCCGCAACAGCTGGTCACAGCGCTCGACCACGGCGGGGGGCTCCTGAACCGGCCGCGGCGTGCTCCTCATCCCCGGTCGACCACGCTGTTGGTGGCCGGGGCGGGCTCGGCTTGCTGGGACTGGGGCCGGCGCCACCAGCCCGCCAATACCGCCAGCACCACATCGGAGCCAATCACGCCGACAAAGCCGCCAAATTCATCCACCACCACCCTGGGAGTCTGGCTGCGGCGGCGGAAGGCGGTGAGCAGGCGGTCGGCCCGAATCATCTCCGGCACGAACTCCACCGGCTCACTGAACTGGGCCACGGGGGTGGGACCCAGACCCTGCACCAAGGCGGCCAAGAGGCGATCACGGCTGGCCACCCCCAGCACCTCATCCACCCCTTCCCCCAGCACCACCCACCATCCGGCGCCCGTGCCCACCAAGGTGGCCTCCAGGCTGGCCAGTTCCGCCTGGCCCGGCAGGGTCGGCGCCGAGACCCGCGGCACCATCAGGTCGCGGGCGGTGAGGTCGTTGAGTTGGAACACCTTGGCGATCATGGCCGCCTCATCGGCCTCGATCTGGCCGGTCTGGGAGCCGAGCCTGGCCAACAGGCGGATTTCCTCTTCGTCGGTGGTCAGTTCGTTTTCGGCGGTGATGGCGGGCATCAACCGCTCCAGCAGCAGCACCATTGGCAGCATCAGCTTCAACAGCAGGCTCACCGAGCTGGCACTGGCCAGGGCCACGGGCAGGGCAAAGCGGCTGCCGAGGGCCTTGGGCAGGATTTCGCCGAGCAGGATCACCAGCACGGTGAGGCTGATCGAAAACAGGGCTAGGGCGATCCCCTTGACCCCCTGGTTGTGGAACACCTGGGCGGCGTAGCCGCCCAGCATGAGGCTGCCGAAAATATTGAAGGCGTTGTTGGCGATCACCAGCACCGCCAGGGCCCGGCCCATGCGGGTTTTTAGCCGTTGCAGCGTCAGGGCGCCGCGGGGGGGCTGGGGCCGCCCGACCAGTTCATGCACCCGTAGCGGGTTGACCGTGAGTAGGGCCGCCTCCACGCCTGATGAGAGGGCTGATCCCACCAGGATCATCAGCACCAGACCAGCTAAACCAAGGAACTCGTTCATGCCGAGAGATCCTCTAGCCAGGCAGTGGGTCCGTTGGTGGGAGCTGGGTTTGGCGCAGGTCCCATGGGGAAGTCGGCTGCAATCGGATTCGGTTGTGCCATCGTCGCGCTGTCCCCGCCTGTTGGACAGGACCCCATGGTGATTGCCCCTGAGCTGTATGCCCAGCGCCGCGAGCGTTTCCTGGCGAAGCTAGGCGGTGCGGCGGCGGTGATTCCGGCGGCCAGTTTGGTGAGCCACCACGCCGATGTGGAGTATCCCTTCCGCCAGGCCAGCGACTTCTGGTATCTCACCGGGTTCGACGAGCCCGAGGCGGTGGCCCTGTTCCTGCCCCACCGGCCCGAGACCCCCTTCGTGCTGTTCGTGGAGCCGAAGGAGCCCTCGGCCGAGGTCTGGGCCGGCCGGCGCTGGGGCTGTGAGGGGGCCGTGGCCCAGTTCGGCGCCAGCGTCGCCCACCCCCGCGAGGAGCTGGCCAAGCGGCTGCCGGAGTACCTCAAGGGGGCCGAAGGCATCGCCTTCCGGGTGGGTCGCCATGCGGCGGTGGAGCCCCTGGTGCTGAAGGCCTGGGCTGACCAGCTCGATCGGGCCCCCCGCAGCGGCCAGGCGGCCCTGGGCCTGGTGGCGCCCTGCGGCCTGCTGCATGAACTGCGCCTGCGCAAGTCGCCCGAGGAGCTCGATCGGCTCAGGGAGGCGGCCCGCATCTCCGCCCTGGCCCATGAGTTGGCGCGGGACGTGGTGCGGCCAGGGCTCAATGAGCGCCAGGTGCAGGGCGTGATCGACCAGGTGTTTCTTGAAAACGGCGCCCGCGGACCGGCCTACGGCTCGATCGTCGCCGGCGGCGATAACGCCTGCGTGCTGCACTACACCAGCAACACTGCCCCCCTGCGCGATGGGGACCTGCTGTTGATTGATGCGGGCTGCAGCCTCAGTGATTACTACAACGGCGACATCACCCGCACTTTTCCGATCAATGGCCGCTTCAGCGGTGAGCAGCGGGCCCTTTACGAGCTGGTGCTGGCGGCCCAGGAGGCGGCCGTGGCCGCAGTGCGGCCGGGGGCCACGGCCGAGGCCATCCACGACATCGCCGTACGCACCCTGGTGGCGGGCCTGCTGGACCTGGGCCTGCTCAGCGGCTCGATCGATGCGGTGATTGAGCAGGGGGCCTACCGGCACCTCTACATGCACCGCACCGGCCACTGGCTGGGGCTCGATGTCCACGATGTGGGCGCCTACCGCCTGGGTGAACATCCGGTGGTGCTGGAGCCGGGCATGGTGTTGACCGTGGAGCCGGGTCTCTATGTGAGTGATCGGCTGCCCGTGCCCGAGGGCCAACCCGCCATCGAGGAGCGCTGGAAGGGTATCGGCATCCGCATCGAGGATGACGTGGCCGTCACAGCGCACGGCCACGAGGTGCTCAGTGCCACTGCCCTCAAGGCGCCGGCAGCCATGGAGCGCTAGGCCAGGCCCTAAGGGTTAAGGCTCCATGGGCTCAAGCGATGAAGCCAGCAGGGCCTGGAGGAAAGCCCCCAGGCCCCAGGCCCCTGGCGCCCTAGGGGCTTTCCTCCAGCCAATCAAGCAGCAGCGCCGGCGTCAGGCTGGCCGTGTGGCTGAGCAGCCGGTCAGCCCCGGCGTCCAGGAGGCCCTGTTCATAGGCCTGGCGCGCCTCCAGGTGCTCGGCTCCGTGCAGGTGGGGTGGGGCCACGGCGAGGCTCTGCCAGCGCTGCTGGGGCTGGGCTTGGCGGGCCCGCTGCACTGTCATCACGTCGGCCACCGTGTCGCCCAGGTAGGCGATCGGCGGGGCCTCCGGCCCGAGGGGGCAGCCGGCCAGGGCCTCGGCCAGGCGCAGGAGCCCCGTGGGATCGGGTTTGTCGGGGGCATCGCCCATGGCGATCAGGGGTGGATTGGTGAGGCCGAGCCGTTGCTGCAACACGTAGCGGGCCGAGGGCGGTTCGGCGCCACTAACGAACCCCCAGGCGATGGTCTGGTCCGAGAGCGCCTCAAAAAAGGCCTGGGACACCAGCAGGGGTTCGCTGCCGATGAAGCCCCGCCAGCGGGCCGGATCACCCTCGGGGTCGCCACCGAAATAGAAGGCGCTGAACACCGCCACCAGGGCGTCGAACGCGGGCAGGGGGCTGTGGCCGCCGCGGCGCAACAGCTCTAGGGAGGCCTCCCAGTCGTTGTTCCAGCGCCCTTCGCCCTTGAGGGCATCGATGCTGGCCGGTTCCGGGCGCCAACCGCCGTAGTGGTGCACCGTTTCGCTGAGGGCGCGCCGGTAGCTACCGGCCACATCCCGCACCACCCCATCAATGTCGAACAGCAGAATGGCGCGCGGTCTCAGGTCAGGGCTCCCGGGGCTGGTAGGTTAGTTGTTTGTCCCTAAGCCTTGAGCGCTGAACCCATGAGCGGCACCCCCGGCGCCCTTGAAACCGAAGCCACCGGTGCGGTTGCGGCGGTGTTAACAGCAGAAATCGACATCTCCGCTGAGGAGCCCACCCAGGGCCGTCCGGTGCTGCGCGGCGCCAGCGCTGCCCTAGCCACGGCCACCATCGACGAGAACGGGGTGCCCTCCGGCCGGACCCCCAAGGCCGATGAGGGCCGTTTCCTGTTGAAGATTCTTTGGCTGCCCGACAACGTCGCCCTCGCCGTTGACCAGATCGTTGGTGGCGGCCCCAGCCCCCTGACGGCCTATTTCTTCTGGCCCCGGGAAGATGCCTGGGAAACCCTCAAATCCGAGATCGAAGGCAAGAGCTGGATCACCGAAAACGAACGGGTTGAGATCCTCAATAAGGCCACCGAGGTGATCAACTACTGGCAGGAGGAAGGCAAGGGCAAGAGCCTTGAAGAGGCCAAGCTCAAGTTCCCCGATGTCACCTTCTGCGGGACCGCCTGAATCTTGGGCTTTGGCTGAGTTGAGCTGAGAGGCCCAAGGGTCCAGGTTTGATCCGTTCCTTGTTTCGGATCGATAGCGCCCTAGAAAGGGCGCTTTTTAATGGGCCCCAGGTGTTGGGCTCACCAATCCCTGGGAGGGGCAGGCTGCCCTTGGGAATGGATTGGGTGATTGGCGCAACCAACGCGCGTCGGAAGGATTCTTCAGCGGCACCTCCCTGCGCCGGGGGCGCACCCCTCCAGCGCCCCCTCCGCTGACCACAGCGTTTGACACGATCGACAAAAAAATAAGCTGACAACCCCAGTGGTCGCCAGCTTGAAAGATGATTGTTGGCCCAAAGATGCTCCCCTTGTTTGACTCTTACTCCCTTGACATAGTGGTCATTGGATTAAGGGCCATCCCTGAGTTGGTTGCCAAGAGGGGTTGGGCCGAAGCGCTTCGCTTGCCCTTAAAACGCCCCAGAGGCGCCGCTGGCTTGCTTGCGGGCCCGGGCCCGGGCTAGCTCCTGCTTGGCTTTCACCTGTTCGGTGCTATTGGGCTGGCCTTGGAAGCTGGCGGCCACCTGTTCGGCGGCGGCCAGCTCTTCGCTGGCCTTGGCTGCATCGATACGGCTGCCCAGCTCGGCGCTGTTGACCAGAACAGTTACCTCATCGGCTTCCACTTCGGCGAAACCGCCTAGAAGGGCAATGGCCTTCCAGTCCTTGCCTTCCCGTACCCGCAGGACCCCGGTATCGAGGGCCGCGAGGATTGAGACGTGGCCGGGAAGAATTCCCATTTGGCCAGTGGTGCTGGGCAGGATCACTTCGTCGGCAGTGCCATCGAAGACGCTCTGATCAGGGGAGAGAACGCGCAGTGTGAGAGGCATGGGCAGCAGGGATCAGGACGCAGAAGGTGGAGCTGGGCGTTGGGTTGCGCCAAAATCAGCCCTTTTTGGCATCAGCGGTGATCTTGGCAGCCTTGGCTCTCACTTCATCGACGTTGCCGACGAGGTAGAAAGCGGCTTCGGGCAGATCATCAAGCTCGCCAGCGAGGATCTGGTTAAAGCCCTTGATCGTTTCTTCGAGTTTCACATACTTGCCGGGCATGCCGGTGAAGATTTCAGCCACGAAGAAGGGCTGGGAGAGGAACTTCTCAATCTTGCGGGCCCGATCCACCGTGCGGCGGTCGTCTTCGGAGAGTTCGTCTAGACCCAAAATGGCGATGATGTCCTGGAGCTCCTTATAGCGCTGCAGGGTGGACTGCACGGCCCGGGCGGTGCGGTAGTGCTCATCACCAACCACGGCCGGCTGCAGCATGGTGCTGGTGGAATCGAGGGGATCCACGGCCGGGTAGATGCCCTTGGAGGCCAGGCCGCGGCTCAGCACCGTGGTGGCATCGAGGTGGGCAAAGGTGGTGGCAGGCGCCGGGTCGGTCAGGTCGTCCGCAGGCACGTACACGGCCTGGATCGAGGTGATCGATCCTTCGAGGGTGGAGGTGATGCGCTCCTGCAGGCTGCCCACGTCGGTGCCCAGGGTGGGCTGGTAGCCCACGGCCGAAGGCATGCGGCCCAAGAGGGCGGACACTTCGGAACCGGCCTGCACGAAGCGGAAGATGTTGTCCACGAACAGCAGCACGTCCTGCTTGTTCACATCGCGGAAGTGCTCAGCCATGGTGAGGGCCGAGAGACCCACGCGCATGCGGGCGCCAGGGGGCTCGTTCATCTGGCCGTAGCAGAGCGCCACCTTGGACTTGCTCAGGTCTTCGGAGTTGATCACTCCCGATTCCTTGAACTCTTCGTAGAGATCATTGCCTTCGCGGGTGCGCTCGCCCACGCCGGCAAACACGGACACGCCGCCGTGCTCCTTGGCGATGTTGTTGATCAACTCCTGGATCAACACGGTCTTGCCGACGCCGGCGCCACCGAACAGGCCGACCTTGCCGCCTTGGCGGTAGGGGGCCAACAGGTCGATCACCTTGATGCCCGTTTCGAACACCTTCGGCTTGGTTTGCAGGTCGGTGAGCTTGGGGGCTTCGCGGTGGATCGGAGCGGTGAGGGTCGTTTGCACGGGACCGCGCTCATCAACGGGCTCGCCGAGCACGTTGAAGATCCGTCCCAGGGTGGCTTCACCCACGGGCACGGAAATCGGGGAGCCGGTGTCGAGGGCTTCCATGCCGCGCACGAGGCCGTCGGTGCTGCTCATCGCCACAGCGCGCACCCGGTGGTCGCCGAGGAGCTGCTGCACTTCAGCGGTGAGGGCCACGGTCTGGCCAGCGGAGTTCTTCGCCTCAATGCGAAGGGCGTTGTAGATCTTGGGCAGCTTGCCGGCAGGGAATTCCACGTCCAGAACGGGACCAATCACCTGACGGACGATTCCCTTGATGCCGGAGGCGGCGGGTGCAGCAGCAGCCATAAGAAAGGAGGATCGCGGAGGTCGCAGCGGGAGTCTGGGAAGCCCGCCCGAAGCGGCGCCACCTTACCACTGCGCATGCGTGCCCCCTGGGATCCCCCGCCAGGGCCGGGCCTGGTCAGGACTGGCTGAGTGCCGGCTGAAGGGCGTGGTGGCTGGCCGGGTTCGGTCACCCGCACAGACGGCCGGTTGTGGGCCAGGCAAGGGCGGACCTAGGTTGGCACTCAAGACGGGAGAGTGCTAACTCGACCGTTGATTGGCGTCATTGGCGCCATGCCGTTGCTCTCGCAATCCCTCCATGGCTGCTGTTTCTCTCAGCGTCTCCACGGTCAAACCGCTCGGAGATCGCATTTTCATCAAGGTCTCCGAATCCGAGGAGAAAACCGCCGGCGGCATCCTGCTGCCTGACACCGCCAAGGAAAAGCCCCAGGTGGGCGAGGTGGTGCAGGTGGGCCCCGGTAAGCGCAACGACGACGGCACCCGCCAGACCCCGGAAGTGGGCATCGGCGACAAGGTGCTCTACAGCAAGTACGCCGGCACCGACATCAAGCTCGGTACCGATGAGTACGTGCTCCTTTCCGAGAAGGACATCTTGGCGATCGTGAACTGAGGCCCAGGCGTCTCATTCACCTAGCTTTCGTCCCCCCTCCCCATTCTCCTTTCCCAGGCCCTCCATGGCTAAGCGAATCATTTATAACGAGCAAGCCCGCCGGGCCCTCGAACGCGGCATCGACATCCTGGCCGAAGCCGTTGCCGTCACCCTCGGTCCGAAGGGCCGCAACGTGGTGCTCGAGAAGAAGTTTGGTGCTCCCCAGATCATCAACGACGGCGTCACGATCGCTAAAGAGATCGAACTCGAAGACCACATCGAGAACACCGGTGTCGCCCTGATCCGTCAGGCCGCCTCCAAAACCAACGATGCCGCCGGTGACGGCACCACCACCGCCACGGTCCTGGCCCACGCCATGGTCAAGGCGGGTCTGCGCAACGTGGCCGCCGGCGCCAACGCCATCACCCTGAAGAAGGGCATTGACAAGGCGTCTGAGTTCCTGGTCGCCAAGATCAAGGAGCACGCCAAACCGATCAGCGATAGCAACGCCATCGCCCAGGTCGGCACCATCTCCGCCGGCAACGACGAAGAAGTGGGCCGCATGATCGCCGATGCGATGGACAAGGTCGGCAAGGAAGGCGTTATTTCCCTCGAAGAGGGCAAATCGATGACCACCGAGCTGGAGGTCACCGAAGGCATGCGCTTCGACAAGGGCTACATCTCGCCCTACTTCGCCACCGACACCGAGCGGATGGAAGCGGTGCTCGAGGAGCCCTACATCCTGCTAACCGATAAGAAGATCGGCCTGGTCCAGGACCTGGTGCCCGTGCTCGAGCAGATCGCCCGCACCGGCCGTCCCCTGCTGATCATCGCCGAGGACATCGAGAAGGAAGCCCTCGCCACCTTGGTGGTGAACCGTCTGCGCGGTGTGCTCAACGTGGCCGCCGTCAAAGCCCCTGGCTTCGGTGATCGCCGCAAGGCCATGCTCGAGGACATCGCCGTTCTCACCAACGGCCAGCTGATCACCGAGGATGCCGGCCTCAAGCTGGAAAACACCAAGCTCGAGATGCTGGGCACCTCCCGCCGGGTGACGATCAACAAGGACACCACCACGATCGTGGCCGAAGGCAACGAGGTGGCCGTCAAGGCGCGCTGCGAGCAACTGCGCAAGCAGATGGACGAAACCGACTCCTCCTATGACAAGGAGAAGCTGCAGGAGCGTCTGGCCAAGCTCAGCGGTGGCGTGGCTGTGGTGAAGGTCGGCGCCGCCACCGAAACCGAGATGAAGGACAAGAAGCTGCGCTTGGAAGATGCCATCAACGCCACCAAGGCGGCCGTTGAAGAAGGCATCGTCCCTGGCGGCGGCACCACCCTGGCCCACCTGGCTCCGGCCTTGGAAGAGTGGGCTGCGGCCAACCTCACGGGCGAAGAGCTGATCGGCGCGACCATCGTGGCCTCTGCCCTCACTGCTCCCCTCAAGCGCATCGCTGAGAACGCTGGTGTCAACGGCGCTGTCGTGGCGGAGCATGTCAAAAACATGCCCTTCAACGAGGGTTACAACGCCGCCACCGGCGAATACGTCGACATGCTGGCCGCTGGCATCGTCGATCCCGCCAAGGTGACCCGTTCTGGCCTGCAGAACGCCGCCTCGATCGCCGGCATGGTGCTCACCACCGAGTGCATCGTGGCCGATATGCCCGAGAAGAAGGAAGCAGCTCCCGCCGGCGGCGGCGGCATGGGCGGCGACTTCGACTATTGAGTCCAGGCCCCTGTCGCCGGATTGAATAGCCAGCTGGGTTGGGGGGTTCGCTCCCCGGCCCTTTTTTGTTGGTTTGCTCCGCTTTTATCAGCCGGGCCATGGTCAGCGAGACAAAGGTCAACCGGAGGGTCAACCGGGCCAAACCCCCTAGGTTGGAGGCCATGCATGGGTCCGCAGGTTTGGAGCTGGCTGGCCTTGGCCTGCCAACCCACCGGCCCCAACCCCAGATCTTGAACCCGCCCAGCATGTCGGATGTGCTTTTTCGGTTTGAGGATTTTGTGCATGCCCATGGCGAGATCTGCGACCAGCTCCAGCGGGTCCAATCGCCTGACGAGATCCTGGCGTTGGCGGCTGCCTACGGCTTTGAGGTCTCCAAGCAGGAATTGATTGCCTACGCCGTGTCCCTCACCGCCGAATGCTGGGTCTGGTCGGGCAAACCCAGTCAGTGGCGCCGCTACTTCCTCCATGAGGGGCGCCGACCGGAGGCTGACTAGCCCTTGTCCTGGCGACGCTTGATCCGGGCCTCGGGGCAGGCGAGTGGGCAGGGCCAGGGCCGTTCCTTGGAGCTGGAACGATCGATGCATTGCTGAACGTAAAGGCGGTCTTGCGTTTGGGCCGAATGGCGCTTTACGGCTAAACTGGGTTATTCGCAAGCCAGCCGTGAAGGTTACCCACCTTGAGCGGGAGCACCTGCTTTGCCTGTCCTCCGAGGAGGTCGCCCTGTTGGTTGACCTCTGCCATGCGGCCACCTTCTCGGACATGCTGCCCACGGAAAAGGAAACCCAGCGCCGGCTGAAGCGGTTCATGG
The DNA here is from genome assembly GCA_945861595.1 of Synechococcus sp. UW140. GTDB lineage: Bacteria > Cyanobacteriota > Cyanobacteriia > PCC-6307 > Cyanobiaceae > BAIKAL-G1. The sequence continues at coordinate 20,673 of CAMAVE010000015.1, forward strand.
GCGAGGTTCAAACCTCCCTGCATGACACGGCCCAGCTGTTGTGGAAGGAAAAACAGCGCCGCTCCAAGCAGCGCCAGTCCTGACGGGTGCCCAGTTCCGCCCCGCCCCCCGCTTTGGTGGGGGGGCCTCCCTTGAGCTTTTGATTGGTTGCAATAACGATCGCGATAATTCCCGATAATAATAAAAGTGAAATTGAAGATTTATTTTGTTTGCGCTAGATAGTCCGTACTATTGATCTATTGGCATGGGATCCTCGCTGGCGACTCAAGCCACCGCATAAGAGCCCATCCCATGGCCTCTTATGCGGTGGGCCATAGGGGTGGCTAGTGGGGCTTCCCGTTTGAGATGGGCAGCAGCTTCAGTGGAACAAAAAGAACGGGGCGATCCCAACGGGGATCGGATCACGGCCCCTACAAAACAAGCAGCTAAGGCTGGTCAGTTTTTGGCGGCTTCGGCAGCGGTGTTCGAGCTGGTTTGGTGGCCTTGCAGGTGCTTTTCGCAGGCTTGGGCTCCGACGCCGAAGAGCAGCACAGTCGCCATCAGAGTTGAGGTGAAAAGGCGCTGCATGGCTGAAGTGTTATCTGTTTTCATTTTAGGCAGGATAGGTTTAGTCAAGTCCCCTGGGATCGGCGGGTTGGGTCTTGATTTCGTTACCATCCGCTGGCGTTGCTGCCGCTTGCTTGCTCCCCATTCACGCCAAATGCAGCAGCTGCCGCTACTTTGATGCCCGCTCCCTCGGCGGCCTGGGTTACTGCCGCCTTTGGAGCACCGTGCTGAGTGCCGATTGGTCCCTGCCCAACCAGTGCCCCAGTTGGAGCGCCCAACCGTCCAAGCCCCGGGCTTGAACAGACCCAGGGCTACATTCCATGCCCACCTTCAGTGGTTCAGCCAGGTCCCCATTTCAGGGACGATCTTCAGCATCGACTGATTGGTCAGGATGGCAAAGCAAAGGCCAGGCTTTGTCCGTTCTCAGTTGCCCTTGGCCAGAAACACCAAGGCCACTCCGTTGTTGCAATAGCGCTTGCCCGTGGGCTTGGGGCCGTCATCGAAAACATGGCCCTGGTGCCCCCCACAGCGGCGGCAATGGTATTCAGTGCGGGGAATGATCAGCTTGAAGTCCACCTTGGTGGCGATGCCGTTGGCTAGGGGCTCGTAAAAACTTGGCCAGCCCGTGCCGCTGTCGTATTTCGCCTTCGAGCTGAACAGGGGCAGCTGGCAGCCGGCGCAGGCATAGGTCCCTTGGCGTTTTTCCTTGTTGAGGGGGCTGCTGAAGGGCCGTTCCGTGCCGTCCTGGCGCAGCACCGAGAAGGCCTCTGCACTCAGCCGGGAGCGCCATTGGCTTGGGCTCAGTTGCCATTGGGGATCCGCAGCCGTTGATGCTGCCTCGGCTGGCTTGGCCCCGAGCCAGGGAACTAGGGCCGATCCCATCAGTCCAAACAGGCCGCGCCGCTTCATGGCCAACCTAGTTGAGCCAGCCGGCACTCAACACCACCGCTAGCCCTAGGAAGAGGGACAACAGGGTCCAAGTGATGCGGTTGAGGGTGTCCTCGGCGCTCCGGGCGCTGCTGAACATGGAGCCGCCACTGCTGGCCAGGCCACCCATGCCGTCGCCCTTGGGGCTGTGCAGTAGCACGGTAACGATGAGCAGAACGCCGCTGGCGATCCAGACCCAGGAAAGAATGTTCTGAAGCATGGGATCAGCCTAGGTCTTAGCGGCGGGGGGCGCTTGTGCCCGGGAGAATCAGGCGCCCAGGCTAAGGGGCTGCCGGCTTTCGCTCACGGCCAGGGGGGCTGGCATCACTAGCGATTGGCCCGTCATCAGGCTCGGCTGGGGCAGGCCCAGGATCGCCAGCAGGGTGGGAGCAATGTCGGCCAAGCCACCGCCTTCGCGCAGCTGCACGTTGGTGCCATGGCCGGGCAGCTTGCGTTGCTCACCCTCCACCAGGATCACGGGAACCGGATTGGTGGTGTGGGCGGTCCAGGGCCGGCCATCCGGCCCCTCCATCACCTCGGCATTGCCGTGGTCGGCAGTGATCAAGAGGGTGCCGCCCATGCGATTGGTGGCTTCCATCAGGCGGCCGACGCAGTGGTCGACCGTGGCGATCGCCTGGGTGGTGGCCTCCATCTGGCCGGTGTGGCCCACCATGTCCGGGTTGGCGTAATTGATGACGACAAGGGAATAGATGCCCTTACGGATCGCCGCAATGCAATTGTCAGTGAGCTGCTCGGCGGACATGGCCGGCGATTGGTCGTAGGTGGCGACCCGGGGGGAGGGCACCAGATGGCGGTCTTCACCGGGGAAGGGTTTTTCGATGCCCCCATTGAGGAAGTAGGTGACGTGGGGGTATTTCTCCGTTTCGGCGGTTCGGAACTGGCGCAGGCCATGGCTGGACACCACCTCGCCCAGCAGGCCATCGAGGGATTCCGGCGGGAAGGCCACCTCGACAGGCAGGCCGCGCTCGTATTGGGTGAAGGTCACCACATGCAGGGGGCTGATCTGGACCCGCTCAAACGGCTCGAATTCGGGCATCACCAGGGCCCGGATCAATTGCCGCACCCGGTCGGGGCGGAAGTTGAAACAGATCACGCCGTCATTGGGCTTGAGATGGCCTGGTCCCAGACGGGTGGGTTCGATGAATTCGTCGGTGATGCCCTCGGCGTAGGAGGCCTCCACCACCTGCAGGGCCGTCAGTCCACAGGCAGCGTCGTCCTGGCTGAGCAGTCGGTAGGCCTTTTCGGTCCGCTCCCAGCGGTTGTCCCGATCCATGGCCCAATAACGGCCGCAGATGGTGCTGAGCCGGCCCACGCCAGCCGCGGCGATCTGGGCCTCCAGGCTGGCAATGAAGCCAGGCGCACTTTGGGTGGGGGTGTCGCGTCCGTCGGTGGTGACATGGATGCAGATGTCTTTGAGGCCCCGCTCCGCCGCCCACGTCAACAGCCCCCCCACGTGGTTCACATGGCTGTGCACGCCCCCGTTCGAACAAAGGCCGATCAGGTGCAGGGTGTTGCCGCTTTGAAGCAACTCGTCGGCGAGCTGGTTCAGGGCACCGTTACGGGCGATGCTGCCGTCGCGCACGGCCTGGCCGATGCGCACCAACTCCTGGCGAATGATCCGGCCGGAGCCAATCGTGAGGTGGCCCACTTCAGAATTGCCCATTTGTTGATCGGGCAGGCCCACATCGGCGCCACTGGCCTGGATCAGGGTGTGGGGATAGGCATGCCACAGGGCATCCATCACCGGTGTCTCGGCGTTGCGGATGGCGTTGTGTTCATGGGCAGGGCTATAACCCCAGCCATCAAGGATGGCCAGCACAACCGGCGCCACGGCCGCTTTGGAGGTCATCGGTTGGGCTGGTCTCCCAGCTCCGAGTTGGAGGAGCGGATCTGAAACAGGGGATTCAGCCATGCTGGGATCAAGGCCAGAGTTGCGATCGGAGGAAGGAGCTGCTTTCACCCGGACTTGCCCCTACCCTCAACAACTTCAACCACTTACAAACTTACCGCCTTATGGCCAAGGCCCCCACTAGGGCCCTGGGCGGGTCAGCTTTTGGTCACCAAGACCCCCTTGGGTCTGGCCTCCAGTCCCCTGATGGCCCTTTGGCCTGAACTGGGGCCATCGGTGGCGAGTTTGGCTGGATGGGCCCCTTGCCCTGGGCCGGGAGGCTGCCCCTCGCTCTGAGGGGCTGAATTTGAGGGGGCTGAATCGCCCGGGGCTCCCGTCCTGATGGGCGTCGGCTCTGCCAGGCTTTACCCAGTGCTTGTCCCGTCCCAGGGATCCCGTTGCGCCGTGATGTCGCCTTCTCCTCAGCAGGGTTTCGCGGGGCGATCGGAGCCCTTGGCCCCAGCCAGCGGCCCTGGGACCCAGGGGCGGGTTGAAATCCTGTCGCCCCTGGAGCTCTCCCGCACCCTGATCCGGTTGGCCTCCCAGGTGCTGGAGAGCGTCGCCGATAGCCGCGAGCTGGTGTTGCTGGGTATTCCCACCCGGGGGGTGGCCCTGGCCCAGGTGCTCGCCCACCAGATCGGCACCATCGCTGGCCATGCCGTGGACCACGGCAGCCTCGATCCCACTTTCCACCGCGACGACCTGGGGCGCGTCGGCACCCGCCTGGGGATCCCCACGGAATTGCCGGCCGATTTGGAGGACCGCAGCGTGGTGTTGGTGGATGACGTGATCTTTACCGGTCGCACCGTGCGGGCGGCCCTCGAAGCCCTGCAGGCCTGGGGGCGGCCGCGCCGGGTCAGCCTGCTGGTGATGGTGGACCGGGGCCATCGCGAATTGCCGATCCAACCCGATTTTTGTGGCCGGGTGGTGCCCACCAGCCGCCAAGAAACCATTGCCCTCTGCCTGCAGGCCATCGACGGGGAGGAGGGGGTCTACCTGCTCAAGGGAGCGGATGGGGCCAGTTGAGGGAGGCTTGCGGCCAGCCTGGCATCGGCTTCAGCTGGCGGGCTCGAGTTCGTCGCTGCGGAAATGGGCTTTGAAGCGGCCAAAGGCCACGATCACGGGCAGGGTTGGGCTGATCGGTCGGCCCTTCCAGTCGCCAAGAACCTCCTTGACCTCGCCCGTTTGCCCCTGTAGATCGAAGGCCTGGCCGCGGTGTTCAGGGTGGTGGAACACAACCACACTGGCGCTGACCTTGACCTGATCTCCCGCTTGCATGAAGGCGCAACACTGCTATGGGAACCATCCTGCCATGGGCCCTTAGCGGCGACAGGTGCTCTCCGGACCCGTTTCCACCACCTTGCCGCCCAGTTCCTTGCAGGCCCGTTCGAAGGCCTGGCCATCGTCCATGCCGGCGGCGATCTTGCGGGAGATCAGGGCATCGAGCGCAGCGATCGAGACATTCGAGGGGTTGGTGTCGCCGTGGCCTTCGTGTTCCTTGTCCTCTTGGTGGCGCAGGCTGGCGATGCCGGTCTGCACCTGCTGGCGCAGCACCTTGGTTTGATCTTTCCACCAGGGGTGATCGATGCGATTGAGGGCATCGAGGGCCTCCCACCAGCGCTGCTGCTTGATCAGGTGCTGACCCCGGTCCCGCAGCATCCGGTTGCGGGTCCAGCTCTCCCGCAGGTTGTCGCCCAGGGCGGCGCCATCGCTGCGGTGATCGGCGTTGATCGCCGCCAGCAGCACTAGGGCCGCCTGCAGGTCCCCCTGTTGGAACAGGCCCAGGGCCCTGCTTTCCAGTTGCCGTTGCCATTGGACCAGTTGCTGTTGATCCGGCGGTTGGCTGGCGCCCGAATTGACCAGTTGCAGCTGCAGTTTCATCGCCGCTGACCATTGGCCCTGGTCCCAGAGCTGGGCGGCCTTGCGGCGGCGGCAGAGCCCCTGTTCCTGGGGGGCGGCGCCGCCGAGCCAGCGCAGGGCGGCCAGTTGGTCGGCGTAGCGGATGCAGGCATCCAGGCGACCGGCTCGGGCGGCCTCTTGGAGTTTTAAGGGAAGTTGCTGTTCCCACCAGTGCACCCCGCCCACGGCTGCGGCCACCAGTCCAAGGGTGAGACCCAGCCAGTAACGGGGGAGCCTGTGGTGGCGGAGGGCCAAGGCGGTGTGCATGCGCCCCCCCGTTCTATGGATTGGGGCTGCCCGCCACCCGTCGTTGGGGGCAGCCCGGCTGTTGTCCACCGGCGGGGCTCAGCTCAGCGCACCCGCCCAAGCCGGCGTTGGGTCAGGGGCAGGCCCGTCAAGAGGTCGTCGCCCTCGAGCCGCAGGTCGCCTGTGCTGTCAATCGAAAACCGCAGTTTCAGCCGGTCCACCCCCGCCTGGCCTGGGGGGTCGAGGGGCACAGGTGCCGGCGGTTCGGGCCAGGGATCCACGGGCGCCTCGCCGGCGGGCCGGCGGCGCAGGCGCGGCAATCCCGCCTCGAACACCACCTCACTGCGTTGCTCGGGCCTGGGTTCGCCCAGCACCAGTTCCAGGGCCCGTTGGCCGTCCTGGCTGCAGGCCAGCACCAGCTCGAAGGGGCGCTCACTTGGCCAACCCTGGCCGGCGCTGAATAGGGGGTGCCAGCGGTGCTCGCGGCTGCGCCGGTCCCAGCAGCGCAAGCTCAGGCCATGGCTGAGCAGGTCCTGGACCGTGACCCCCGGCGTCAGGCCCAGGGCCCCCAGGGCCACCGCTTCGATGGGCCGTTGATCGCGCAGGGGCACTCCAGCGCAGCGGCTCTGCAGCCAGTGACGCACGCTGGGCAGCTGGCTGGTGCCCCCCACCGGCAGGATCGCATCCACGTCCTTGAGGGCAACGCCCTGGGCCCGGGCCGAGGCCAGCACCGTTTCGAGTAAGTCGTCCAGCAGCTCCATGAGTCCTTTCTCCTGCAGGAGGCGATCGAGCTGGGGCCGGCTCAGGCGCAGTTCTTGGGGGCGGGTAGGGCCCGGGAGCCAGAGCCCCAGGGCCTGCTCCTGGCTGCTGAGGCTGCATTTCATCCGCTCCACCACCTCCAACAGGCCTGGATCGTTGCCTTGGCCAGGACAGAGGACTTCGGCGATCCAGCGGTCGATGTCGCGGCCCCCCAGGGCCAGCCCCGCCTTGCCCAGCACCCGCGCGAGGCGCAGGGCCTGCCGGCTCTGGTCCAGGTCGCGACCGGCGAAGCGCAGCAACTGGGCGATCGGCGCCGGCCGGCCTTCGCCGCCCTCCAGCGCCACGAGCGAGAGATCCATCGTGCCGCCGCCCAAGTCCACCACAAGCACCCGGCTGCCCGGCGGCAATCCGGCGCCGATGGCGGCGGCCGTGGGTTCATCCACTAGGGCCACCTCGGCCACCGCCAGGGCCTCGCTGGCCGTGGCCAGCCAACGCCGGTAGTCCCGGTAGCCATCGATCGGGGCGGTGAGCACCAGCCGATCCGGCTCGATGCCAGCGGGCAGCTGGCGCCAGATCCGTTGCAGCAGCAAACTGCCGGCCTGCTCCGGGCTCAAGCTGTTGGCTGGCAGGGTGTGGGGTCCAGCCCCCGTTCCTGCCTCCGCTTGGTGGGCCAGGTCGGTGCCCGCTCCGCTCGGATCCTTCTGGCGTTGGCCGCCGATGGCCCGTTTGAAATCGCGGTGCAAGGCAGCTCCGCCCCGATGAAGCAGGCCGGCCTCCAGCACCTGGCGGCCAATTAGGGGCATGCCTGCTTCGGCATCGGCCAGCCAGATCACACTCGGCACCACCGGCGGCTCGCCTAGGGCGAAGGGCTCGATCGTTAGCAGCCGCGGCGGCTGGCCTGGCTCCTGGAAGGCCACGACGGTGCTGGTGCTGCCCAGGTCGATGGCGAGGGTGCCGGCCATGGAGTGCCTGAAAGGTGGGGGGGCGCGCCGCTGGATTGTGGCGCAGCTGGATCGCTCCCCCGGGCGGGACTCGATGGGAAGGCCCCTGGGCCGTGGTGCCTCCGCGCGCGTGCTGCGTCGCCAGGAGGACGGGGCCGGTTGGGCCCTGGCTTAAGGTGGAACTAATGGCTGGGTTTTCATGTTCATCGGCGTCGATGTGAGTCCGAAGGAAGTGGCCCAGCGGGCCGAAAGCCTGATTCGCCACTCCAGCAACCGCTACCTGACCACGGTGCGCATTGCCTTTCGCGCCAAGCAACGCCGCTTCGATGATTTCGACGGCCTGCTCGAAGATTCGATGATCAAGCCCGTGCAGCGGGCCATCGTTGAACTCAGCGACGAGCAGGACCAGCCCGACTTGTTGCCCGGCTGAGCCTCGGCCCAGGCCCCTTCGGCCGATGTCCTCTGAAGCCAGTCCCCGGTCGGCAGCTCCTGCGGATGGAGCGCTTGTTCGACTCGCTTATTTCGGCCTGGAAGGCTGGTTGTTAGATCCGCTTGAGCTTGGGCGGCCGTGATCCAGCTGGAAGGGCAGGGCTGGCGTTTGGCGTGGAGGGATGGTCACCAGCCCCTAGGGGCCCAGCCGTTTCCGGTGTTGATTGGCGGTCAGGGCTGGGCGGTGGAGCTCACCGCAGCCGAAGCGAAGGCCCTGGCCGCGGCGGTGGTTGACCTAACAGGGGAGCACCAGGCCCTGGTCGACCAGCTGCTGGCCGAGGAGGCCATCAGCCTGGAGCTAGAGCGGGGACCCTGGTGGCTGGCCCTGGAGGGGGATCGCCTCCAGTGGAGCCTCAAGGGGGTTTTGAGTCCCGAAGCTGGCCAGCGGGCCCTGGAGGTCTCCTGGTCGGTGGACGCGAGCCCGGCCCTCTGCCAGGCCCTGCAACGCCTGGGCGGCCAACCTTGAGACTGGTCCAACGAGCCGGCTGCGATCAGCACTGCTGATGGCCCTGGCTTTGCCGGAAGTTCCAACGTTCTTTCCCCGTTTTTTTTCCCGTTTTCCCCAGGCTCTTTGACCGGAGTGCCGGGAGCCCCTCAAGCCTGGGGAAATCACCAGCCATGGCCGACCCGCCTTGACAGGCCCGCAGGTCGAGGTCCCGGTGGCTCTACGGCCTGCGGATCACCGCAGCCAGGCCTGGTCGGGTGGGTTGTCTAGGGCTGAGAGGCCTGAGCCTGTGGGGCTTCCAGGCGATTTGACGCGAGTTCATTCCTGTGGGGAAGTAGGCCCCTGAACCGGTAGTTGGATGGACTCGATGGCCATGGTGAGCCTGCAGGCCGATGTGCCCGAGCCCCTGTTGCAGTCGATGCGGGGCTTCATCGAAGCCCACCCCAATTGGGACCAGTACCGCCTCTTTCAGGCAGCCTTGGCCGGCTTCCTGGTGCAAAACGGGCTGGAGAGCCGGGAGGTGACCCGCTGCTACCTGGCCAACCTGTTTCCCCAGAAAGGGGGGTTTGGCCCCAGGTTGGTGATTGGTTTAGACGCCGGAGGGAGCGGCGATGACGCGGACCGCTCGGCGCTGGCCTAGGGGCCCTCAGGCCAGCTTGAGCAGGGCCAGGAGCTTTTGGGCACTGGCCTCACTAACGGGCAGGATTGAAAGCCGGTTGCCCTGGCGGACCACCGGCAGGTCTTCGGCGCTGAACTCTTGGCGCAACTGATCGAGGCTCAGCAGGGCATCAAAGCGTTCGAGAAAGCCCAGGCGCACGCAATCCCAGCGCGGGGCTTCCGGTTTCGAGGCCCCATCGAAATACTTGGAAGCTGGATCGAATTGGCTTGGGTCGACCAGGCCCGTTTCCACCACCTGCATCAGGCCAATGATGCCGGGGGGCTTGGCATTGGAGTGATAGAAGAAGGCCCGATCGCCAATGGCCATCGTGCGCATGTAATTGCGGGCCTGATAGTTGCGAATGCCATCCCAGAGGGTCGTGCCTTCCCGTTCGAGATGGTCGATCCCGTAGACATCGGGCTCGCTTTTCATCAGCCAGTGGGCCATCGCCTTGGGCATTGCGTTGGGCCGGAGAGTAGCCCGCTGGCAGTGCCCCCGGGGGCAGAACCATTCAGGCCGAAGCCACTCAAGTCAAGACCAGGTAGGCCAAGACCAGGTAGGCCGAGACCCCTCAGGCCGGGACGGAAGGACCCGGGGCCTGGGTGGATGGTCCGCTAGCCAAGGTTTGCACCAGCTGGCGAAAATGGTCGCCGCGGGCTTCGAAATCGCTGTATTGATCGAAGCTGGCGCAGGCTGGTGAGAGCAACACTGCCTGACAGCCCTGGCTATCGGGCGCCTGGTTTAGGGCAGTTGCCCATGCGTTAGCCAGCGCCACGGCCTGCTCCAGGTCCGCCACAACGGCGACCCGTCCGCCGTAGCCGCCCTGCTGCAGGAGACCTTGAAAAAAGGGCCCGGCGGCGCCAAAGAGGACCACAGCCGCTGCTTGGCGCTTGATCTGCCCGACCCAGCCGCTGGCATCACCCTGCTTGGCTTCGCCGCCAGCAAGCAGCACCAACGGGCCTGGGAGGGCCTGGAGGGCCACTTCGGCGGCGTCGTAGTTGGTGGCCTTGCTGTCGTTGTAGTAGGGAATCCCCTGGTGGGCGCCGATCCGCTCGAGGCGATGGGGCACGCCAGGGAAGCGGCGGAAGGCGGCCTCCATCGTGGCCCCCGTGAGGCCCAGCTCCAGGCCCACGGCCGCTGCGAGCAGCAGGTTCTGGCGGTTGTGGGCTCCGGGCATGGCCAGGGCCCGGGCATCGAGCAGGGGACCAGCGGCAGAGGTCACCTGGTTGCCTTCGATCCAGAGCAGGGGATCGAGGCCCGGCGGCAGATCACTGCGATCGCCTGCCGTGACCCAATGGGCTCGTTGCCAGCTGGGGGCCTGGGAGCGCAGGTCCGGGTCATCGGCATTAAGGATTTGGCAGGCGCTGCGCTCCAGCAGGTTGCGTTTGATGGCCCGGTAGTTGTCGAGGGTGCCGTGGCGCTCCAGGTGGTCCGGGGTGAGGGTGGTCCAGAGGCCGATGCGGGGCGCCACCAGGGCGCAGGCTTCAATTTGATAGCTGCTCAGTTCCACCACCAGCCAATCGGGGGGCTTCTGTCCAGGGGCCAGTCGCTCGAGGGCCAGCTCGGCCGCTGAGTTGCCCACATTGCCGCCCATGGGGGCATCGAGGCCGGCGTAGCCCAGCAGATGGTTGACCAGGTGGGTCACGGTGGTTTTGCCGTTGGTGCCCGTGATGCCGATCCAGGGGGTGGCTGGCAGGGCCTCCCAGGCCGCGGCCAGTTCCCCTTGCACGGCCACGCCCTGTTGACGCAGCTGTTCCAGCGTGGGGTGGTCCCAGCGGATTCCGGGGCTGACAATCACGCGCTCTAGGGGCTGGCCCAAGGCGGAGAAACTGCTCCCTTCCAGGGCTGTGCCCAGGCGCACCGCAATGCCTTGGGCCTCGAGCTCTTGGGCCCGTTGGCGGATGGGTTCAGCTGTGCTGCTTTCGAGCACCACCACCGCATGCCCGAGGTGATGGAGTAATCGGGCGGCGCCCAATCCGGAGCGGCCAAGGCCTAGGACAACGGTGCAGGGTTGCCTCGGCTCGGCCATCTCTGGGCGAATCAATAAAACGGTTGACTGAAAAAGAGTGGGCGATACTGGAATTGAACCAGTGACTCCTACCGTGTCAAGGTAGTGCTCTACCTCTGAGCTAATCGCCCGGCTTCACTCGCAATTTTGAATCCCATGCCCTGGGCAAACCAGTGGCATGGACCCGAATCCGCGAATGTTGAAGCAACCTAGCAGCCAGCTCAGGCAGGCCCCGCCCGGGCCGGGTTCCATCCCCTGGGCCGCGGCTAGCGGCGCTGGAGCACCAGGCGCCAGCGGTCCCGTTTGGTGAGCTGCACCTCCAGCAGTTCCAGCTCGCCGCGCCCCTCGAGCCGCACCCGATCGCCCAGGACCAGCTCCCGGCTGGGACTACTTACCAGCTGCCAGTTGATTCGCACGGCCCCTGAGCGGACCAGTTCGGCCATGCGATTGCGGGAGAGGCCAAAGCCGGCCGAAGCCACCGCATCAAGGCGCAAGGAAGCCTCCACCGTGGTCAGTTGGCGGGGCAGGCGCTGGACCGGGATTTGCAGCTGGTCCAGGGGCAGGGCCTCCAGATGCACCTCGATGCTGCGCACCAGGGCCAAGCCCTGGTCGAGGGCCGCGGCTAGCTCGGGGGTTACCACCAACTGGGCGCCCCGATCCCCCTGGATCCAGATGTCGCCAAGGGCCCCAGGGGC
>CAMAVE010000016.1 GCA_945861595.1 Synechococcus sp. UW140
CAAGAGCCGCTGATCTCTGGCCATTGCCAGGCCCCGTGGGCCCCAGACCAGGGCTTAAACACCAGCTCCCTTGCCCCGGCCCCTGCGGTCGGGGTTTTTTGTGCCGAGCCCAGCTGGTGGCTTCGGCTTGTCCTCCCAGACCAGTCGGGCCGATCTGCTGGTTGTAAAGTGAACCATCAGGCCCTGTCCTGGCAACCCTTCTCTCCGCGTTGATCGGATCGGGCTAGTCCACGCCTGAATTGCAAGCATGTGTGAATTGCTGGCCCTCAGCGCCAATACCCCCACCGACATGACCTTCTCCTTCCGCGGCCTGGCCCGCCGTGGAGGAGCCACCGGTGAACACGGCGATGGTTGGGGACTGGCAACGTTTGATCCGGCTGGCCAAGGGGTGAGGATCTATCGGGAAGAGACTCCCGCGGCCTTTTCAAAAGTGGCAGCCGAAGTGGCCGATCTGGCCCTCAAGGCCCATTGCTCGATTGCCCATATCCGCAAAGCCACCCAGGGGGTGATTGCGCTTGAGAATTGCCATCCCTTCCATCGCCAATGGCAGGGCCAGGAATGGGTGTTCGCCCATAACGGCGACATCAAGGGTGTGCTCGATCCGGTGGGATTATTTCAACCCTATGGCAGTACCGACAGTGAGGCCGCCTTTTGCTGGATTCTCAATGGGCTCGATCGTGAGCGCATCGATCACCTCAACACCACTGCTCTGTTTGATTCCCTGTTGGCTCGCTCCAACCAACTGGCGACCATGGGCATCTTCAATTGCTTGATCAGTAATGGCTCCTGGCTGTTCGCCTATGCCAGCACCAAGTTGCATCGTCTTACCCGCCGGGCACCCTTCACCACCGCAACGCTTGCCGATGAGGATCTCACCGTGGATTTTTCCCAGGTCACTACCGATCGCGATGTGGTCACGATTATTAGTACCGAACCGCTGACCACGAATGAAAGCTGGCTTCCCATGGTGCCCGGTGAAGCTCTGCTGCTCCAGGTTGGTGAACTCTTGGCCCACCACACACCCTGATCTGTTGCCTTGTGTTTCCCTTACCTAAGGTAAGGCACCGGCTGGGCTTGACAGAGTCATGTGATAAGACCGATTTGAAGTCTAGCAGGCACCATTAAAAGGCATTTTGTCCGTATCTTTGTTGTGAATTTACGGGCATGTGGTCAGCAAGTTCTTGCTGTTTGCGGTGGAATTATTAGTTAACATTATTGCCAAGCTGCCTAGTCTTTGATCGTCAGACTTCAGGTGATGGTTTTGATTAAAGCTTTTCGTCTATAGAGATGGGTCTTCACCTCCTCTATCCCCGATCGATGGACCTTCCGCCTAAAGCCTTTGCTGTCGTGCATAGAGCAGCTTGATCTGCTGTCAGTGCATCAAATCGAAGGTGTTGGCAGTGTTGCCATTAGGCGTGTAGCTTTGCCTGTGTGGAGACTGGTATTGGCTGCAGATGAATCCTGCTGCAGGTTGCGGTTGATCTGGCTTAAATATGAACTTAACGCCTATTAATCGCTTTAATCAATAACTTAGAAGGGCGATCCATTCTCGGACCATGAAACGCTCCTTCGTTCCTGCCGTGCTGCTTCTTGGAGCAAGTGTTGCAGGCGTCATCCTGTCCACTCCTGGGGCTCAGGCCGCCGAGCGGCCGATCCGTTGGAACACGGGCGGGGCCGTTTGGTCGACCCATCAGCAGCCGATCACCACATTCCTGGCCACAGGGGAGATTACCGATCGGGGCTTACTCGATGGCATCTATCTCTCCGGTTGGACGGCCGATGAAATTCGAGCTGGCATGAATAAGCCCTATAGCGTTGATTTTCTTTCGGTTGCTAATTTCCTCTATTCGGCCCCTGGCGTTCAGTTTCTCGACGAGCAAACCCGCAGCTATGTACCCTATTGGACCCTGAAGCAGGATGCCGTTGTGGCCCTGCGCTCAGCCATCATGGCGGACGCCCTTGATGGCTCGATCTCATCGGCAGGCATTTTGGCTGCCTTGCCTGTCGATTTTAGGCTTGCCGATACCGATAGCTTCGATGGCAAGCAAAATGTGTGCGATCGGGTTCGGGCTACCACGCCTGCCCAGTCCACATCCCTCTTGTCCTGGTATGTGTTCCTGCCGTCCTGCATCCAAGCTAGGCAAGTTGCCGTTGCCAGCCCAAGCCAGGCGTCCACAAGCGGCACACCCCAAAGACCTGTCAAGGGGATGTGGTAGATGCTGTTTGGTTAGGCTCCTATCTCCCTATCCTTCAGTGTTGCTGACTGGGTTTTAGCATCGGCTGATTCGATGGGGTATTCGGCCATCGTAGGGATAGTTTCTGATCTCAGCCGTGCACCACTCCCGCAGGGAGGCGGTCTTGTCATGGGCAGCATCGGCATGCTGTCGCCATTGGAGGGCGCCTCCTTCACGGCGATCCCCGGGGACACAACAGCCGGCGAAAAGGGTTCCTGATCGTCGCCCCCAGTCGGCTTGTTGATGCCCATGCCGTCGTTTCGTTGCAGCTTGCCGATGCCAAGGAGTAGTTGGGCAATGCCTAATCATCTTGGACACAGAAAGCTACTGCCAGCATTTAAATAAAAATTGAGCCCCAAGCTTGTTGGACTGATTGGTTAGGGATATGGGCGCTACTTTCGCTAAGAGTTGATTGCAGGATGACCCCATCCATAAAGTTTGATCGTTTGTCATCGCTGGTTCAGGCCCCTTAGGGGAGACCTTCCAGGCACGCCAGCCGGATGCCTAGGTCCCATTCCCTGCCTCGAGCTGCCGTGCCCATGGGATTTCTTTTAGGCCCTTAAGGCGCCCCTGGCCAGGCGCCGTTAGGGTGGTGTTATGCAGGTGGCTCGATGGCCTGCCCTCTGGGATCCACCCTCTGACCTTCACCGACTTTCAGGCGCCGGGGACGGCGACACGCCCACTGCGGCGCAGTGACTTCGAGCTTGAGGCCTATCGCAAAAGCGATAACCGCCGCGCCCTTTTCCAGGTGATCAGCACCCTGGCTCCCACGGCGGCGCTCTGGTGGTTGGTGCCCCAGGTGGCGGCGGGCCCGCCGCTGGAGCGCCTGCTGCTCTTGCCAATCCTGGTTTTGTTGGTGCTGTTTTCGTCGCGTAGCTTTTCGCTGATGCACGATTGCGGCCACCGCTCCCTGTTTGCCAGCCGCTGGCTGAATCAATTCTTTGGGTTTGTCTTTGGGGTTGTCAATGGCATCCCAGAGCATCCCTGGTCGAGGGGGCATGCCTATCACCACAATCACAATGGCAACTGGGATCGCTATCGCGGCCCTTCGGCCCTGTTGAGTCTGGATCAATTCCGGGCCCTTTCCCCCTTGAACCAACGCCTCTACGCCATCAGCCGCCACCCGCTGATGCTGCTGCCGGGTGGATTTTTCTACCTGGTGATTAAGCCCCGCATCAGCCTGATTTTGGCCCTTGTTGATCGGATTGCATCCCAACTGAAGGGCCCTGATGCAGCCCCAGCCAAGCGGTACCAACCCACCCAGGCAGAGCTTGCCGATCTAGTTGCCAACAACGTGCTGGTGCTTGCCAGCTGGTGGGCCATGGGCCAGTGGCTTGGGGTGGGGCTGTTCTGGAGTTGCTATGCGATCGTGATGACCTTCTCGGCGGCGATCTTTATCTGTATCTTTTTCGTGCAACACAACTATCAAGGCTCCTACGCCAGTGGTAATGAAGGCTGGAGCTACCTGGAAGGGGCCGTTGCCGGCAGCAGCAATTTGGAGCTGCCATGGATCTTAAATTGGTTTTCTGCCGATATTGCCTTCCATAGCATTCACCACCTCTGCGAGCGGATTCCCAATTACCGTCTACGCCAGTGCCACGAGCGCAACGCTCACCTGCTGATGGCCGCTAAACGCCTCACTCTGTCAGACATCCCTGGCTGCTTCCGCTACATCCTTTGGGATTCAAAGGACCTTCGCCTGATCTCCCTGGCTGAAGCCGGCTAATTATTATTCCCCAGATTTTTTGTTGTTACTACTGGGTGGTTTACCCAATAGGGCAAGTTTAGAGAGCCATGCTGGTTCTAGATATGGCTCAGATGCTAGAGAATCTGGGATAGAAATTGACGGCTGCGCTCATGTTGGGGATGGTCAAAGAATTGCTCTGGCATAGCCTCTTCCACCACTTGGCCGTCGGCCATCAACACCACCCGATCGGCCACCTGGCGGGCAAAGCCCACTTCATGGGTCACCACCACCATGGTCATGCCATCGGCGGCCAATCCCTGCATCACTTCGAGCACCTCCCGCACCATTTCCGGATCGAGGGAGCTCGTCGGTTCATCAAAGAGCAGGATGCGCGGCTCCATGCAGAGGGAGCGGGCGATCGCTACCCGTTGCTGCTGGCCGCCCGAGAGTTGGCCGGGAAACTTATGGGCCTGCTCGGCAATACCGACCCGCTCAAGCAGGGCCATCGCCTGGTTCAACACGTCCCCTTTGGATCGCTTGCGCACTAGCACCGGCGCCAGGGTGAGGTTGTCGAGCACCGAGAGATGGGGGAACAGGTTGAACTGTTGGAACACCATCCCAACCTCACGCCGGATCGCATCGATTTGGCGCAGGTCGTCATTGAGGGCGATGCCATCCACCGTGATCGAGCCCTTTTGAAAGTCCTCGAGGGCATTGAAGGTACGGATGAAGGTGCTCTTGCCCGATCCCGATGGGCCCATGATCACCACCACCTCACCCCGCTGCACCGTGAGATCCACGCCCCTCAATGCATGGAAGCCATTGGGGTACCACTTCTCAACCCCCCGGGCCTCAATCATGGCTGGGCTCTTGGCGACCTTTGGTTCGGCTGTCATGGTCTCGGGGAAAGGGCTGGGAACTGGGGATTGAGGGTGGCCGCTAGGGGCCCAGGGTCGGTGGATTCAGGCGCCGTTCCAGGGCCCGGCTGCCCAGGCCCAGGGCCGCGCAGCAACACCAAAACAGCACCGCCAAGGTGAGATAAACCTCGGCGCTTTTGCCTAAATACAGCGGGTTCGCCATCACGCTTCGGGCTGTGCCGAGAAGATCGAGCAAACCGATCAAGGACAGCAAGGTGGTGTCCTGTAGCAGCGAGATGAACTGACCGACCGTGGCAGGCAGGGCAATTCGTAAAGCCTGGGGTAAAACCACCCGGCTCAGGGCTTGGGGCAGGTTCAGGCCTAGGGAGCGAGCCGCCTCCAGTTGGCCCCGGGGCACGGCCGCCAGGCCAGCGCGCACCGCCTCGGCCAGGTAGGCGGCCGAAAAGAAGGTGAGGATCCAGGCTGCCCGCCAGATCCGATCGGGAGCGAGGCCCCCGGGCAGGAGGAAGCCAAGGATGTTTTGGCCCAGGAAGAGCAGGGTGATCAGGGGTGCCCCCCGGATGAACTCGATGTAAGCAATCGAGCCCCAGCGCAAAAGGGGGAGGGAGCTGCGCCGCCCCAGGGCCAGCACCACACCCAAGGGTGCGCTGAGCAGGATGGCGAAGCTGGCTTCGATCAGGGTGAGCAGCAGCCCCCCCCATTCGTTAGCGCCAACGGTCACCAGCCCCAGCCCGCCGCCAATCAGCACCATGCCGACCAGATAGAGCAGGGGCCAGAGCAGGGGGAGGCCCAGGGTTGCCACCTTGCGCAGCCGGCTGGCATAGCGACCAGCCAGCCAGCGCAGCACCAGCAGCAGGGCCGTGAGAGCCCACCAGCGGGCCTGGATGGGCCAGGCCAGACCCAGCGCCGCCGGAGCCCAGCCGCAGAGTGCCACCAACACAATCGCAGCAATCCGATCATTGCGCGGCCATACCGCCGTGATCGGACGGTCTCGCTGCGGCAGCCCCCGCAGTGCCCCCCAGCTCAGTCCCGTGGCAGCGGCGACCAAGGCCACCAGCAGCCAAAGGCGCCACTGCTGCTCGATTGGGTAACGGCCCACCGCAAACAGGGTGCTGTTGGCCTGGATCACGACCCACTGGGCCTGAGTTAGAGCCCAATGAATCAAGCCATAGCCGGCCGCCCCCACCCCCGAGATGAGCAGCACACTGACCAGCCCATCGATCGGGTTGGCAAACAGTTCCTTGCGCAGGCTTGAGCGCACGACGCGTGGCATGGAACCCATGTCAGCGCTCCTTGATCTGAACTAGTCGGTTCAGGCCATTCATCACCAGGGAGATCGCCAAATCGATGGCCAGGTAGGCCGCCAGCAGAATCACAATCACCTCAATCGCCCGGCCGGTTTGGTTGAGGCTCGTTTCGGCCACCGAATAGAGATCGGAGTAGCCACAGGCCACCGCCAGGGAGGAGTTTTTGGCCAGGGAGATGTACTGGGTGTTGAGCCCCGGCACGATCACCCGGAGGGCCTGGGGAATGATGATGCGCCGCAGGCTCAGCAGGGGCCCCAGGCCTAGGGATGTGGCTGCCTCCCACTGGCCCTTGGGCACGGCGGCGATGCCACCGCGCACCACCTCGGCGATGAAGGCGCCGGTGTACACCACTAAACCCGTGAGTAGGGCACCGAATTCGGGCGTGAACCGCAGGGGTCCCTGCCAGACCCCATCCACCAGGCTCGGTCCGCTCCAATGGAAACCCGCTTCAAAGCCGGCCAAAAACAGGCCCGATTTGGACAGCACAATGCCCGGGAGCTGGATTGCCGCCTCCCCATTCGGCAGGGCCAAAAACACCACGAAATACCAGAACACCAACTGCAGTAACAGCGGGATGTTGCGGATCACCTCCACATAGATCCGCGCCAACCGTTTGACCAAGCCATTGCTACTGAAGGAGGCGCTCCCCACCAGGGTGCCCAGCAGGGTGGCCCCGATCAAGCCCAGCCCAACCACCCGTAGGGTGTTGACCAGGCCAGCCAGCAGGCCGCGCCAATAGGGCTCTGAGGCGTTGAAGGGCAGTAGGGATTCGGCGATGTCAAAGCTGGCCGGTTGGCCGAGCCAGCGCCAACTGAGCAACAATCCGGCCGCACTCAGGTTGCGCACCAGGTTGCCCAGCAAAAACGCAATCACAACGAGTATCCCTAGGCCCACGGCCCCCTGGACCAGCCAGGGCACCAGGCGCCGGTTTTGCCACCAGGGGGGACTGGCGCTCAGGCGGCCAGCCATCAGCGGAAGGGTGGCGAATAGATCAGGCCGCCCTGGCTCCACTGGCGGTTGAGGCCCCGGTCCAGCTTCAGCTTGGATCCGGGTCCCACGTTGCGATCAAAGATTTCGCCGTAGTTGCCCACGGCGGCGATTTCCTTAACCACAAAGTCAGCCGGCAAGCCCAGGGTCTTGCCGAAGTCCCCTTCGACGCCGAGGAAGCGGCGCAGGTCAGCCTGGTTGGGGTTGGCCTTGGCCAGGGCCAGCTTGGCGGCCACATTGGCTTTGGTAATGCCCAGTTCCTCGGCCTGCATCAGGGCGTAAACGCTCCAGCGCACCGCATCGGACCAGACCGGATCGGCGTTGGTGGTGGCGGGGGTGAGGGGCTCCTTACTGAGCACCTCGCCGAGCAGCAGGTGGGCGGCAGGGTCGGGGAAGTTGGTGCGTTTGGCAGCCAGCTGGGAACGGTCGCTGGTCACGGCCAGGCAGCGGCCCTGCAGGTAGGCGGCGTAGGTCTGGTCGCCGGTTTGGAACTTGAGTGGGGTGTAGGGGGCCTTGAGTTCCCGCATGCGGTCGGCCAGGTTGAGCTCGGTGGTGGTACCGCTCTCAACGCAGATCGGCTTGCCGGCCAGGTCCTTGAGGCTCTTGACGCCACTGCCGGCGCCCACCATGACGCCCTGGCCGTCATAGAAGGTGGTGGGCGCAAAACTGAGGCCGTTGCCGCCGGCGGCATCGCGGGTCAGGGTTTCGGTGGTGTTGCGCGAGAGCAGGTCCACCTCACCGCTGGCCAGGGCGGCAAAGCGTTCACTCGAATTAAGGTCGCGGTACTCCACCTTGCTGGGATCGCCCAACAGGCTGGCGGCGACTGCTTTACAGATATCCACGTCCAGACCGCTGTAAGCCCCATCGGAGCCCAAGAAGCTGAAGCCGGGCAGCTTGCCTTCGACTCCGCAAATCAGCTTGCCCCGCCCCTTGATGAGGTCGATCTTCTGGCTTTGCAAGCCACCACTCTCGGAGGCGCAGCTAGCTAGAAGCAGGGCCAGCCCCAGCGTGCTGGCGAGCGAGAGTTTGGGAAGCAGCTTGCGAAGGAACGGCATTGGCCCGTTAGAGGTTGGCCGCACTTTGCCAGCAATCCGCCCGCCAGGCCCGTGGCAGATGCCACTAACCGGCTAACTGGTCGCTGGTGGCTGGGCTTCAGCCCAAACGGGCCTGTCGCCCTTGCTGGGCGGCCAAGCCCGCCACCTGGATCCATTGGCTTCGACAGTTCAGCCCGCCTTACCAAGGCGATGCCCCGTTGGGACAGGCCTAATCCGTGGGCGACAACCTTGATCCGGGCCCGATTGGCTTCGCCATCGACGGGGGGTGCCTTCAGCCGGATCAAGATTGCTCCCTGTCGCTCTCCGGAACCTCCAGCGTCGCTGCTGCGGGGCTGGACCCGGATCGCCACGGCCCCGCCAGCCGCCGCTTCTAGGGTCATGGCAGGTTCGAGCGGGGTGCCGCACGATGGCCCATCCAGTCCCGGCCCAGCAGAGCGTCCCCCAGCCCTCCGAGGTCAGCCCAGGCTCCCCTGCCAGCTCTGGGCAGCGCCTGCATCTACGGCGTCCCGACGACTGGCATGTGCATCTGCGCGATGGGGCCATGCTCAAGGCTGTGGTCGGCGCCACGGCCCGCCAGTTCGCCCGGGCGATCGTGATGCCCAATCTCAGCCCCGCGGTGACCACCGCCGCGTCGGCTTCCGCCTACCGGCAACGGATTCTCTCGGCCCTAGAGCCCGAGGCCGCCGTGGCCTTCCAGCCCTTGATGACGGCCTATCTCACCGAAACCCTGGATCCCGAAGAGCTGGTGCGGGGCCAGGCCGAAGGGATTTTGACCGCCGCCAAGCTCTATCCCGCCGGCGCCACCACCAACTCGGCGGCGGGGGTCCGCGACCTGGCCGCCATTGCGCCGGTGCTTGAGACCATGGAGCGGATCGGCTTGCCCTTGCTGGTGCATGGGGAAGTCACCGATCCGGAGATCGATATTTTTGACCGTGAGGCCGTGTTTTTGGAGCGCCATTTGGTGCCCCTACTGGCCCGGTATCCAGGGCTCAAGGTGGTTCTCGAACACATCACCACCGCCGAGGCAGCGGCGTTTGTGGCCGAGGCCGGCCCCCAGCTCGCTGCCACGATCACGCCCCACCACCTGCACATCAACCGCAATTCCCTGTTCGCCGGCGGCCTTCGTCCCGATTTCTACTGCTTGCCGATCGCCAAGCGGGAACGCCATCGGCTCGCCCTGCGCCGGGCGGCCACCTCGGGCGATCCCAGCTTTTTCATCGGCACCGATTCCGCCCCCCACCGGCGCGAGGCCAAGGAAGCCTCCTGCGGCTGCGCCGGCATCTACAACGCGCCCTTCGCGATTGAAAGCTATGCGGCCGTTTTCGAACAAGACGGTGCCCTAGACAAGCTCGAAGGCTTCGCCAGTGAGCACGGCCCCCGCTTCTACGGCCTCCCTCTTAATAGCGATGGGATCATCCTGGAGCGTCAGGACCCTGCCAGCGAGCAGGCCGAAGCCGTGCCCCTGACCTTGGAGCTGGGCAGCGAAGCCGGCTCGCCACTCACTCTGGTGCCCTTCCACGCCGGAGAAGCCCTGCCCTGGCGACTGCTGGCCTAGCGATGGCCGCCCAGCAGAGCCACCTGGGCCGGGCTCAAGCGACCCGCTTCCTGCAACACGGCTGTGATTTGCTCAATGGATAAAACAGCCCTGGTGCGGTAGCCCCCATCGGCGAGCCGCTGGGCCGCAGCACCACCATGGTCGATGAACACCACCACATCCTCCACCCGTAGACCGGAGCTTTCCAACTTGCCGATCCCTTCGAGCACGCTGCCGCCTGTGATCAGGATGTCGTCCACTACTAGGGCGATTTCGCCTTCCTGGAAATCCCCCTCGATCAGGCGGCGGGCCCCATGGGCCTTCACCTCCTTGCGCGGATAGATCAGGGGCTTGTGCAGCAGCAATGAAAGCCCCGTAGCCGTCGGCAGGGAGCCATAGGGAATGCCGGCGATGCGATCAAAGGTGAGATCCCTTAACAGGGTGCTGTAGGCATGCAAAACCCGGTGGAAGATATTGGGGCTAGAGATGATGCGACGCAGGTCGATGTAGTAATTAAATAGGGCACCCGAGGCCTGCACATACTCGCCGAATAGCAGGCAGCCGATATCAAACAGATCCACCACCAAACTGTCGAGCTGGTCGGTGCGGGCGGGCGGCAACCACAGGTCACAGCGGTCTGCGGCGGGCTGGCGGGCGTCGATGACCCGATCGCGCAGGCAGGCGATCTGGCCCTTGAGTTCGGCCACCCGTTCCGCGAGCCGATCCTCCATCAGCATGTTCTGGGGGACGGGTAGCAGCAGGCCATCGGCAGCCGTTCCCAGGCCCGCCTGGAGCAGGCTTTCCAGCCGTTCCTCCTCGCCCCAGAGGCTGCGCAGAATCAACACATGGTCGGGTGCCAGGTTGCGCACCCGGGCAAGAACTTCGGGGTCACTGGTTCCCACCTCCAGCAGCAACTGCTCCGGGGTGGCCCAGAGGCGGCTCTCGGCCACGATCCGCAGGTAAAGCGGATCGGCCTCATTGGGATGGTGCTGGAGGATGCGGGAGGCGGGGCTGGAACTGTGGCAGCTGATGACCACCGCCCGGTCGGTGTGCAACAGAAAGGGAGCCGCCAGGTCGTGGCCCGCCAGGGGCGAAAGCGACACGGCATCCGCATTGAGATCGTCAAAGACGTAGTGGGCCAGGGCCGAGGCGGAATTGAGGTCGGCGTGTTTGGCATCAAGAATCAGGGGGATCTCCGGCGGCACCAGCTCCCGCACTTCGCGCAGCAGGTCGAGGCCCACGGCGCCCAGGGCCTGATAGAAGCCCAGGCTCGGCTTGAAGGCACAGACGTGGTCGGAGGTTTCCTCGATCACCGCCTTAATCCAGCGGCGCGACTGGGACAGAAACGAACCGGCGCTAGCGCCGCGATGGCGGTTCCAGCTCTGCAGCATCTCCGGATTGGGGTCTAGCCCCGTGATCAGCAGCGACTGGCGACTGGCGATCGCTTCGGTGAGCTTGAGAAAGAAGGTCACGCGATGGCTGGACCAGGCACCGTTGGCCAGGTCAGGGGGACAGGCTGGCATGGACGCCGGCTTGGACCAGCAGGTGGAGCCTTCCCCCTTTGGTCCGACCAGCCTTAGGAGCGCTTCTAGGGCCGTGGCTCAGGGGCTCAAAGCAGCCCCTTGCCAGCCGGCGAGGTGGGAGGCCCCCCTGGAGCGGGCCAGGGCCCGGGCCGAGGGCAGGGCCGGCTCCAACCGCTCGGAGCTAAACGGGGGCAGGGCTCGGCTGCGGAGCCAGGCTCCCCAACGGAATTCATGGAAGGGGATCAGGGGGGCCGCTGCGATGACC
Organism: Synechococcus sp. UW140; assembly: GCA_945861595.1. Taxonomy (GTDB): domain Bacteria; phylum Cyanobacteriota; class Cyanobacteriia; order PCC-6307; family Cyanobiaceae; genus BAIKAL-G1. The sequence goes on from CAMAVE010000016.1 coordinate 11,471, forward strand.
CGCTCCCGCTTCAATTTCCAAACCAGGCTGCGGTACGGATCGTCCTGGGTGTCGGTGAGCTTCTCCGGCAAGGCGTGGGGCGGGAAGGGGCCCAGGCCCCGGCCATCAAACAAATAGAGCCAGCCCCGTTGGTGCAGGGCTTCCAACACCTGCTGGGGATCCTTGTAAGGCAGATCTAGGGCCACATAGCCAAAGGCGGTGGCGCCAGGGTCCACCTCCATCAGTCCGCGCAGCCGGTGGTGGCGATCAACCATCCAGAGGTCGCCAGCCTGGCTACGCACCAGGGGGGTGGGTTTCTGGCGCAAGTACTGCCGCCGCTCCTCGGGGCTGTCCTTGGCGAAATCGCTCTGACGGCTACGGATCTCCGCCATGCCCACACACATCTGGGTGGGGCGCAGGGTGGAGAGGGCAACGTCCAGCAGCTGGCAGTCGCTCGGCGGTGGCGGCAGGGGCTGGAAGGGGGGAAGTCGCAGGGCCATGGAACGACCCTAGGGCGATTGCAGGTGTTGGCTTGTTCAGCCAGGGACTGGTTGCAATCCATAGGGCTCGCCGGTGGCGGGCTTGGTGATGCCGAGCCGCTCGCGCCACTGTTCCACAGGCCAATCCCAACCCTCTTCCCAGCGGGCCATCCAAAGAGGTTGGGCACTAAAGCCAATGGAGTTGCCATGGGCAATCGCCCGGCCCATCAGGGCATAGCTCTTGGTTTTAAAGCGAAAACGACTCACCTGGGCGGCAGTGTTCAACATCACGTAGGCGGGAAAGCCGATCTGGGTGGCGGTGATCGCCAGCACCCCGCTTTCCCCCTCCGGCGTGGTGCCAAACCCACTCACCACATGGTGGATGTCGTGGGTGGTGGCAATCCGTTGGGTCAGCCAGTGGGCATCACTGCGCAGCGGCCTCGGCCGGAAGAACTCCGGGTCATAGCCGCGCCTGAGCATCAGCTCGGCGTAGGACTGGCCCAAGCTTCCCTTCGGCATGGCCCCTAGAAAGGCCAGATCCGGTTGCAGGGGCGGATAGCGCCCATCAATCATGGCTGCGCCACCGACTTCTTCCCGGCAGCGACGCAGGCATTCCACCATCTGGGGTGAATCGATCAAGCGATCAACCAGATCCGCAACCGCCTTTAGATCTCCGCCACTTCGGGCCACTCCGGCTAGGGCCACCAGTTCTTTAAGAGTAGATATCAGCTGATTAAGAAGGGCCACAAATCATTATTAGTAATAAAATAATTGTAGGCGTTTTCCCCTAAATTTTAAACCCCCTTAAGGGGATCGTTTGATTGGCGTACCAGATTTTTCTTGTTAGGGCCGTACTCCTTGGGGGCGCTGGCCATGTCCCCCTCTGACGGGAGCCACGGTTGAGGCCACGGATCGCTGACAATCGGATCATCTGCCTGGTCTCGCCCGTTTGTCCGTCCCAGCCCTGGTTGCCAGCGCCAGCTTGCTCCCAGCCCTCCACAGTCCTGGAGTCCTAACCACCTCCCTGGTCACCAAGTCGTCGCTGTTTGGCATCGGGATTGCCTTTAGCCCCCTTCACATCGCCGTGGTGGCCCTCTTGCTGCTGGGCAAGACCCCCCTGCGGCGGGCCATGGCCTATGTGGGCGGTTGGGCCCTGGCCAATGCCCTGGCGATCGTGGTGCTCACCCTGCTGGGCGAGACCTTTTCGATCAGCCTCAACCATGGCGAACGGGAACAGGTGCTCATCGACCTGCTCGGCGCTGGTGCCCTAGTGGGCCTGGGGCTCTACCAACTCACCCCCCAGGCCAACATCGGCGAGGCGGGCATGGCCCTGCGCCTCATGAACCAGCTGCCCGACTTCAACACCCTCACCCTGGTGTTGATTGGAGCCTCCAGTGCCCTGCTAACACCGGAAAACCTGGTTTTTTATCTCAAGGAAGCGGGGTTGCTGCTGATCAACGAACCCGGTCTCAAGGCCGATGCCGAAGTCACAGGCCTGTTCACCTTGGTGGCCAGTTCCCTGCTGCTGTTACCGCCCCTGGCCTGGCTGGTCAGCCGGGGCGCTATCCGGGAGCCGATCGCCCGCCTGGAAGACTGGTTGCAACACAAGGCTGAGTGGCTGGTGGGCGTTTTGGCCCTCGTGCTGGGGGCTTACCTGCTCTACGAGGGTTTGCACGGCCTCGATTTAATGCGGGCGGCCTGAGGCGCCCGTTCTAGGGCGGGGGATCTGAGTCGGGCTGACTTGACCCAACCCTCTGATCTCGAGCCCCTAGCTCAGTCCGCCAAGACTTCTTTTCGCCTAAACCTCTTTCCTCCCAAACCTCTTTCCTTCCAAAGCTCTTTCCCCCGACCTCTTTCCCCCAACCTCTTTTCTGCAAAGCTCTTTCCTGCACAGCTTTTTCTGCAAGAACCTCAGCCCGCCAGAACCATCAACCTGGCAGCCGTTACGGAGTCCGGGTCTGCCAGACCCCTGGCTGATCGGCTAAACGATTGGCCTGGGGCAGCAGATTGTGTTGATCAATGCCCTTGCCAGGCAGGGGGCTGTCCTGGCGTCCTGGGGGGGCCTCCAGCCAGGCCAGTCCAGCCCCCAGGGCTAGGAGCGCGATCAGGCCCCACCAGCCGGGAGAAAGCTTGGTGAGGGAAGCATTGGGCTGGTTCCTGGCCCGCTGCTGGGGCCTGGACCTGCGACCCTGGGACCCCCGACCCGCCAGGGGCGAGCCACAACGGCCGCAGACCATGCGGCCGGCCAGGCTGCGGTCGGCGCGCACGGACCAGCTGCCGCAATTGGGACAGGCCATGGGCTAGGGGATTCGGATGCGCCTGGGGCGCCGGCGAATCGAAATCGTATCGGCAGGATCCAGCCCCTGAAGCCGCTTGATCGTTAAGGCCAGGCCACCAGGGTCACGGGCTCGTACTTGGCAAACAGCACACGCCAGCCCCGCTGCGCCAGGGCCTGGAGCCCGGCCTGGAATACCTCGGTGTTGCCGTCGGCCAGCCAGCGGGCCTTAAGCACAGGCAGCTGCTCACTCATGTCAGCCAGGGGGATCTCCAACAGCAGCAGGCTGGTTTCCCCGCAAGCCCGCTGGAGGGGAGCCCCATCACTGCGCTGCCAAAGGCGCAACAGTAATTCCAGGGCCAAGTTGAGGCCCTCCTGGCCTGGATCGCCAAGGCGTGCGGCGGCGTCGCTTTGGGAGCGTCCAGCGATCGGCAGGCTGCGCTGGCCGTTGAACTCCACCAGGGCCAGCGCAACCAGATAGGGGGTATCAGCCATGGCAAGAACCCAACGGACCCCCACCATGCCCCACGGTTAGGACTCAATCCCCGTTACGAGGGGAATCGGCCCTGTTGATGGGGGGACTTGCTTAGGAGCGTTGCTGGTCTGGCCGCTCTTCGGGCACGATCGCTCCGGCCACCGGGCAGACCTGCAGGCAGATGCCGCAATCGATGCAGGTGTCGAAATCGATCCAGTAGAAGGAGGTGCCTTTGCTGTTGGCGCCGCTGCCGGGATTGATGCAGGCCACCGGGCAGGCATCGACGCAATCGGCCACACCCTCGCAGACATCGGTGAGGATGGTGTGGGCCATGGGCTGCTCAAAGCGACCCTGATCCTAGGCAGGGGCTCAGGCAATCCAAAGGGTCGAGCTGCATCCCCTGCGGATGGCCTGTTGTTCCGCCTCGGCGGCCGTGGCGCAGGGGCGGCTCAGCAGTTCTGCCGGTTGCCCTTGGCCATGGAGGCTTTCGAGCTGGTCGAGGGCCTGGGACAGTTGGTTGGGTTGGCCATAGGCCACCAGAATCGGACCCTGGTCGGGGCGACTCCCCGATCCAGAGCGGGCCGTGGCCTCGAGCAGGTCGCGGGTGGGTTCCACGGCGAAGCTGAAGCCCATCCCCGCGGCCGAGGCCTGGCCTTCCAGCCCGCAGAAGCGACTCACCAGAGCGTCGTAGCGGCCGCCGCTGGCAATCTCCACGGGGGCCGTGTCCGTTCCCCGGCAGACGACCTTGAGCACCAGGCCGTCATAGAGGGCGAAATGGGGTTGGAAGCTGGGATCGAAGCTGAGGCTCACCCCCTGGGCTGCGGCCGTAGGCGCCAGGGTGGCCAGGGTGGTGGCCAGGTTCTCTAGGAGGGCACAGGGCCCGAGCAGTTGCTCGAGTTGGTAAAGCACCGCTGCCGGCTCGCCCCGCAGCCGCAGGAGCCGTTGCAAGCCCTGGCGTTGGGCTTCCGGCAGGGGCAGGGCGGCAATTGCCAGCAGATCAAAGCCCGTCAGGGCCTGCCGGGCGGCCGTGCGTTGGTCGGCTGGCACCTGCTCTAGTAAGGCCGCAAGTACGCCGTGGTGACCCAGCAAGAGCTGGGTGTGGTGCTCCGGACCCAGGCCCAGGCTGCGCAGGCAGGCGAGCAACAGGCGGAGTAGTTCGCTGTCATCGGCGGCGCTGGCGCCGCCGAGCAATTCCACACCGCTTTGCAACTCTTCGACGATCTGCTGACCGCCGCTGGTGCTGCCCCCATCGGCCTGACGGCTGCGGTAGATCGGGCCGGTGTACCAAAGGCGCAGGGGGCGGCTTCGTCCCGCCATGCGGGTGCCGGCCGCCCGGGCAATGGAGGCGGTCATTTCGGGCCTGAGACCCAAGGCCTCTTCCGAGGCGAGCCGCACCAGTTCACGGCCATCGATGCCCCCGCCCGCCTGGAGGGTTTCCAGCCGTTCGATGGTCGGGGGGGCCACCTCCTCATAGGCCCAGAGGCGATAGATCTTGGCCAGCAGGCTGACTAGGGTTCGATTGCCATCCACCTGCTGGGGATTGAGGTCCCTGGCGCCGGCGGCGGGTTGCAGGGCCATGGGACTGGGGTCAGCGGCGATCTGTTGCGGATCCTATGGAGCCGGGGTCACGGCTCCATGCGCATGCCTCCAGGCTTCACCCCTCCAGGCTCACCCCTGCAAAGGTGCGGCGCTGGCGTGATCGAGTTCTGGGGCGCCGTAGCTGGCCCCGGCCAGGGGCGAGCAGGCCGCGAGCCCGTCGATCAGGGGCTGCCGCAGGCCTGGGGCGCAGGCGATCAGACGCCCTTCGGCCAGATCGATCGGTCCGCCGTCGTAGGCGCACACGATTCCCCCCGCCTGCTCCACCAGCACCACACCGGCGGCCAGGTCCCAGGGGGAGAGGCCCCGCTCCCAGTAGCCATCGAGCCGGCCGGCGGCCACAAAGGCCAGATCCACGGCCGCCGCCCCGGGGCGACGTACGCCGCGGCTGCGATGGGTGAAGTAGGCGAATTCGGCGTAGTTGTTGTCCAGTCGCGTGTGCCGGTCGTAGGCGAAGCCCGTCACGAGCAGGGAGGAGCCCAGGTCCTGACAGGTACTCACCTGGATGGGCTGGTCGTTGCACCAGGCGCCTAGACCTGGCGCAGCCCAAAAGTGTTGCTGCAGGGCCGGCACGGCCAGGGCACCTAGCAGGGGCCGGCCCTGCCAGGTGAGGCCAATCGAGGTGGCAAAGAAGGGAAATCCATGGGCGAAGTTGGTGGTGCCATCGAGGGGATCCACGCACCAGGCCAGGTCCGATTGGCCCTCCTGCCAGCCGCTTTCTTCGGCCAGAACCCCGAACTCCGGAGTGTGGCGATGCAAGACCGCCAGCACGGCTGCCTCAGCCGCCTCATCCGCTTCGGTCACCAAATCGCCGGCGCGCCCCTTTTCGCGGATGCGCTCCAGATGGCCGAAGTGCTGCATCAGCCGTTCGGCGCCGGCGCTGGCCGCCTCCCTGGCGACGGCCACTAGGCGTCTGAGCTCGGCGGGGTCCAGGCCCGAGTCCCTCAAGCTGAGGTCGGAGCAGCGGTTGGGCTGGCTCATTCGTCATCGAGGGGCAGGCCGGCACGCACCTTGCCACGGCCAAAGAACCGGCCGAACTGCAGGTCGTACACCTCGTCTTCATCCTGGGTTTCCACCTCCAGGGGCCCGAGGGCGCGGGCGACACAGAGCAGTCCGTACCCCTTGCCGCGAAGGTCCTTGGAAAGCCCCAGGGATTCCCGCTGGTCAATGTCGCCGTTGATCACTCGCACGGCGCAGGCGGTGCAGCAGCCATTGCGGCAGCTGAAGGGCAACGGTTGGCCCTGGGCCTCGAAGCTGCGCAGGATGTAGTCGCCTTCGGGCACGTCCAGGCGGATGGTGCGCTGCTCCTGGCGCCAGTGCACCGTGATCGGGAAATGCTGCGCCATCAAGGGCCCTGGAGGGTGACTGCTACATTCTCCCAGTTGCCCCACCAGCCCCGTACTTAGGGAGAGGTGGCCGAGTGGTCGAAGGCGCAGCATTGGAAATGCTGTATAGGGGCAACTCTATCGAGGGTTCGAATCCCTCCCTCTCCGTTGAAAACCGGCGTAAGCCGGTTTTTTTATGGCTTTTTGATGGCTACTGGCTCAATCCCCAAATTCTGAGCTCGCCCAGCCGGTTAGCAGGACGGCCGTTTTGGCTGGGACTAGGGCTTGCGGGCCGTTAGTTTGGGCATTCCATGCGCGGATCCATGGGGCGGATCGTTGGCATCGACTTGGGCACCACCAACTCCGTGGTGGCGGTGCTGGAGGGCGGCCGTCCCCAGGTGATCGCCAGTGCCGAGGGCGGGCGCACGACTCCCTCGGTGCTCGGCTTTAACCGGGACCAGGACTTGCTGGTGGGGCAGCTGGCCCGCCGCCAGTTGGTGCTCAACCCGCGCAATACTTTTGCCAATCTCAAGCGCTACGTCGGCCGGCGTTGGGATGAATTGGAAGAGGGCAGCCTGGCGGTGCCCTACACGATCCGGGCCAATGACCAGGGCAACGTGCGGGTGGTGTGCCCGGCCACGGAACGGGAATACGCCCCCGAGGAATTGGTGGCCAGCCTGCTGCGCAAGTTGATTGATGACGCGGCCACCTACCTCGGTGAGCCGGTGGAGGCGGCGGTGATCACCGTGCCGGCCTATTTCAACGATGCCCAGCGCCAGGCCACCCGCGACGCCGGGCGCCTGGCTGGCATCAGCGTCGAACGGATTCTCAACGAACCCACCGCCGCTGCCCTGGCCTACGGCTTCGATCGCAGTGCCGTCAAACGGGTGCTGGTGTTTGACCTGGGGGGCGGCACCTTCGATGTCTCGGTGTTGCGGATCGCCAATGGCGTCTTTGACGTCAAAGCCACCAGCGGTGACACCCAACTGGGTGGCAACGATTGGGATCGTCGCATCGTCGATTGGTTGGCCGATGCCTTCCTGGCCCAACACCAGATCGACCTGCGCCGCGACCGCCAGGCCCTGCAGCGGCTCACCGAGGCGGCCGAAAAGGCCAAGCAGGAACTCTCCGGTGTGCAAAGCACGCCCATTTCCCTTCCCTTTATCGCCACCGCCGAAGCCGGGCCCCTCCACATCGAAACCACCCTGGAGCGCCGCACCTTTGAAGGCCTCTGCGGCGACCTGCTCGATCGGCTGCTGCGGCCCGTGCAGCGAGCCCTGCGCGATTCCGGCCTGGCCGCTGAAGACATCGACGATGTGGTGCTAGTCGGCGGCAGCACCCGCATGCCGATGGTGCAGGCCATGGTGCGCACCCTGGTGCCCCTGGAGCCCTGCCAGTCGGTCAATCCCGATGAGGTGGTGGCCATCGGAGCCGCCGTGCAGGCCGGCATCCTCACCGGCGAATTGCGCGACCTGATGCTCAATGACGTCAGCCCCCTTTCCCTGGGTCTGGAAACGATCGGCGGGGTGATGAAGGTGCTGATTGCCCGTAATACGCCGATCCCGGTGCGCAAATCCGATGTGTTCTCCACCTCGGAAGCCAACCAAAACTCGGTGGAAATCCATGTGCTTCAGGGGGAGCGCCAGATGGCTGGCGACAACAAGTCCCTGGGCCGTTTCCGCCTGTCCGGCATTCCACCGGCCCCCCGGGGGGTACCCCAGGTGCAGGTGTCCTTTGACATCGACGCCAACGGCCTGCTGCAGGTGTCCGCCACTGACCGCACCACGGGCCGTCAACAGAGCGTCAGTATCCAGGGGGGCTCCAACCTCAGTGAGGAGGAGGTGCAGCGCCTGCTGGCCGAGGCCGAGCTGAAGGCCACGGAAGATCGGCGCAAACGCAGTGAGATCGACCGCCGCAACCGCGCCCAAACCCTTGTGGCCCAGGCGGAGCGGCGCTTGAGGGATGCCGCCCTGGAACTGGGCCCCTACGGAGCCGATCGCCAGCAACGCGCGGTGGAACAGGCGCTGCGCCAGGTGCAGGACCTGCTCGCCGCGGGCGACTTGGCCGAGCTGGAGGTGGCCGTGAGTGAGCTGCAAGAGGCCCTCTATGGCCTCAATCGCCGGCTCACGAGCGAGCGACGCAGTGAGGCGGGTGGTCCCCTCCAGGGCCTCAAGAACACCCTGGGCTCCCTCAAGGATGAGTTGTTCGCCGACGATGAATGGGATGACTGGGACCGGGGCGGTAGCCGCCGCGGCCTTCAAGATCCTTGGCGCGATGGCCTGTCCCGCCAGGGAACCTGGGACCAGCCCAGCTGGGGCGGCAATGGCGCCCTCGGGGGCTCCGGCTATGGGAACTCTGGCTATGGACCCTCCAGGGCCGATGCCCGCGATCGTGTCGAGCCCAGGGCGGACTGGAACCAGGACCGGGACCAGTACCGGGATCGCGATCGCGCCTTTGATCGGGGGGCCGATCCAGTCAACGAGCCATTCGGGAATCGCCCTGGGAATTGGTCCCAAGAGCGCTGGGACCAACGGCAAGCGGACCGTCCGCCGGCCAGACCTTTCGCCCCCGATCCCGACCGGGATCTTGACCCCTATGCCGGCGAAGGCGGCGCCAATCCCTCCTATGGACCGCGTCGGGGTGGGCCGTCAACGGCCCGGCCTCGCCCGCCCCAGGACGATCCCTGGGCAGAGGTCTGAGGCCCGTGCTCGATAACCCGCCCCAGAGCGCCGATCCCTGGGCCGTACTGGGCCTTGAGCCCGGCGCCGATGCCGCGAGCTTGAAGCGGGCCTTCCGCCAGCAGGCCCGCCTCTGGCACCCAGACCTCAACGGCAACGACCCCGTGGCCGAGGAGCGCTTCAAGGCGGTGAACGCTGCCTACGCAATCCTCAGCGACCCCAGTAGACGCCAGGCCTGGGAACGGGGCTTTGGAGGCAGCAACAGCGCTCCAGTTGATCGTTTTGCCAATGGTTTTCCCGACTTTGACGACTACCTCGATGTCCTTTTTGGACGGCGCCAGGTCCAGTCCGACCCTGGATCTGGGCTAGGGCCCGAACCCGAGGCTGGGCCCGATGCCGAGACGGCGGAGTCCCCAGCCCAGGCCCCTCGCCGGGGCTGGGGGGTGACCCCCTCTCCACCACCGCCGGCGCCGGTGGTGGCCAGTGTGGATGCGGAAACGGTGGTGGAACTCACGCCGGAACAGGCCCTCAGCGGCGATCGCATTGAACTGGAGCTGGCGGATGGCACGGTGCTGGAAACCTGGACGCCCCCCCTGGCTGGCGATGGCTGGCGCCTGCGCCTGGCCGGGGTAGTCGCCGGCGGCGGCGACCATTTTTTGCACCTGCGCGTTCGCACCGAGGAGGGCCTGCGCATCGATGGCCTGCGGGTGCTGTTTCAGCTCGATCTGGCCCCTGCCGATGCGGTATTGGGCTGCCGGGTGGCGGTGCCAACCCTGGAGGGGCCGGTGCAACTGAGGGTGCCGGCTGGATCTTCCAGTGGCCGCTTGTTGCGATTACGGGGCCGGGGGTTGGAATGGGGCCACCAGCGGGGTGACCAGCTGGTGGAGATCCGGGTCGTGGTGCCCGATGAGCTCACTGAGGCGGAGGAAGCTCTCTATCGGCGCCTGCAACAGCTCGCCAGCGAAGCCGAGGACTAGGGGAGGCCCGCACGGGCTGGTGAGACACTGAGGCCAAAGCCGCCAGACCTGCCATCCATGCCCGTGCACGTGCTCCTCTTTGATGCGGGCAGCGACGCCGAGGGCATCCACTCCCTGGAGGTGAACGGCACCACCTTGGTGCTGCTGTTCGAAGACCCCGATGACGCCGAACGCTACGCCGGCCTACTGGAAGCCCAGGATTTCCCGGTGCCGAGCGTCGAGGCGATCGATCGCGATGAGATCGAATTGTTTTGTTCCCAGGCCGGCTACCAGGCCCAATTCGTGCCGGCGGGCTTCCTACCCCAGTCCGCCGAAGACCGGCTGTTGATCGCCCCACCGGAGCGAAACATGGATGTTGCCAATTGGAAAGAGGAGCTCCAGGAGCAGGCGTTCGCCGGCTCCGCAGAGCCTGAGCCCCCTGAAGGCGGCGGCGCAAACGCCGAGCTCGAAGCCTTCCGCCGCCGCCTGGAGGGCCTGCTGTGACAGGGTCAACCCTGCAGTTCCAAGGAGAGGACCGGGGCCACCTGCTCACCGAGCAGGCCAATTCCCTCAGCAGCGAGCTGGACCAGCTCGCCACCGCTGATCTAGTGCAGCTGTTCTGCGAGGAAGACCGCCGGCCCCAGGAGGCGGTGGCAGCAGCGGCCCTGGCCCTGGCGGCGGCGATTGACGCCATTGCCGAGCGTCTAGCCCAGGGGGGCCGGCTCTTCTATCTGGGGGCCGGCACCTCCGGCCGCCTGGGGGTGTTGGATGCGGCCGAATGTCCCCCCACGTTCTGTTCTCCACCTGAGTTGGTGCAGGGGGTGTTGGCTGGTGGGGCGGCGGCCCTACTGCGCAGCTCCGAGGGACTTGAAGATCTCGAAGAGGCCGGTCAGGCCGATCTCGAAGCCCGGGGCTTCAGCGCCGCCGATGTGCTTGTCGGCATCGCGGCCGGCGGCACCACCCCCTACGTCCATGGCGGCCTGGGGCACGCCCGCCGCCTGGGGGCCCTGGCGATTGCCTTGGCCTGCGTGCCCGCCGACCAGGTCCCCATGCCTGCCGACCTGGAGATTCGCCTGATCACCGGGCCTGAGCTGCTCACCGGTTCCACCCGACTCAAGGCCGGTACGGCCACCAAGATGGCCCTCAATATCCTCTCGACCGGCGTGATGGTGCGCCTGGGCAAGGTCTACGGCAACCGCATGGTGGATGTGGCGGTGACCAACAGCAAGTTGGAGGACCGGGCCCTACGCATCCTGGCCGACCTCGCTGGTATCGATCGGACCAGAGGGGCAGAACTGCTGGCCGAAACCGGAGGCTCGGTGAAGGTGGCCTTATTCATGGCCAAGACAGGCCTCTCTGCCGCTGAGGCCCGGGCCAGCCTCAGTCACCAGCAGCAGTCGCTGCGGGCTGCCTTGCAGGCGCATGGGGCCAGCTAAGGGGCGAGATGGTGTCCCAACGGCTCCAAGCCCCGCCCCTTACTGGGCAACGTTTTCAGCGAAAACGAGGGGCTGGTTTCAGCAATTTGGGGCCTTAAGGGCTTCGTTAGCCCCGTTCTGCCAGGGTCCCCAATAGGGGGCCGTGAACAGATCCAGACGGCTGCGGGTCTCCGCTGGCACGAAGTCCTTGGGGGTCATCAGTGCGTGCTGCAGGGCCGTATGGGCGGGGCTGGCGGGGCGCGCTTGGGCAATTTGTTCGCTGGCCCTGGCCAGGATCGCCTGGGCCAACTGGGCATTGGCCTGCAGGTTGGCGATCACCATCTCCACCGTGACGCTGTCGTGGTCCTGGTGCCAGCAGTCGTAGTCGGTGGCCATGGCCAGGGTGGCGTAGGCAATCTCGGCCTCGCGGGCTAGCCGTGCTTCGGCGTGGTTCGTCATGCCAATCACGCTGCAGTCCCAGCTGCGATAGAGGTTCGATTCGGCCCGGCTCGAGAAGGCCGGGCCCTCCATGCAGAGGTAGGTGCCGCCGCGGTGCAGCCGGCGGCCCTCGGGCATCAGGCCCGCGGCGGTGCCGGCCAGCATCTCGCTGAGCTGGGCACAGAAGGGATCGGCGAAGCTGACATGGGCGACGGCCCCCTGGCCGAAGAAGCTGATCGGCCGCTGGTGGGTGCGGTCAATGAATTGGTCAGGCACGACCATGTCCAGGGGACGCACTTCCTCACGCAGGGAGCCGACGGCCGAACAGGAGAGGATCCAGCGCACGCCCAGGGAGCGCAGGGCCCAGATGTTGGCTCGGTAGGGAACCTCCGTGGGCAGATAGGTGTGGTGACGGCCATGGCGGGCCAGGAAGACCACCTCCATGCCGCCAAGGCGGCCCAGGCGCAGGGCATCGGAGGGGGCCCCAAAGGGGGTGTCCACCACCAGCTCCTCCACCACTTCCAGGCCTTCCATGGCATAGAGGCCACTGCCACCGAGAACGCCGAGACGGGCGCAGCTGAGGTCGGGGCCGGGGGAGGGGCTCGTCACGGCGTCGGCAAGGGGGGTGGAACCGTTCTACCGAAGCGCAGGTCTGCCCCAGCCCTGCGGCATCACGCCCCGAACGGCGCAAAGCCCATACTGGAGAGGTTTGCAAAGCATCCGTGACCAAGGCCCTGATGGAGACCGAGGCAGGCACCCTCGAGATCGAGCTGTTCGATGCTGATGCCCCCGCCACTGTGGCCAATTTCGTCAAGTTGGCCCAAGAGGGCTTCTACGACGGTCTCGCCTTCCACCGGGTCATCGACGGCTTCATGGCCCAGGGCGGCTGCCCCAACACCCGCGAAGGCGCCAAGGGCATGGCCGGCACCGGTGGCCCTGGCTACATGATTCCCTGCGAAATCAACAGCCGTAAGCACCAGGACGGCACCCTGTCCATGGCCCACGCCGGTAAGAACACCGGTGGTAGCCAATTCTTCCTGTGCCATGCCGCCCAGCCCCACCTCGATGGGGTCCACACGGTGTTTGGCCAGGCCACCAACCTCGATGTGGTGCTGGCGATTCGCAAGGGAACCCGGATCACCAAACTGTCGATCCTTCCCTGATCAGGATCCTTCCCTGATCTCCATCGGGCTCTGATCGCCGTAAGGCTCGCCGCCCGCCGTTAACACCAGCGGGTGAGGCCCGACTGCTGGTGGGGTAGCAGTGCTGGGGCGGAAGCCAGCTCCTGGAGGGGCCGGCGCACCGCCTCAATCGACACGCTCGGATGGGTGCTGCGCTGGGCATCGGGGGCGAGCAGGAGGCAGACCGACTGGGTGGCGCTCCAGCCGGCCATGCGGGTCAGGCCCTGCTGAAGCACCTCAGTGCTGGACCCGGTCACGAGCACCGCCAAGGAGGGGCGGTCGAGCAGGGCTAGCAGGCGGGGATGCTCTTCCCGTTGGATGCCGAGCTGGTGTTGGGCCGCCCAGGCCGTCAGATCCTGCCAATGGCTGGCCAGGATCGCCTCCCGGGCGGCTTCCTGGCGTTCGGGATCTGGCTCTGGCGAAGGCGGCGTCGCGTCGGGGCCCTCACCAAGCCCGGCGTCCGCCCCGCCGAAGCAGCCATTGGCGGCGTCCGCAGGGGCTAGGGCGGCAAAAGCTTGGGGCGATCCCTGCCAGGCCAGCACCGCCGCCGGTCCATTCGATGGCGTCGCCGCGCCGCCCATCAGGTGGCCCAGTTTGTCCTGCTTGGTTTGGAGATAGCTGGCATTGTGTTGGCCCGGGTCCATCACCAGGGGAACCCGATCTTCCACCTGCAGGCCATAGCCGCCCAGGCCGGCAATTTTGCGCGGATTGTTCGTGATCAGCCGCAGGTGGTGAACCCCGAGGTCGCTGAGGATCTGGGCGCCAACGCCGTAATTGCGCAGGTCGGCGGCAAACCCGAGCCGCTCATTGGCCTCCACCGTGTCCAACCCGCCATCCTGGAGGCTGTAAGCCCGTAATTTATTAATTAGGCCGATGCCACGGCCCTCCTGGCGTAGGTAGACCACCACGCCTTCACCGGCCGCCTCGATCATCGCCAGGGCGGCCTCCAGCTGGGGCCGGCAATCGCAGCGCAGGGACCCAAAGGCGTCGCCGGTGAGGCATTCCGAATGCACCCTCACCAGCACCGGGCCGGTGGCCCGTTCGGGCTGGCCCTTCACGATGGCGATGTGCTCGCTGCCATCGAGGTCATTGCGATAGCCAATCGCCCGGAACTGGCCAAAGGCACTGGGCAACTGGGCCTCGGCCTGGCGGAGCACGAACCGCTCCGTATCGAGCCGGTAGCTGATCAGGTCGGCGATGTTGATCAGGCGCAGCCCGTGCTGCTGGGCGTAGTCCACCAATTGGGGCAGGCGTGCCATCGAGCCGTCGCCGTTCTGGATTTCACAGATCACCCCGGCTGGATAAAGGCCCGCTAGCCGGGCCAAGTCCACGGCGGCCTCGGTGTGGCCAGCCCGCTTCAACACCCCCCCTTGGCGGGCCCGCAGCGGAAAGATGTGCCCTGGCCTGCGCAGGTCGGCGGCCCGGGTGGAGGGGTGGATGGCCACCTGGATCGTGCGGGCCCGATCGTCGGCGGAAATGCCAGTGCTGACGCCGTTTTCCGGGCCGGCATCCACGCTCACCGTGAAGGCCGTCTGGTTTTCATCGGTGTTGCGATCCACCATCAGGGGCAACTCGAGGGCATCGAGCCGCTCGCCCTCCATGGCCAGGCAAATCAGCCCCCGGGCCTCGGTGGCCATGAAATTGATTTGCTCGGGGGTGGCGAACTGGGCCGCACAGATCAGATCCCCTTCGTTTTCTCGGTTTTCGTCATCCACTACCACCACCATCTCGCCATTGCGGATCGCGGCTAGGGCATCGGCGATGGCATCAAAACGGATCCGAAGTCCTTCTTGCAGCGTCGCTGTTTGGGCCGGTCGGCCAACGTCCACCGGCTGATCTGCCGATGCGCTCTGGTTAGGAGTATGCGGTTGGATCTGGGAAGGCAAGGGCGGCCACGGGCCAGGGTCCCTTGGTTATAGATCCCGGTACGATCTGGCGTTACCGACCTTGCGGCATGGCCTCTCTGTCCCCTGAGCAGCCCCCCCAGGTGGCGGATCGTGTGGATGGCCGTCGCGTAGCCGTGATTGGCGCCAGTGGCTATGGCGGCCTGCAGACCCTGCGGCTGTTGCAGGACCATCCCAGTCTGCGGGTCACCTACTTAGGAGGCGAACGCAGTTCCGGTAAACGCTGGAGCGAGCTTGTGCCGTTCCTGCCCCTGCCGGGCGATCCGATCGTGCAGAGCCCGGATCCAGACGCCATTGCGGCCGTGGCCGACCTGGCCCTGCTCAGCCTCCCGAGTGGCCTGGCCTCCAGCCTGGTCCCAGGCCTGCTCGAGCGCGGCGTCAAGGTGGTGGATCTCTCCGCCGACTACCGCTACCGCTCGCTGAGCCAGTGGCAGGAGGTGTATAGCCATGAGGCCGAAGCGTTCCCCCGCAGCGACGCCGATCTCTGCCGGGAGGCGGTGTATGGCCTGGTGGAATGGGAGGCGGAACGGATTGCCGCGGCACGTCTGGTGGCAGCGCCGGGATGTTTCCCCACCGCCAGCCTGCTAGCCCTGCTGCCCTTCCTGCAACAGGGGCTCATCGAGCCCAGCGGCATCGTGATCGATGCCAAAACAGGCACCAGCGGCGGCGGCCGCGCCGCCAAGGAACACCTGCTCCTGGCCGAGGCCTCCGAGGCAGTTGCCCCCTATGGCGTGGTGGGCCATCGCCACACCAGTGAGATTGAGCAGCTGGCGGGCCAGGCGGCGGGCCAGCCAATCCAGCTCCAGTTCACGCCCCACCTGATGCCCATGGTGCGCGGTCTGCTGGCCACGGTCTACGGCCGCCTGCGCGATCCAGGCCTTACCGCTGAAGATTGCACAACCGTGCTGGAGGCGGCCTATCGCCAGGCCCCCTGCGTGTCGGTGCTGCCCGTGGGGACCTACCCCTCTACCAAGTGGGTGCGCCAGACGAACCGGGCCCTGATCGGCGTGCAGGTGGACCAACGCACCGGCCAGCTGGTGCTGATGAGCGCCATCGACAACTTGATCAAGGGCCAGGCGGGTCAGGGGGTGCAATGCCTCAACCTGCTGGCCGGCCTGCCCGCCACCACGGGTTTGCCCCTGCTGCCCTTCTATCCCTGAGGCTTGGCGGCGGGAGCCGGCCAGGCCCCTAGGGCTGGCGTTGGATCAGTCCCAACCGTTCGGCCGCCAGGCCGACGGCCAGGGGCAGGATCCGATGTTCCTGGGCCTGGATCCGGCGGGCCAGGGTGTCGTGGTTATCGCCCGCAACCACGGGCACGGCCGCCTGGGCCAGGATTCGGCCCGCATCCACGTCCTCGCTCACCAGATGGGCCGTGCAGCCACTCAGGCTCACCCCCGCGGCCAGGGCCTGGCCCACCGCATCAACGCCACGAAAACTGGGCAAGAGCGACGGGTGAATGTTCACCAGCCGCGCCGGGTAGGCCCCGATCAGGCGGCTGGTCACGATGCGCATCCAGCCCGCCATCACGACCAGGTCCACGGCAGCGGCCTCGAAGTGCTCCACCAGGGCGCCATCGAGGCTGTCGCGGCTGGCGAAGGTGCGGTGGTTCAGGCAGGTGACGCCAATGCCCAGCCGTTCGGCCCGTTCGCAGGCGCCACAGCCCGGGTTGTTCACCACCAGGCTGACCACCTGGGCCGGCAGCCACGGCTGGGCGCAGGCTTGCACTAGCGCTTCGAAATTGCTGCCGTTGCCGGAGGCCATCACCCCCAGGCGCAGGCGGCGGCCAGGGGCTGCCAGCCCTGTTTCAGCCCCTGTCTGGGCCCCGGAGCCAAGCCCGCCATCGGCCCCGCCGCTGGATGGGGCCAGGAGCCACCCCGTCGGTGGCAACGGCCACTGGACGGCCCGGTCGGCATCGCTAGGGTCGGAAAAAGCGGGCATCCCGTCCATGTCCCATTTGTCCATCCTGCCCACGCTCCTGCGCGACGTGGACCTGCTGGCTGAAGCCCTGACCGACCTGGGTCAGGAGGTGCAGCAAGGCGGCGCCGTCGAGGGCTTTGCTGGAGAACGGGTGCCGGTGCTGTTACGCCTGGATGTGGTGGTGGGGCCGCTGCTGGGCAGTCCGAACCAGACCCAGGCCCAGTCCAAGCGTTCAGCCCGCAAAACCATTCAGGCCTTGAGGCCCAGCTTCAGCCTCGGCTGGGCGCGCCAGCTCGATGGCTCCCTGGCCCTGGTGGGGGACTTGGGCCGCATCGCCGCCGCAAGTCCCTTGCAGGAGTTGTTAAGCCAGCTCAGCCACCGCTACGCCCTGCGCCAGACCCTGCAAGCTGCTGCGAGCAGCGCCTTTGCCGGAGCCGAGCTGACCCTGGAAGAGCCTCTCCAAACCGCTCCAAGCGAGCCCCTGGCCCCTTCCCTGGCCAAGCCCCGCCCCCGCTCCTGAGCTAACGCGTGCCCACCGTTCGCTTGGATCTGGGTGATCCCCAGGGCCACCGACTCGCAGTCACGATCGAAGTGGAGGCCCCCAGGCCCCACTTGTGCCTGCGCCTACCCGCCTGGACCCCCGGCTCCTACCTGATCCGCGACTACGTGCGCCATCTCGAAGGTCTTGAGGTGCTCTGCGCGGGCATGCCCTGCCCGATCCGGCGCCTGGGCCCGGCGAGCTGGCAGGTGGACCTGGCGGGCCGGATCGGAGAACCCCTGGAGATTCACTACCAGCTCATGGCCACGGAGCTGTCCGTGCGCACGTGCCACCTCGATGGCGACCACGGCTTTTTTGCCCTGGCGGCCGTGGTGCTGGAGGTGGAGGGTGAGCGCTGGTCACCCCACCGGCTTGAGATCCACCAACCGCCCGATTGGCAGGCCTTCGTGCCCCTGCCCCAGGACGGCGATGGCGCCTGGTTGGCCCGCGATTTCGACCAGCTAATCGATACCCCCCTGGAGCTAGGGCCCCACCGCTGCGACCGCTTTGCCGTCGCCGGCGTGCCCCACCGCTGGGTCACCTGGGAGGGTGGCGCCGGCCCCAGCGACTGGCTGCAGCGCCATTGCCCAACCCTCTTGGCCGATGTCCAGGCCACGGCTGAGGCCTGCTGCCGGCTGATGGGATCCCTGGCCCCCGCCACGGCCGATTACCTGTTCATCCTGCACCTGCTCGATGGGGGCTACGGCGGCCTCGAACACGACGACAGTTGCGTGCTCGTTTACGGCCGCGCCAGCCTGCAAACAGCGGCCGGCTATCGCAAGTTCCTGCAGTTGGTGGCCCACGAATACCTGCACCAATGGAATGTGCGGCGCCTGCGGCCGGCCGAACTCACCCCGATCGACTACCACCAGGCCGTGCCGGTGCCCAGCCTCTGGTTCGCCGAGGGCATCACCAGTTACTTCGACCAGTTCCTGCCCCTCACCGCTGGCCTCAGCACTGAAATGGACCTGCTCACGGACCTGGGCCAGGACCTCAGCCGCTACCTGCTCACCCCGGGCCGCCAGGTCCAGAGCCTGCGCGAGAGCAGCCAGGAGGCCTGGGTGAAGCTCTACCGGGCCGATGCCTACGCCGGTGATAGCCAGGTGAGCTACTACCTCAAGGGGGCCGTGATCGCCCTGGTGCTCGACCTGCACCTGCGCCGCCAGGGCAGTGCCCTTTCTGTGGTGATCCGCCAGCTTTGGCAGCACTTGGGCCGCTGGGGCCGGGGCTATCAGGAGAGCGACCTCCTGGCCGCTTTCGCCGCAGAAGCGTCCGATCTGGACAGCTTGTTGCCCCACTGGCTCGAGGACCATGGCGACCCGGACCTGGCTGGGTATCTGGTCGATGTGGGACTCAAGCTGGTGGCCCAGCCGGCCCAATCCGCCTGGCTCGGGCTCACGGTCAAGGCCGAGCCCTCGGGCCTGCTTCTGCAGCGGGTCCATCGCCACGGGCCCGCCGAGCAGGCTGGCCTGGCCGTTGGTGATGAGCTACTGGCCGTCGATGGCGAACGCCTGAGCCAGGCCGACACCCTTAAAACAGGCTGGACCCCTGGCCAGAGCAGGGAGCTGCTCTTCTGCCGCCGGGGGCGGGTAAGGAGCTGTCAGCTCACCGCGACACCACCGGAAGTGGAGGCCTGGCGCCTGGACATCGACCCCGAAGCCGGAGCCCATGCCCTGGAACGGCGCCGTCAATGGCTCAGCCTGCTGCCTGCCTGAGCCAGGAGCCCTGGGCTCGGGGTGTCCTTTGCCCGGTGCTCAATTCCGAACCATTGCATCGCTCCTGGAGGGCAGGACTGGGCCTGGGGGGCTTTCCTCAGTAGTTTCTTGGTGGTTTGATCCCAAGACCCCAGTGCCCTCGAAGCCCTTTCCAGCCTCTTCCGGTGCGGACGCCGAAGGGCTGTGGCAACGCTTTTGTGCACTGCTTTGGCACGATCCAACCCAAGGCATTTGGCTGGATGTGAGCCGGATGGCGATCGAGCCCGCCGATCTCGAGGCCCTCGCCCCCCGCTTTGACCAGGCCTTTGCGGCCATGGCGGCCCTGGAGGCTGGATCGATCGCCAATGCCGATGAACAGCGCCAGGTGGGCCATTACTGGCTGCGCCAGCCATCCCTGGCACCCGATCCCCAGGCCGCGATCCACATCGACCAGGAGATTGATCGGATCGAGGCCTTTGGCCGTCAGGTGCTGGCTGGGAGCCTGGCTTCCCCCTCCGGCAAGCCCTTCACCGACGTGCTTTGGATCGGCATCGGCGGTTCGGGCCTGGGGCCCCTGCTGATTCTGCGGGCCCTGCAGACCCCTGGAGAGGGCCTGCCCTTCCACTTCTTTGACAATGTCGACCCCGACGGCATGAGGCGCACCTTGGCGGCCCTGGAGGGGCGCCTGGACACCACCTTGGTGATTGTGGTGAGCAAATCCGGCGGCACCCCGGAGCCGCGCCTGGGCATGCAGCAGGCGCGGGCTGCCCTGGAGTCCGCGGGCTGTTCCTGGCCGGCCCAGGCCGTGGCCGTCACCATGGTCGGCAGCCAGCTCGACCAGGTGGCCGAGGCCGGTGGCTGGTTGGCCCGCTTTGACCTGTTCGATTGGGTGGGTGGCCGCACCAGCATCACCAGCGTGGTGGGCCTGCTCCCCGGTGCCCTGATCGGCGCCGACATCCGCGCTTTCCTGGCGGGGGCGGCGGCCATGGATTCCTGCACCCGCATCGCCGATGCCAGCGCCAACCCCGCCGCCCTGCTGGCCACGGCCTGGTGGGTGGCTGGCGGCGGCCAGGGCAAGCGCGACATGGTGGTGCTGCCCTACCGGGACCGGCTGGAGGTGTTCAGCCGCTACCTGCAGCAGCTGGTGATGGAGTCCCTGGGTAAGCGGCTGGATCGCGATGGCCAGGTGGTGCATCAGGGCCTAGCCGTTTACGGCAACAAGGGCTCCACCGACCAACACGCCTACGTGCAGCAACTGCGCGATGGCGTCGATAACTTCTTCGTCAACTTCATTGAGGTGCTCGAAGATCCCTCTTCCATCGGCGCGATCGATGGTGAGGCCCCCGGCGACTTCCTCGATGGTTTCCTTCAGGGAACCCGGGCGGCCCTCCATGAAGGCGGTCGCCAGAGCCTGACCATCACCCTGCGCCAGCTCGACGCCCGCAGCCTCGGTGCCCTGATCGCACTGTTCGAGCGGGCGGTGGGGCTCTATGGCGAATTGGTCAATGTCAACGCATACCACCAGCCCGGCGTCGAGGCTGGCAAGAAGGCCGCCGCCGTGATCCTGGATCTCCAGGCCCAACTGGAATCGCTCCTGGCCGACGGCCAGGGCCGCAGCCTGGCCCAGCTCCAGGCTGCCCTGGCCCTGCCGAGCCCCGAGCCCGCCTTCTGGATCCTGCGCCACCTCTGCCATAACCAGCGCGGCTATAGCGCCAGCGGCGACTGGGCCCAGCCCACCAGCCTCCACTTCCAGCGGACCTGAATCCAGGGAC
>CAMAVE010000017.1 GCA_945861595.1 Synechococcus sp. UW140
AACAGAGCAAGCACGGTGAATGAGCCCGATGGAGCAACGGTCCGTAGCAAGAACTGCAAAGGGACAAAAGATATCACTGAACAACGGTTTGCTTGCTGTTGACATTGTGACGGTAAAGCCGGAACCAATTCACCAGAAAGGGCCTTGAGGACGATTTTTTGAAGTCCTCCGAGTCTGAAAATAGGCCCCCAGTCTCGAAATACACGCACAGGTGGTGCCGGTCATTGAGAAAGAGTCTGCGCAAGGCCATGGCCAAACGGGCACGAACCGGCACCCCGTGACGACTTGCAGGGCAGCGGGGAAGCAAGCGGCGAAAATCGAGTGAAAACGGGGATTGGGCTGATCTCTCAAAAGCAGTCCTTCGGTCCCAGCCTTTGCCCCCTGGCCCATCCGGGGCTGGCGACGCCCAGACAGTTGCTGATCAAGGCCCTATCCGTCCGGCGATGATGGTGGGTATGTGCATCCGCTCCATGGCTTTGCCCCCCCGCTCCAACCAGGTCCATGGACGCCGGCAGATCGCTAGCTGGATTCTGCTTCTCGCCAGTTGCAGCGGCCTGGCCGCGCAGGCCGGGACGCCCCCGGAAATCCCCTACCCCAGCATTGAGACCCTGCGCAAGGTGCAACTGGGGGCCGTGGCCTGCGCCCGGGAGAACACCGCTGCCAGCTGCAGCCAGGCCAAGGTCCTGGCTGATCCGCTAATCGATCACCCCCTGCTGCCCTCCGGCTGCAAGGACCTGCTGTGGACCATCACCTACAGGGCTAAGCCGGCTGACAACAACACCTACCAACGGCGCGAGGGGCTGGAGCAACCGGCTGCCGATGTGGTGCGCAGCTGCCAATTGCGGGAACCCCCTACCCCAGATAGCAAGGGGGGCGGCAAGCCTGCTGCGAAGGACAACGGCTTCAAGTTCGGCAACTAATTCAGAACGTGCCAGCCAGGCCCCCTTGGCGGACCGTTCCGCCCCTGCCCAGGGGGCACAGGCTGCGGTAACCCTTATGCCCATAGGGGTCGTCGCAGGCAGCCGCAAGGGATGGCGCTGCCAGGCTTAACTTGGGGCGACCAAGGCTTGCCCCGATGACCAGCAGCGTGCTCCAGGTGGCGCTCGAGAAGCCCTTTAGCGACCAGAAACCCGGCACCTCCGGTCTGCGCAAAAGCAGCCGGCAGTTCGCCACGCCCCACTACCTCGAGAGCTTCATCGAGGCGATTTTGCGGGTCTTGCCCGGGGTCGCGGGCGGAACCCTGGTGCTGGGCGGTGACGGGCGCCACGGCAATCGCCAGGCCATCGAGGTGATCCTGCGCATGGCCGCCGCCCACGGCGTAGCCCAGGTGATCACCACCACCGGCGGCATCCTCTCCACGCCCGCGGCCTCCAACCTGATCCGCAAACACGGCGCCATCGGCGGCATCATCCTCTCGGCCAGCCACAACCCCGGCGGCCCCGAGGGCGACTTCGGCGTGAAAGTGAATGGCGCCAACGGCGGCCCCACCCCCGAATCGCTCACCGATGCGATCTACGCCTGCAGCCTCACCCTGGAGGGCTACCGGATTGGCGAAGCCCCGCCCATCAGCCTCGATAGCCCTGGCAACCATCAGATCGGCACGATGCAGGTGCAGGTGATTGATGGGGTCGACGACTACATCACCTTGATGCAGGGCCTGTTTGATTTCGATCAGATCTCTGATTTGCTCCGCGGCGATTTCCCGATCGCCTTCGATGCCATGCATGCGGTCACCGGTCCCTATGCCAAACGGCTCCTCGAAGGGCTCCTGGGAGCGCCCGCGGGCACGGTGCGCAATGGCATCCCCCTGGAGGATTTTGGCGGCGGCCATCCCGACCCCAACCTCACCTACGCCCATGACCTGGCCGAGCTGCTCCTGGGCGGCGATCACTATCGCTTTGGCGCCGCCTGCGATGGCGATGGCGACCGCAACATGGTGATCGGCCAGCGTTGCTTTGTGAATCCCAGTGACAGCCTGGCCGTGCTCACCGCCAACGCCACCCTGGCGCCTGGCTACGCCGCTGGCCTGGCCGGCGTGGCCCGCTCGATGCCCACCAGCGCAGCTGTGGATGTGGTGGCCAAGGAGCTGGGGATCGACTGCTTTGAAACCCCTACGGGCTGGAAGTTCTTCGGCAACCTGCTCGATGCCGGCCGCATCACCCTCTGCGGAGAAGAAAGCTTTGGCACGGGCAGCAACCACATCCGCGAGAAAGATGGCCTCTGGGCCGTGCTCTTCTGGCTTCAGATCCTGGCCCGCCGCGGCTGTTCCGTGGCCGAGATCATGGCGGACCATTGGCAGCGCTTCGGCCGCCATTACTACTCCCGCCACGACTACGAAGCAATCGACACTAGCGCCGCCCATGGCCTCTATGACCGCCTGCGGGAGATGGGGCCTGGGCTCGTTGGCGCCGGCTTTGCCGGCCGCACGATTGCCGTTGCCGATGATTTCAGCTACCGCGATCCCGTGGATCAATCCCTAACCAGCGGCCAGGGCCTGCGCCTGCTGCTCAATGACGGCAGTCGGGTGGTGTTCCGGCTTTCAGGCACGGGCACCCAAGGCGCCACCCTGCGCCTCTACCTAGAGAGCTATGTGGCAACTGGCGGCAACCTCAACCAGGATCCCCAGCTGGCCCTGGCTGGTCTCATCAGCGCCGCCGACCAGCTGGCCGAAATTAAAACCCGCACGGGTATGGAGCAACCGACCGTGATCACCTGATCAGGGCAACGGTCAACCAATCCCATGGAAAAGGCCTGTTCAGCTAATTGCTGAACAGGCCTTTTTAGTGATTCAAGCAGCTGGTATGTGGCCAGCTCAAGCCTCGATGGCAGGCTTGGCGGAGCGGCCCTCAAGGTTCTTGATCGCCACGTAGAAGGGAGGCACCACCCCCAGGGAAAGGACCGTGGCCACCAGCAGGCCGCCGAAGATCACCGTACCCAGGGATTGTTGGCTGTTGGCGCCGGCCGTGGTGGCCACCACCAGGGGCAGGAAGCCCGCCAAGGAGGCGATGGCCGTCATCAGGATCGGGCGCATCCGCGATTCAGCTGCGGCAATGGCGGCCTCCACGGCCGTCATGCCGGCTTCCACGTGTTGCTCGGCCACCTCCACAATCAGGATGCCGTTTTTAGCAGCGAGGCCAATCAAGGTGACCAGGCCCACCTGGGCGTAAATGTTGAGATCAATCGAGCGCATGGCCAGGAACGCCAGGGCGCCCAACATGGCCAGGGGGACGGTCATCAGGATGATCACCGGGGTGACATAGCTCTCGTATTGGGCCGAGAGCACCAAATACACCACCAGAATCCCCAGGCCAAACACCAGCACGCTGGCATTACCAGCGGAGAGCTGTAAGGATGCCAGGCCCGTAAAGGCATAGCCGATGTTATTGAAGTTCTGCTCTTTAAAGATCGACTGGATCTTGTCTAAGGCTTGGCCGGAGCTCTTGCCAATCGCCTCTGCGCCCTGCACCAAAATCGTGCGATAGAGGTTGTAGTGGCTCACAACCGGCGGCGCACTGGTGAGGTCGGCCTTAGCAAACTGGGACACCTGCACCATCTTGTCGTCCTTACTGCGAACGTAATAGCTCAGGACGTCGTCAAGCTTGCTGCGCCCTTGCGCTTCGGCTTGCACGTAGATATTGCGCACCTGACCGTTCTCATAGGTGAGGCCGGAATAGTTGCCGCCAGCAAGGATGGCAATCGTCTGCATGGCCTCCTGGAAATCCACATTCAGGGCGCCCATGATCGAGCGATCAATCTTGAGGCCAAACGCGGGTGCGCTGGGGATGAACTGGGTATATAGCGAAGAGAAATCACCGCTTGCCGTGCCAGCCACCACCAGTTTCTTGGAGAGGTCATTGAGCTGGTTGAAGCTATAGGCCCCATTACTGAGGTCATTGAACTGGAAGTAGAAACCGCCCTGGGCCGAGAAACCGGGGATCGCCGGTGGCTGGGCTGCCACGGCCAAGCCGGAACTGATTGTCTCCAGCTTGGCGTTAAGGCGAGCCACAATCGCCGGGGTCTTGTGCTCGGCTCCGGGGCGTTCTTCCAGGGGCTTTAGACCAAAGAAGAACACTCCCTGATCCGGACTAGAGCCGTTAAAGCCGTAGCCACTAATCACTGAGCCGGCGATGATGTCAGGCTCACCCTTGAGAACCTTGGCAACCTCCTCACCCGTCTTCTGGGTCTGGCTCAGGGAGGCCCCATTTTGCAGCTGGTAAATTCCCAACCCATAGCCCTGATCCTCTTCTGGGATGAAGGCGGTGGGCAGGGCCGAAAAGGCCATAGCTGTGATCACGATGCCACCGGCTAGACCCGCCAGGATCCATTTCCTCCGGGCAATCAAGACCAGCAGAAGATTGGCGTAGCCCTTCTCAAGGCGGGCAAAGTGGTGGTTGAAGCTCTCAAAAATCCAGGCCAGGCGGCTGCCGGCAAAGCCAAACACCACAACCCCAAAGACGTAGGCGCCCATGCCAAAGGAGGCAGCACTGAAACGGCCAAAGGCCAAACCCACCAGGATGCCGCCGATCGCCCAGCCCCAGCCCTTGGGTAGGGGCGGCCGCTCGCTTTTGAGAATCAGCGCCGAGAGCATCGGCGAGAAGGTGAGGGCGTTAAACGTAGAGATGGCAATCGCGAAGGCGATTGTGAGCGCAAATTGCTTGTAAATGATGCCGATGCCGCCTGGATAGAAAGCCACAGGCACAAACACTGCCATCAGAACCAGCGACGTTGCAATCAGGGCACCAATCAATTCGCCCATGCAATCCATCGCCGCCTGGCGGGGCTTCATCCCCTTCTCCAGGTTTTTGGACACGGCTTCAATCACTACGATGGCGTCATCGACCACCAAGCCGGTTGCCAGCACTAAGCCCAGCAGGGTGAGCTGGTTGATCGAGAAGCCAAAGGCCTTGATGAAGGCAAAGGTACCCACCAAAGAGATGGGGATCGCCAGGCTGGGCACGATCGTGGCACGCCAATCCTGCAGGAACAGAAACAAAATCAATAGCACCAGAACAATCGCTAGGCCGAGGGCATCCACCACCCCTTCAACGGCCGATTCAATGAACTGACCGATGTTGTAGATCTCGGTAACGGTAACGCCAGGGGGCAGCTGGGCACTGAATTCATTGATCACCTTGACCACGGCCTCAGAGACATTGAGAGCGTTGCTCTCGGGAGTCTGGAAAACAGCAATAGTTAGGGCTGGATTACCTTCAATACTGATGGCCTGTTGGCCGAAGGTGTTGAATCCATAGGTGGCTTCGCCCACATCCTGGAGCCGCAGCAGGTTGCCCTGGGGGGTCTTGCCAACGATCAGGCGATTGAGATCCTCAATCGAGACCAAATTACCGTTGTTCTCAACAATGATTGGATAGGCAAACCTCTGATCACCACCAGCGGGAGGGCCGCCCACCAGACCACCAATCGCCACAGTGTTCTGGTTTTTAACGGCCGACACAACCTGGTCGGCCGTGAGCTGGTTTGCGGCCAACTTGGCCGGATCGACAAACAGCCAGAAGGCTGGATTACTACCACCGAGCAGGTTGATGCTGGCCACGCCAGGCACCCGTTCCAATTGATAATAGAGATTTTCGTAGATCAGGCCGTTGAGGTAGGCCGCGTCGTATTGACCATCCGTTGAAGAAACCTGATAGGCCATCAGGATCGACGGGGTGCTCTGCATCACCGAGATCCCCGTGGCCTGCACCTGCTGGGGAAGCTGGGGCATGGCCAGGGACACCCGGTTTTGCACATTGACCTGGTCAATGTTGATATCGGTGTCTTCGTCGAAGTAGACTTGGATGGTGCTTTGGCCCTGGCTGGTACTGAAGGAGGAGATGTAGGCGGCCCCTGGCACGCCGTTAATCTGCTGCTCCAGGGGGTTGGTCACCGCCTGCTCCGTTACCAGGGAGTTGGCGCCGCCATAGTTGGCGGTCACCGTGACTAGGGGCGGCGCAATATTGGGCAGGTTTTCAATCGAGAGGCTCGGAATCGCAATGATGCCAATCAAAACGATTAAAATGCTGCAAACGGTCGTTAGAACGGGCCGCTTAATAAACCGATCAGATAAGGACATGATCGGGCCTCAGTTGGAAGCGCCGGTGCTTGAAGCAGCGGCGACTTTGACGGGCATAAACGATCTCAACAGGGCCGTATTGCTAACCACCACCTGATCCCCTGCCGCCAGGCCGGAGAGCACTGGGAAGCGATTTTGATCAAGGGTGCCGAGACGGACCAGGGTTTGCACCACGATCGGAGTCTGGCTAGGTAGGGACTCAAACATGGCCTTTTGGGCAGGCAGCACCTCTGGAGAAGCCTTGATCTTGGGCAGCAGCACAGAGAGGGGGAAAATCTTATAAACAAATGGCTGCTGGGCCTGCATCATCACCGCCTCAACCGGCACGGACAACTGGCGCTTACTGCCGGTAATGATGCGATTACGCACGTACTGGCCCGTTTTCAACGTGCCGGTGAGATTGGGGAAGGAGGCCTTGACTAGCACCGTATTAGGCGCGTTCTGGGTTCCGCTGACACCGAAGTAGGGCGAAATGAACACCACCGTGCCCGTGCCCTTCACCGGCGGCGTGCTTTGGGTGACGAGCTGAACCGGCTGGCCAATCTTGACGCTGCTGGATTGGGTTGCCGGCACATCCATCAGGGTCCAGAGCACACTGTTGTCGACAATGCCGGTGATCGCCTGGCCCTGGCGGATGTAATCGCCAAGCTTGACCGAATCAAGGTCACCGATTTCACCGTTAATCGGTGAGGTGACGTATTTGTAGTTTAGGGTGGCCCGGTTGGCGGTCACCTGGTCCCGACTCTTGATGGCCTGGGTGATGTAGTAATCGCGATCTCTGGTAGAGACGGCTCCTTGATTATTCAAGAAGACATAACGCTCGGCATTGAGATTATCCTTTAGGGCTTCAGCCTTGCTGGCATTAAGGCTGGCCGTTTCCTGCACATTATCGAGCACGATGATGGGCTGGCCTGCCCTCACCCGCTGGCCCTGGGTGGCCAGGATCTTCACCACCCGACCATCGGCCTCGGGCCGCATCGCCACATTGGAGGTGGATTCCAGCCGGCTCACTACCTCAATGCCTGGACTGAAGGCGGCTTCGCCGATGCGCTCCACCTGAACCGAGAGGGGCTCCCGGGCCGGAGGCTTGGACCCACAGCCCCCGAGGGCAACTAGCCCGAGCAAGGCGAGGAAGGGTCTTAAACGACGCACGGAAGTCATTCAACTTGCCAGCAAGTTACCGGACAAGCAACGAGATGGCTGCAGCCCAGGCGATGAAATGGGAAGGTTGTGATTCCAATGGGGGCCTGCCCCTGGCGCCGTGGCCGACCTGTTCAGCCATCACCGCGAGATCCAGCTGGCCCAGCTGGCGCCCCTGGCCGACCGCATGCGCCCCCGCAGCCTGGAGGAGTTCCAAGGCCAGGAGGCGATCCTGGGGCCCGGCCGGCTGCTGCGCCGGGCGATCCAGGCTGATCGTGTCGGCAACCTGATCCTGCATGGACCGCCCGGGGTGGGCAAAACCACCCTGGCCCGCATCATTGCGGCCACCACCCGCGCCCACTTCAGCAGCCTCAACGCCGTGCTGGCCGGGGTGAAGGACCTGCGCAGTGAGGTGGATGCGGCCAAGCGGCGCCTGGAGCAGCACAGCCTGCGCACCCTGCTGTTTATCGATGAGGTGCATCGCTTTAACAGTGCCCAGCAGGATGCCCTGCTGCCCTGGGTCGAGAACGGCACCGTGACCCTGATCGGGGCCACGACCGAAAACCCCTATTTCGAGGTGAACAAGGCCCTGGTCAGTCGCTCGCGGCTGTTCCGCATGGAACCGCTGGAGCCGGCCCACCTGCAGGCCCTGCTGCAACGGGCCCTGGCCGATCCGGAGCGGGGCTACGGCCAGCGGCTGGTGGAGATCACGGCCGAGGCGGCGGCCCACCTGGTGGATGTGGCCGGCGGCGATGCCCGCAGCCTGCTCAACGCGTTGGAGTTGGCGGTGGAAACCACCGCGCCCGTTCCCCTGGGCAAGCCCGTTCCCCAAGCCGACCCAGATCCAAGTGCTTCAGCCGGTGAACCCAGCGGTCCAGCTGACGCCCCGGCTGGCGTCATCCGCATCGACCTGGCCATCGCCGAGGAATCGATCCAGCAGCGGGCCGTGCTCTACGACAAGCAGGGCGATGCCCATTTCGACACGATCAGCGCCTTCATCAAGTCGCTGCGGGGCTCCGATGCCGATGCCGCCCTGTTCTGGCTGGCGCGCATGGTGGAAGCGGGCGAAAACCCCCGCTTCATCTTCCGGCGCATGTTGATCTCCGCCGGTGAGGACATCGGCCTGGCCGATCCCCAGGCGATGGTGGTGGTGGAAGCCTGCGCCGCGGCCTTCGAGCGGGTGGGCTTGCCCGAGGGGCTTTACCCCCTAGCCCAGGCGGCCCTGTACTTAGCCAGCACGGAAAAAAGCAACAGCCTGCTTGGTTTCTTTGATGCCCTGAAAACGGTCAAGGCCAGCAACCGGCAGGACGTTCCCTCCCACCTGCGCGATGCCAACCGGGATGGCCAGGCCTTTGGCGATGGCGTGGGCTATCGCTATCCCCATGCCTACGCCGAACACTGGGTGGCCCAGCAATACCTGCCCAGCTCCCTGCAGGGGGAGCTGTTTTGGCAGCCGGGCCAGCTGGGCTGGGAAGGGGAGCGGCGCTCCCGCATGCAGCAACGGCGCGCCGCCCAGTTGGCCGCCGCGGCCGAGCAGGAGGCTGAGCAGGGCACCGTGCTCAGCGGCGGCCCCGAGGATCCGGTGCTGGCCCGCTGGCTGCAACGGCAACTGGGCAGCGAGGGGCAACGGCTCGATCGGCTGCGCCAGCGCCTCTGGCAGGACACGGCGCCACGGCGCCAGGACAGGGCATTGATCCTCGAAGCCCGCTCCCTGCTCTGGGCCCTCGATCCCCTCGCCGCTTGCCCCGAAGGAGGCGTGGTCATCCAGTTGGCCCAGGGCAGCGACCGGCAACGGCTGCAGGCCCAGCTCCAGGTACTCGACAGCCTCAACCAGCCCCAATTAGTCGCTCCCAAGGAGCCCCAAGCCGAGGGCCAGTCCCCAAGCCAGGACCTTGATCAAGCGCGGGAACACGACTCCCCACCAACTCCAGACCCAGCCCAAGGGGACAAGGACGATCGGGATCCGGCCGGTCTCCAGGCCCTGGGCCGCCAGCTCGAAACCGGCCAGCAATTTGAGTGGATCGCCGGCCGACACCCCTTCCGCCTGCTTGAGGGTTGGGCCCTGGAGGCGGCCGTTGCCGATCTCGATCGCCTGGCGGCCCGCCGCTGCCAGCTGCGGCTGCTGTTTTCCAGTCCCGCCCTGGGGCCGGCCGGGGCGTTGCTGGCGGGCGGACGAAGCTTCAATGCCGCCAAAACCAGCCTGATCAAGGCCGCTGCCGCCATCGAAGGCGAGGCCTTCAGCGCCCTGGCCAGCGGCCCGGACCTCCAGGCCCTGGATCGGGCCCTGCAGGCGCGCGGCTGGACGGTGACCTGGCAGCGCTGGCCTGAGCCCCTGGAACTGGACATCGGCGAAGCCCTGCTCGCGCGCTGGTTTGGCCCCCAGGCGGCCTATCGCCAACAGCTGCAACCCAGCATGCCCGCTAAGGACATCGACGGCCTCGCCCAATTACTACGGGGGCTTCTCGGCCAGCGGTTGCCCCAGCGCCTGCAGCACCAACTGCTGATCGCCCAGCGCCTGCCCAGCGATTCAGGCTCCGATTCCGGATTCGAATAGCCCGTAGGGCTAGGCGTTGTTAGGGCTTCGGCGTCCTGACCAGGGGGCCCAACCCGACGGCACCGACCTGGCGGGCCTGGTTGGCCTGCAGGCAGGCGGGCAGGAACACGTACCAGGACAGCAACGAGGTGCACTGGGCCTCGCCCACACACTTGCTGGGGGCGCAAACGCCCAGGCGGCCGCAACCCTGGCCTGTGCTGAAGTCGGTAGGCAGGTGGGCCATGATCGCCAGGGCCGAGATCTGGCCGCCCGCGGCCGCAGCGATGATCGCCGAGCGCAGGGCTTGCACCGCATAGGTGGAATTGGCGCTTGTGGACTGGGACCCTGTGAACTGGGTACTAGTGGACTGGGTGCTTGATGGCCCGTAGCCGCGCGTCTGGGTGCGCAGGAAGGCCAGGCCATCACTGGAATAGAGGAAACGGGCCAGGGCCACCAAATCGACGCTGTAGGGCTTGGCCAATCCCAGGCGCAACTCCTCGGGGCTCCAGCCGGAGCGGTCGATGGCGCTGGCCAAGGAGCGGTCGCTCACGACCCCCGTCTCGACAAAGCGGCGAATCGCCTCCGGCTGCAGGGACCAGACCCCAACCCCGCTGGTCCAGCGCACGGGGATCACCTGGCGGCCGCTTTGGCCCCCATCAGCAATGCTGAACACCGCGCCAGCCTGGGGCGTTTGGACCGCCAGCCCGGGGGCAACCGCCTGGGCGCGGGACCCTTGGGGCGCCCCAGCGATCAGGGCCCCAGGGCCAACCGTGCCAGCCAGCCCCGCCAGGAGCACCGAAGCGAACCTGGAGCCAAGACGGCCTGACCACGGGGCCTGGGAGGCGGGCACCATCGCTGAGCCGGGCATCTGCATGGGTGATCATCGCTGGCCAGGGTGCTCGGAATCGCTCCAAGCCCCCCGCTCCAAGCCCCCATTCCCAGCCGTTCCCCAGGGATCGGGCCGCAGCCGCAGGGTTGGCGCCGGGTGGATCTAGCCGCGAAACGGTGCGGCCCTGGGGCCCCTGATACATAAAATGAGTCACGACCTCGGGCAGGGGCTGAGGCCGCAGCTGCGCAGGTGGCGGTTACTGGAGTGTCTGGCTGGCTGGCTGGCTGAAGGGCGGGAGAGGGGCGGCACCAGGGGTCCCTAGGCGAGCCGCGCCAGGCCCACCCCTAGGCCAATCCGCCTAAGCTCCAAAGCCGTTCGGCGCTAGTGCCATGGCCCTCCAGATCGGCGATCCAGCCCCCGATTTCACCCTGCCCGACCAGGACGGCAATCCAGTCACGCTCTCGTCGCTCCGGGGGCAACGGGTGGTGATTTACTTCTATCCGAAAGATGACACCCCAGGCTGCACGAAGGAAGCCTGCAACTTCCGCGACCAATGGGCGGCGATTGAAAACAAAAGCATGGTTGTCCTTGGCATCAGCAAAGATGGCGCCGCCAGCCATAGCAAATTCATCAAGAAATACAACCTTCCCTTTAGCCTGCTGAGCGATGCCGAACCCTGCCCTGTAGCCGCGTCCTACGAAAGCTATGGACTCAAAAAGTTCATGGGTAAGGAATACATGGGCATGATGCGCCACACCTTTGTGGTGGATCCGATCGGCAATCTGGAGCTGGTTTACCTCAAGGTGAAGGCCGAAACCATGGCCGACGAGATCCTCAAGGACCTGAAGATCGCTTGAGCCGCCCCCCGGTCAGGGCCAGCGCCGCCAGGCTGTCTAGGGCCAGGTTCGGGGCCGCCGTGAAGTCCACCCCTTGGGCCGCCAGCAGGGGCGCCAAAGCCTCCCCATCGCCCCCGGTGAGCCAGAGCTGGCAGGTCCCTCCCCTGGCCCTAGGGCCGTTGACCTGTCGCCAGGCCTGGGCGATCGCCGCGGCCCCGGCCTCCAGGCAGCCCCGCACCATCGCGTCGCCGGTCTCCAGCGGCCAGGGCTCTGGAATGGGGTCCTGCCACCAGGCTTGATCGAGCTGGGGCAGCAGGGCCGTAGCTCCCGCCAGGGCCCGCAGCTGGAGGCTCACCCCCGCCGCCAACCGTCCACCACAGAAGCGTCCATCCCCATCCACCAGGGTGAGGCTCAAGGCGGTGCCCGCATCGGCCACCAACACAGGCGTCGCTGGGCTGAGGCGCGCCTGGCGGCTCCAGGCTCCCCAGCCCACCAGGGCCCGATCGATGCCAAGCCAGGGGGGCAGTCCCCCCAGGGGCACCTGCTCCAGGGTCAGGCGCCGCGGGGCGGGCAGATCCAGCCCCCCAGGCAGCGCCCCCACCGCCGCCCAGGCGCGCCAACGGGCCGGTGGGATCGGCAGGGGGTTGGGCGCGGCCGGGGTGTGGAAGCAGCGCAAGGACGTCGCTTCCAGGGGAAGCTGCAGATCGCTTGCACCAGCCCTAGGGGATCCTTCCCAGGCCCCAAGCACAGCCCAGTGCCAGCGACTGTTCCCCAGCAGCACCAAGGCTTCCAGCCGAGGACCATCCCCCGCTGGACCATCCCCGTCAGGACCATCCTCGGCGCGGCCGGGACCAGCCGCCACCTAGATGCCCTCGCCCATCACCCCGGGCAGGTGGATGCCACATTCCTGCTTGAGGCCGCCAAAGCGGGTGGCCCGTCCCGAGCTGGTGCCGTCATCGGGACCACTGGAATGCCAGTCGCCCACGGTGGAATAGCCCTGCTCAAACAGGGGGTGTTGGGGCAGGTTGTGCTCCTGCATGTAATAAAAGACGTCCTTGGGCGTCCAATCGAGCAGGGGCCGCAACGACCAGCGCTGGCGCACTAGGGCCAGGGGTTCCATCGCCTGGCGATGGTCGGTCTGCCCGCCGCGCACGCCGCTGGCCCAGCAGCGAACGCCCAGAGTCTGCATCGCCCGGTCGAGGGGTTCCACCTTGCGCAGGCGCAGGTAGTGCTCCATGTCCTCGAGCTTGCCCGTGCTCCAGAGCTGGCCATGGAGGGCCTCCATCCGGGCCGGGCTGAGCTCGGCCTGGGCAATGGTCAAGCGCAGATCGAGCCGGGCGGTAAGGGTTTCGGCGTAGCGATAGGTCTCGGGGGGGAGGTAGCCCGTGTCGACCCAGATCACCGGCACGGGCCGATCCAGGCGGCTGATCTGGTGCAGCAACACCGCCGATTGGATGCCGAAGCTGGTGGTCAGCACAAAGCTGGAGCCAAAGGTCTCCAGGCCCCAGCGCAGGCGGCTAGCCGCATCGCCCATCGCGAGCTCCTGACAGATCCGCGTGGGATCAAACGCCGGATCCCCAATCGGATCCTGATCCGGATCCGGGACCGGTTCGCCGCGCTGCTCCAAATCAGCAAGGGTGCTTGTCATAGCTCCCATCTTCTCGCGCCGACGGGCCTTCTTCTGCCGCGGGCGGCCCTGGTTAGGGTTTGGGCCATCCCCTGGAGACGGCTGCGCCGATGGTGCCGACCCCCAAGCCCGCTCCCGTGGTGATTGCCGGAGGCGGTTTCGGTGGCCTGACCACGGCCCTGGCCCTGGCGGCCCAGAACCCCCATCCGCCGATCCTGTTGATCGAGCCCCAGGAGCGCTTCCTGTTCCTGCCCCTGCTCTATGAGCTCCTGAGCGGTGAATTGCGCCGCTGGGAGGTGGCCCCCCGCTACGACTCCCTACTGGCCGGCAGGGGCGTGGCCTGGTTGCGGGATCGGGTTAGCCACATCGACAGCGCCGCCCACAGCCTGCAGACCGCCTCCGGCCGCCAGGTCGCCTACAGCCGGCTGGTGCTAGCCACCGGCGGCCGCAGCGACGACTTCGGCATTCCCGGCGTGGCCGAGCACGCCCTCGACTTCCGCAGCCTGGCCGATGTGGAGCGGCTCCAGGCCCTGATCCAGCAGCTCAAGCAACGCCCACGGCCCCTGCAACGGCTGGTGGTGGTGGGGGCTGGCCCGAGCGGCGTCGAGCTGATCTGCAAACTGGCCGACCTGCTCGACGGCACCACAATCCTGGAGCTGGTGGAACAGGGACCCGAGCTCCTGCCCAACGGTCGCTCCTTCAACCGGGACCAGGCCCGCAGCGCCCTCCTTCGCCGCGACATCCATTTGCGCACGGGCACCCGGGTGGAGCGCATCGATGCCACCGGCCTGGAGCTGGTGCGGGGCGGGACCGCCCCGATGGACCCTGCCGAAGGATCGCCAGCCCGTCAGGCCTTGCCTGGTCAACGGGAACGGCTACCGGCGGATGCGGTGATCTGGACCGCGGGCATGGCCGCCAACCTGCCGCCGATCAGCCCCGCCCCGCAGCGCGATCGCCGCGGCCGACTCTTCTGCCACAACGACCTTCAGGTCAAGGGCCTCAGCGACGTCTTTGCCCTGGGGGATGGGGCCCTCTGCGGCGACGACCAGCCCCCCCTGCCGGCCACGGCCCAGGTGGCTTACCAGCAGGCCCAACAGCTGGCCGCCAACCTGCTGCTCTCCCTGGCCGATCAACCGCTCAAACCGTTCCAATGGAATGACCTAGGCGAAATGATTGGCCTGGGGATCGGCCAGGCGAGCCTCACGGGACTGGGCCTCACCCTGGCTGGCCCCGCTGCCTTCCGGATCCGCCAGCTCGCCTACCTGGCCCGCATGCCGGGGCTGTCCCACCAGCTGCGGGTCGCCGCCGGCTGGCTGGCGGACTGGCGATGAGCCCCCCCTCCTTGGCAAGGGACCCGGGATCCGGGGTAATGGCCCCGGCCCAGGGGGTAGCCCCGACCCTGCCGCCGCCCCAGGGCCTGCTGCTCGATGCCATGGGCACCCTGATCGGCCTGCGCCAGTCCGTGGGCCACACCTATGCCGGCCTCGCCGCCGAGCACGGTCTCAGTGTCGATGCCGCGGCCATCGATGCCGTGTTCCCGCGGATCCATCGCCAGGCGCCGCCCCTGGCCTTCCCAGGGCTCGATGGCGCTGCCCTGCAGGCCGCCGAACGGCACTGGTGGGCCGAACGCATCGCCGCGGCCCTAGCCGCCGCCGGCCTGGAGGAGCCCCTGCCGCCGGCCCTGGCCGATGCGTTGTTTGATCGTTTTGCCCAGGCCGATCTGTGGCGGGTTTACGACGACGTGGCCGCCGCCCTGGAGCGCTGGCACCGCCGCGGCCTGCGGCTGGCGGTGGTCAGCAATTTCGATGGGCGCCTGATCGGCCTGCTGCGGGACCTAGGTCTGGCCGACTGGATCTCGGTGGTGGTGGTCTCGAGTGCCGCCGGGGCCGCCAAACCCGATCCAACCCCCTTTGGCCTGGCCCTATCCCAACTGGGCCTCAACCCCGCCCAGGCCTGGCATGTGGGCGACAGCCCGGAAGATGAGCTCGGGGCCCGGGCGGCAGGCCTGGCCTGTGTGCGGATCCGCCGAATTTGAAACAGGCCGTCCTGCTGGGGCGCACCGCCGGCCTGCGCCCCTCGGTGGAGCGCCGCTTGGAGCGCATCGCCCAACGCCGCCATCCCGAGTCCCACGGCGCCGACCTGCTCAGCCTGCAGCGCCTCGCCCAGGAAAGCCTGGAGCTGGAGCTACCCCTCAGCCTGGTGATCGATGGTCGCGGCCTCTGCCGCCTGCTCTGGATCGGCCCACTCGAGCACTCCGGCCGGCTGCTGGAGCGCCTGCCAGGCTCGGCCCGGCGCCATGGCCCCGGCCTGCGCCTGGTCACCTGCAGCACCCGGGCGCGCCAACTCGAACCCCAGGGGAGTGAGGCGGTGGTGGGGCTGGATCTGGGCCCCAGCCAGTGGCTCCGCTACGCCCAGCAGCCCCAGGCGGGCGGCCACTGGCCGGCCGGGCTCTATGGCCTTGGCGAATCGAGCCCGGGGCGTGCCAGCGCCGGCCAGGACGGCAACCAGCCCTGGCAGGTGCTGGCCGAAGGCTCGCTTGAGGATCTCTGCGCCCTTGACCTGGGCAGCGGTCCAGGCCCGGAGCGGGGCACCTTGCCGGCCGCCACCCCCTCGGGCCGGGAACGGGTGCTGCTTCTAGCGATAAGCAGCAGCGATCGCCAGGCCAGCCAGCGCCAGATCGCCGAACTGGAGGGGCTGGTGCGCAGCGCCGGCGCCGATCCGGTAGGGGTGGTCGAGCAGCGCCGCTCCGAGCGGGCCACCCAGAGCCTCTGGGGCGAAGGCAAGGTGATGGAGGCCGCCCTGGAGGCCCGCAAGCTGGGCGCCACCTTGGTGGTCACCGACCGGGAGCTGGGACCCTCCCAGGCCCGCAACCTGGAGCGGGTGCTGGACCTGCCCGTCAGTGACCGCAGCGAGCTGATCCTCGATATTTTTGCCCAACGGGCCGCCAGCGCCGCCGGCCGCCTGCAGGTGGAACTGGCCCAGCTGCGCTATCGCCTGCCCCGCCTCAGCGGC
The DNA here is from genome assembly GCA_945861595.1 of Synechococcus sp. UW140. Classification (GTDB taxonomy): domain Bacteria; phylum Cyanobacteriota; class Cyanobacteriia; order PCC-6307; family Cyanobiaceae; genus BAIKAL-G1. The sequence goes on from CAMAVE010000017.1 coordinate 16,051, forward strand.
CGGGGTCTCAGCCTCTCGCGCCAAGGCGGCGGTATCGGCACCCGCGGCCCGGGCGAAACCCAGCTGGAAAAAGACCGCCGCGCCATCGCCCGCCGCATCGACAAACTCCAGGCCGACGTCGGCAAACTCGGCGACCACCAGGCCCGCCTGCGCCAGGGGCGCCACGGCCAGCGGCGCCTGGCCCTGGTGGGCTACACCAACGCCGGCAAGAGTTCCCTGCTCAATGCCCTCAGCAAGCCGGCGGCCGGCGACGCGGTGCTGGCCGAAAACAAACTGTTCGCCACCCTCGATGCCACCACCCGGCGCATCAGCCGGGCCGATCCCGCCGGCGGACCGCCCCAAACCCTGCTACTCACCGACACGGTGGGCTTCATCCGCGAACTGCCGCCGCCCCTGGTGGAAGCCTTCCGCACCACGCTGGAGGAAACCCTGGAAGCGGACCAGCTTCTCGTGGTGGTGGACCTGGCCGATCCGGCCTGGCAGACCCAGCTCGACACGGTTCACGCCATCCTCGACGGCTTGGGCAGCCACAGCCCCCGCCGCCTGATCGCCAACCAGATCGATCGCTGCCCCGTCGCCGCCCTGGACCAGGCCCGGATTCGCGATCCGGAGGCCCTGTTCGTGTCGGCCACCGCCGGGCTCGGCCTGCAGAACCTGCGCGACTGGATCTTCCAGGGGCCCGCCCAGGCGCCATCGCGGTTGGCAGACCAGGCCCTAGCCCAGGCAGCAGGCGAGTGATCCGCCCAGGGGGCAAGCCAGCTGCCAGGACCGCCCTAGCCGCCAGCGCTGTAGCCGCCGCCACACAAAACCCCACCAATCGCGGGCCAGGGCTGGCCTCCTGTGGCACGATCAAAGACGTTGGCCCATTCCGCATCCCTGCCTGCCATGGCTCTCCAGCTCGGCGATACCGTCCCCGATTTCACCCAGGACTCCCAGCTCGGTCCGATCAACCTCTACGACTTCGGCGCCGATAGCTGGGTTGTGCTGTTCTCCCACCCCGCCGACTACACCCCGGTCTGCACCACCGAACTGGGTGAAGTGTCGCGCCTGCGCCCCGAGTGGGAGAAGCGCAATGTCAAGACCATTGCCCTGAGCGTGGATTCGGCCGAAAGCCACAAGGGCTGGATCGGCGACATCAACGACACCCAACAGACCAGCGTCGACTATCCGATCCTGGCCGATGCCGACAAGAAAGTGAGCGATCTCTACGGGATGATCCATCCCAACGCGCTCAACAACCTGACGGTGCGCTCGGTGTTCATCATCGACCCCAACAAGAAGCTGCGCCTGCAGATCACCTATCCGGCCAGCACCGGCCGGAACTTCCAGGAAATCCTGCGGGTGATCGACTCCCTGCAACTCACCGACTACCACTCCGTGGCCACCCCGGTGAACTGGAAGGACGGCGAGGACTGCGTGGTGGTGCCCTCGATCTCCACCGAAGACGCCCGCGCCAAGTTCCCCAAGGGCGTCACCGAAGTGCGTCCCTACCTGCGCTTCACCCCCCAACCCAACAAGTGAGTTGAAGCGGGTCCGGCCTGGGCGATGCCCCGGCGGCCTGGCTGACCCCGTTGGCTGACTCCAGTGGATAACCCAGCGGCCCTCCCATCATGGGAGGGCTTTTTATTGGCCTCTCCCCACCGCCATGCGCGTTCTCGGTCTGATGAGCGGCACCAGTGCCGATGGGATCGATGCCGTGCTGGTCCGTTTTTCCGGCCGGCCGGAGCGGCCCCGCTGGCAAGTGCTCCGTAGCCTCTCCATCCCCTATCCGGCTGGCCTGCGCGACCAGCTTCTCGCCGTCGGCCAGGGCCAGGGCCTGCCAGCCGCCGCCCTGCTGGATCTGGCCGAGGCCGTCACCGAGGCCCAGGCAGAGGCTGCCCGGGCCTGCGATCCCCAAGGCCAGGCCGAGCTGGTGGGGTGCCACGGCCAGACCCTCTGGCACCGTCCACCCCAGGGATCCCAGCGCGGAGCCAGCTGGCAACTGCTGCAGGGGCCCCTGCTGGCGGACTTGCTGGCCACACCGGTGGTCTTCGATTTCCGGGCCCAGGACCTGGCCCTTGGCGGCCAGGGAGCGCCCCTGGTGCCCGCCGCCGATGGGGCCCTAGTGCCGGCGATCGGCGGTTGGCGAGCCCTGCTCAACCTCGGCGGCATCGCCAATCTCACCTTGCTGCCGCCGAGCTCGGGGCCCGAACGGCAGGCGCCGATCCAGGGCTGGGATTGCGGCCCGGCCAACAGCCTGCTCGATCTGGCCGTCAGCCAATTCAGTGGCGGCAGCCTCCACTTTGATGCCAACGGCGCCTGGGCCAGCCAGGGCCAGATCAACGAAGCCCTAGTCCAGCAGTGGCTTCGAGAGCCTTACCTGCAGCAGCCACCCCCCAAGTCCACCGGCCGGGAGCTGTTTGGAGCCGCAGATCTGGAGCGCCGCCTCCAGGCCCTGGGGCAGGCGGCCCAGGGACGGGGCGCAACCCTCCTGCCCGCCGACGCCCTGGCCAGCCTCACGGCCTTCACGGCCGCAGCCGTGGCCCAGGACCTCGAGCGGGGCCCCATGCCCCTGGAGCTGCTGGTGGCAGGGGGCGGCGCCCGCAATCACCGGCTCATGGGGGAGCTCCGCCGCCGCTGCCGCGGCCTGGCCGTGCGCCCCCTAGCCGAGCTCGGTATCGGCGACAGCGAGCGGGAAGCCCTGGCCTTTGCCCTGCTGGCCTGGTGGCATCGGCTCGGCCATCCAGGCTCTCTGCCGTCGGTTACGGGCGCCCGCCAAGCCGCGGTGCTGGGGGTGTGCGCCACGCCCCAGGCCGGCCTCAGGCGCGCGGCCGGTTAAGGCGCAGGCGCCTCGGAGCTCCGCGCAGGCGCTTGGGCTCGGCCTGCTCCTGCTGCTCAAGGGCCTGGCGAAAGCTGTCGGTTGCCTCGGCCGCCATGGCTGCTGAGCGAGGGGCTGCTGAGCGAGGAGCCCCCGATGCCGTGGCCCGCACTGACGGGGTCTGTCGGGCCACGGGCGCGGGCGAGGCCGCAGGGGCTGGGGGGGCAGCGGCCCGCAGGGCGGCCTGTTGCTGCTCGTACACCTCCAGGCCCTGCTGGATCAACACCCGGGCCATATTGCTGACCGTGCGGGCCTCCGCCTCAGCCACGACCCCGAGGCGCTCGCAAAGATCTTCCGGCAACACCACCTGAATCCGAGGCGACTTGGGGCGGCCACTGGTGGAGTTCTGACGGGTCGCCACAGAGTCAGCCCAAAGCGCGAAGGACGGGACCCCAGGGAAGGGGCGAGAAGCGGAGCGGAGCCCAGGGGCACCGGGTGAAATTGAGTGAAACCGAGGGGCACCGAGTGAAACCGGGGGGCACCGAGAAGAACGGATCCTCCGACGTATCCACGAGTGTACTGAGATGCACAAGGGTAGTATCCGGGACTATGCTTGGGTCATTACCACCCAGCCCTGGTCCCGATGGGAAAATCCGTGACAGCGCAAGCACTGGCCAACCAGGGCGGGGCCCGTCCAGGGCTGGGCGGCCAAGGGGTGGGCAACCAGGTCCTGGATCAGGCCTCTGTCGCCCTGCCCCTGGCCGCAGGGGGCCGGGCCCGTCGGGCCGCTGCAACCGTCAAAACAGTGGCTGGGACAGCCGGTGCCCTGAAAGCCCCCACCGCCAAAGCCGTGGCCGAAAACGCCAAGGGGGCGGCCAGCAAGGCCGGCGCCCTCAAGGGAGGAGCCACCCGGGCCAGCGGCGGCCTGAAAACGGCCAAAACGGTGCAAGCCCGCGCCGACCAGGCCCGGACGGAGCGCCGCCGCATGGCCGAACAGAGCGACGTGCTGGTCTCAGCGGTGATCAGCACCTACCTGCTCACCCACCTGCACCATGTGCTGCAGCGGGCCGAATTCGGCGCCCAGCAGGAGGGCCGCGCCGCCACAGCCGCCAACTACGCCCAGCTGCGCAAGGTGCTCTGCCTCGATGCCCGCACCATGGAAGACGCCTCGGCCAGCGGCCAGCCCGAGGATGCCACCCAGGCCGCCTAAGCAGGGGTCCTATCGCAGGTTTTGGGGCCCAAGAGCGGGCCCGACCAGGCCCCAGCCCGTGCTGCTAGCTGTTTCAAGTTCGGTTGCACCGGGGCTGATCTGCATAGGGTCAGAAGGCGTGCAAACCAGCCATGGCCCCAGACCAGCCAACGCCTGCCCCGGGGGGCGCCACCAGCACTGCCGCTGGCACCAGCAATGACAACGCCGCCAGCCTCTACAACCGCATCAGCCAAGATCCGGACCTGACCCAGGCCCTGTTCCGTCAGGCCCTGCAGAACCCTTCAGGCACGCTCGAGCAGATCTGCCGCCTCGGAGATGGCTGGGGCCTGCCGGTCAGCGTCGAGCAGGTGAAGGCCCACATCCGCTCCCTGGACGATGCCGGCAGCAAGCAGTGGCTGCTGAAGGCCCGCGGGGGCCTCTAGGGCGGAGCGCTGGCGCCGGGCGCCCCCGCCCCCCTGGGCCCAACTGAAGAACAACCAGTAGCTGACGATCGCCAAACCGGCCGCCACCACAAGGGCAGCCACCTGTTCGAGTCGCTTGATCATGGCTCTGGCCGCAACCGAACTGCCCCAGTTTGCCGCTCAGGGGATGATGGGGGCACGCCTGTAGCCCTGCCCCCGTGCTTCGTCTGGAACGTGTTTCAAAGATTTACCCCACCGGCGAGGTGCTCAAGGACGTCACCTGGGAAGTGAAGGGCGGCGATCGCATTGGTTTGGTGGGGGTGAATGGGGCGGGCAAATCGACCCAGATGCGGATCATTGCTGGGCTGGAGGAACCCACCAGCGGCCTGGTGGTCAAGCAGGGGGAGCCGCGCATTGCCTACCTGCAGCAGGAATTCGATGTGGACCTGGCCCGTAGCGTCCGCCAGGAACTGTTCCAGGCCTTCGGCGAAGCCGCCCAGGTGCTCAATCGCCAGCGCCAGGTGGAAGACGAGATGGGGAGTGAGAAGGCCGCCAGCGACCCGGACCATCTCGATGAGCTCATCCACGAACTGGGCCGGCTGCACAGCCGCTTCGAGGCCCTGCATGGCTACGAGCTCGATGCCCGTATCGACAAACTGCTCCCCACGATCGGCTTCACCCCCGAAGGCGCCGAGCAGCCGGTGGGCGACTATTCGGGCGGCTGGCAGATGCGCATTGCCCTCGGCAAAATCCTGCTGCAAGACCCCGATCTGCTGCTGCTCGACGAGCCCACCAACCACCTGGATGTGGAAACGATCCAGTGGCTAGAGGGCTATCTGATTGAGCAGAGCGTGCCCCTGGTGGTGATCAGCCATGACCGGGCCTTTCTCGATCGGGTCTGCAACCAGATTGTGGAAACCGAGCGGGGCATTTCGCGCAGCTATCTGGGCAATTACAGCCAACATCTAGAGCAGAAAGCCTTCGAGCGCGAAGCCAGCCAAGCCGCCTTTGAGCGCCAGCAGAAGGAGCTCTCCACCCAGCAGGCCTACATCGACCGTTTCCGGGCCAGCGCCACCCGCAGCACCCAGGCCAAGAGCCGGGAAAAACTGCTCGACAAGGTGGAGCGCATTGAAGCGCCCATCGATGCCCTAGGCGGACCCCGCTTTAGTTTTCCGCCGGCGCCCCGCTCCGGCCGCCAGGTGGCCCTGCTCGACAACCTCACCCATAGCTACGGCGATCGCATCCTGTTTCTGGGTGCCGAACTGGAAATCGAACGGGGCGATCGCATCGCCTTTGTGGGCCCCAATGGGGCTGGTAAATCCACCCTGCTGCGGCTGGTGATGGGCATGGAGGAGCCCCTCGAGGGGAGCGCCAGCCTGGGGGAACACAATGTGATCGCGGGCTATTTCGAACAGAACCAGGCCGAAGCCCTCGATCTCAGCAAAACCGTGATCGACACCCTTTTTGAGGCGGTGCCCGATTGGACCCAGACCCAGGTGCGCTCCCTGCTCGGCAGCTTCTGCTTCAGCAACGACGCCGTCTTTAAACAGGTGGGCCAACTCAGCGGTGGCGAAAAAGCGCGCCTAGCCCTGGCCCTGATGCTGCTGACCCCCTGCAACTTGCTGGTGCTTGATGAGCCCACCAACCACCTTGATATCCCCGCAAAACAGATGCTGGAGGATGCCCTGATGGAGTACGAGGGGGCTGCACTTGTGGTGTCCCACGACCGCTATTTCATCTCCCGGGTAGCCAACCGTATCGTTGAGTTGCGCGATGGCGAACTGGTGCTCTATCGGGGCGACTACGCCTACTACCAGCAAAAGAAAGAGGAAGAACGGCTAGCGGCCGAAGAGCTGCGCCTGCAACGGGAACTTGAGGCCAAACGGCGCGCCAACAAGGACAAACAAAAGGCCAAGGCGTCCTCCGGCAAGCTGGCCGCCGCCGCCAAGGGCTGAAGCCGCTTCAGGGCGAGGGAAGCCAGCTCTGGCATCGCCCGCCAGGGGCCCCAGCCGCCCCAAACCTGGCCTCCTGGAGCCCAGGCCTGGCTGCCGAGCTGATCGAGGCGCAGCCAACCCAGCCAGGCTCCCCAGGCGAGGGCGATCGAGCCAAGGGCCCAGCACGGCCATAGCCCCAGGCAGCCAACGGGGGCTTTAACAAACTTCACGCCCGATTAGGCATGAAAACCCATTTCAGTGGACGCGCCCCAATTGTGTGCATAACCTGACTGTATCCATCGCGACAGTCCGGCCATGGGTTCCGTTTCGAGCAACGCCGCCTTCGAGTCCCAGGCCTCGCTGAACCCAGGCCCCTCTAGGGCTCACCAGGAGCCAGGCCCCTGGGGCGCCAACGCCCACGACCATGTCGACACCTATTTCGAGTGCATCACCGCCTGCACCCTCGATGACGGCGAGTGCATCACCCGCTGCGTCGAAACCCTGCGCGACAGCGCCTGAGCAGCCCCAGACCCCCTACCCCGACTAGGGTTGCGGCCCGCCCATTCCCCCGAAGGCCCCAACCCGCCAGGCTCCCTGGGCCCATCAAGACCTGGCAGACAGCGGTATGGGTTCCGAGACCCTGACAGGGGATCGATAACTCTGTGGCGATCGATACGCAACCAGGTGAAACATTTCGTAGTGTTCAGGCGGACCCAATGTCCCCTTGCGTCGTCCGCCATGTCCGAACCGCTTGCCCTCACCCTTGGCCAGCAATTCGAGCTGGAACGCCTGACCCGGGTGATCGACTCCACGGCCGATCTTCAAAGCCTCCAGGGCCTGGCCAAACAACTCCTGCAGGCCTGGCACAGCCAAAAAGCTGCAACCCAGTGGGTCATGCGGCAACAACTCGGCAGTCCGCCGCGGATCGGCCTGGACCCCAGCTCCCTGCTGACCAGCTTTGAGCCCCCCAGTGCCACCGATTCCGGCACCCAGCAGGGTTGAGGCCGCTGCCTTTGACGATTCCTTAGCGAATCGTTCCACTGCTGACTGGTCCACTGCTGACCACTCCAAAGCTGACCGTTCGCAAACCGTCTCCCTACCAAGCCCGGCCCGCTGCGGCCCTGGCTCCTGGCCCAGCCACCGCAACCAAGGAGACCTTCTCTTGGTGGCCCCCATGACCAAGGCTGCGCCCAATCCCCAACAGGACGATCTGGCTAGGCGATCCAGCCCCCACGAGATTCAACGCTCCGAGGGCTGATAGGCCCCGACAATCCGGTCGCCTTGAGGCCGCCCCACCATTTCCCCCTTGAACTGCATGAACGCCCATCCCTACCTGCTTGGCTTCCTGGCCTTCGGTGCCGCCTGCAGCAGCCTCTGGGCCTGGAAGGTCGCCCAGCGGCGCCCTGCCGGTCCATGATGGGTCCAGCCGAATGGGCTGGGGTCCCTTCGTCGCCGCTGCCGATGACTGACCTGCTTACCCACCTGTTTCCCCTGATCTACGGCGGATTTTTCCTGCTGTTGCTCTGGCAAGCCTTCCGGGTGATGGCGCGGGGGTTCAGTGCGGTGCCCCGACCTGGAGATCCCCTGCCCAGCCAACGAACCGATCGCACCGGCCGGCTCACCATCCATCCGGAGCTGCTTGACGCCGAGGGCCAGCTGATTCGTGATGACCTGCTCACCGTGCGCTTCAGCGCCGACCAGGACCCGCCCTTGAGCCCCAGCGACGCCCAGCCTTAAGCCCCAAGGACGCGCAGCCTTAAGCCGCAGGTCACGCAGCCTTGAGCGCCCAGGTTCACGCAGTCTTGAGCCGCCAGGTGCACGCAGTAGGAGAATCCCTGGAGCACGCCAACTGGTACAACCGTTGGAGTGGACGTGATTAGGCGGAGGCCTCTTTCGGTGGACCAGAGAACCCGCATCGTGGCAGCAGTGCTTAGCAGCCTGAAGCTGCCCCCCCGCTTCCGCCTGCGCATGGTCAAGGAAGACCCGATGCGCCTGGAGCTGAGCATCACGCCGGCCTACGGCAAGGATCCGATCCTGGTGGGCCTGGTGGAATCCCAGGATCTGGTGGCCCGCCGGGACCGGGAAGGCCGCATCCCGCGGGACCTGCAGGGCACCTGGGACTGGACTGTGCGCCACGGCAAGGTAACCACCGGAGGCTGGAACCCCTACCTCAAGGAAGCCCTGCAGACGATGTTTGAGACCGGGCTGCCCGCCATCGTCTACGAAGAAACCACCGGCGAGGCCTACCACCCTGTCGATGGCATCCGCCACGTGCGCTGAGCCCCTTTGGCCGAGCCCCTGCCTGAGCCCCGGGATGCCATTGCCATCCCATCGGCGCCGTTGAGCCCCCCCTCACCGGGGTCCAGCCTGCCGATTGAGAGTTGCCTAGGGGCGATCGTGGCGGGACTGCCCCTGGGGGGCAGCCTGCTGCTACAGGCCCCCCCTGGCGCCGGCAAAACCACCCGGGTGCCCCTGGCCCTGTTGGAAGCCTGGGGAACCAAGGCCGGCACGATCCTGATGCTGGAACCCCGGCGTCTGGCGGCCAAGGCCGCCGCCGAGCGTCTAGCGGCCAGCTTGAACGAACCGGTCGGGGCCCGGGTGGGCTATCGGGTGCGCTTTGAGCAGCGCTGCTCGGCCGCCACCCGCATCGAGGTGGTGACCGATGGCCTGTTCCTACGGCGCCTCCAGGCCGACCCCGGCCTCGAAGGGGTGGCCTGCGTGATCTTTGATGAATTCCACGAGCGCCGCAGCGAAGCCGATCTAGCCCTGGCCCTGGTGCGGGAAGCGCGCACGGTGCTGGCCCCAGATCTGCGCCTGCTGGTCATGTCCGCCACCTTGAACCTGGCCCCCCTCGCAAGCCAATGGCCGGAGGCCCAGCAGGTCACCAGCGAGGGGCGCAGCTTTGCCGTCGCGGTGACCCACCAGGCGCCCCGGCCCCTCGAGCCCCTGCCCAGCCAGGTGGTGCGGGCCCTGGAGCAGCACTGGCTCGATCAACGCCAGCCCCAGGAAACGGTGCTGGTGTTCCTCCCCGGCCAGCGGGAGATCCTGCAATGCCAGCGGGCCCTAGAGGCCCGGGACTGGGCCCAGGAGCTGGAGATCTGCCCCCTGCACGGCAACCTGCCCCTGATGGCCCAAGGCCAGGCCCTGGCTGGGGCGCGCCGGCGGGCCGGGAAAGTGGTGCTCGCCAGTGGGATTGCCGAAAGCTCCCTCACCCTGCAGGGGGTCACCCTGGTGATCGACAGCGGCCTGAGCCGCCGCAGCCGCTTCGATCCGCGCACGGGGATGGATGCCCTGGTCACCGGACCCGCCAGCCAGGCCAGCGCCGAGCAACGCCGGGGCCGGGCCGGACGCCTGGGGCCCGGGCGCTGCATCCGCCTCTGGTCCGCCGCCGACCAGCAGGGGCGGCCCGCCTTTGATCCGCCCGAACTGCTGGAGGCCGATCCGGCGCCGCTGGTGTTGCAACTGGCCCAATGGGGGGCGGGCCTGGGCGAAGCCCTGCCCTGGCTGGATCCGCCCCCCCGGGCCAACCTGCTGGAGGGCCAGGCGCTCCTGCAAACCCTCGGGGCCGTCGATGGGGCGGGGGCGCTCACGGGCCATGGCCGCCAGCTGGCCGGCTTGGGGGTGCACCCGCGCCTGGGGCAGCTGCTGCTGCACTCCCGCACCCTGGGCGCCGCCGACCTGGGCTGTGCCCTGGCGACCCTGCTGAGTGAACGGGATCCCCTGAACCCCCAAACCGACGGCAGCGACCTGGGCCGCCGGCTCGACTGGCTGCGCCAGGGCGGTCGGGATCCCCAGCGCCAACGGCTGCAGCAATTACAGAAGCAATTGGGGGCCCAGCTGCAGGCCCTAGGACCGATCGAGCCCCCGGAGTCACCAAGCGTTTCATCCGGCCAAGCCAGCCCAAAGGTGTCCCAATCGCAGCCCCCAGGGGCCGCGCAGGCTCCGCCAACCGCCCCCCTGGGCCCCGATGCCCTCGCCGGCGAGCTCGTGGCCCATGCCTATCCCGACTGGCTGGCCCTGCTGCGTCCAGGCAGCCAGGAGCGCTATCTCACCCGGGGGGGCCGGGGCGCCCAACTCCACCCCAGCGATCCCCTCAAGGGCTGCGAGGTGCTGGCCATCGCCCGCACCGACGGAGCCGGACGGGACTGCCGCATCCACCTGGCTCTGCCCCTGTCGCGCGCCAGCCTGGACGCCTGGGCAGCCCAATCGGGCGAGAGCGAGGAGCTCGTGCGCTGGGACCCCCAGGGCCAACGGGTGCGCGCCGAACGGCAACGGCGCCTAGGGGCCCTGGTGCTGCAGCGCACTCCCTGGAGCGACCCACCCCCAGAGTTGGTCAAACGGGCCCTGATGGAGGGATTGGGCCAGGACAACCCGGTGGGCGGCTCCGGCCCCCAGGGGATCCAGCTGCTGCCCTGGACGGAGACCAGTCGCAGCCTGCAGCAGCGGCTTGGCCTAGCCCACCAGCACCTGGGCTCCCCCTGGCCCGACCGCAGCGACGGGGCCCTGCTAGCCAGCCTCGACAGTTGGCTAGGCGAGCAACTCGAGGGGATCAGCTCGGCGGCGGACCTGCAGCGCCTCAACCTGGTCGAAGCCCTGTGGAACGGCCTGCCCTGGGAGTTCAGGCGCCAGCTCGACCACCAACTGCCCGAGAGCGTGCCGATCCCTTCGGGCCGGCTAGCGCGGCTGGACTACAGCTCGGGGGTGCCGGTGCTGGCGGTGAAGCTGCAGGAGCTGTTCGGCTGCAACGACGGGCCCAGGGTTCTCGATGGCCGCCTCCCCGTCAGCCTGCAGCTGCTGTCCCCAGCTGGCCGGCCCGCAGCCATCACCAGCGACTTAGCCAGCTTCTGGCGCTCGGGCTACCGCCAAGTGCGCGCTGACCTGCGCGGCCGTTACCCGCGCCACCCCTGGCCGGAGGACCCCGGCACGGCCCAGGCCACAGCCCTGACCAAGCGCCGCCTGGCCCAGGCCGAGGCCCAGCCCTAGGCCCCAAGGGCAACCAGGGGATTCGGGAAACCGCCCAGCGACGGCCCAGCCAGGCCTGTCAACCAACCTAAATATTTCCTTACAATGAGGGTGTTGTCACATCCATTCGACCCATGGCTGACTCCTCCTCCCGTTTTGGCTTTGTGGCCTTTGCTGAGACCTGGAATGGCCGTTTGGCCATGCTCGGCTTCGTGATCGGCCTCGGCACCGAACTGCTTACCGGCCAGGGCATCCTCAGCCAGATCGGCCTGGGTTGATCGCCGGCCAAGCCCCTACGGGCAGCCCCAGACTTGAACACCAGCGCCCCCATCGGGGCGCTTTTTTATGCCCCCGGCTACGCCCCCCATCAGCCGCCTGATGTCTACCAGGTCGTTTCAGCCAAGCCACCGCACCAGGCCCCAGACCGGCATCGGCGAGACTGGAAGCGCCCCCGAGTCCAGAACCTGCCTTGGCCCGTGCCTTCGCCAAGAACCGCCGTGACGGCGCTCGTCAAATCAGCATCGCCGTGGTGATTAGCGCCATTGGCCTGATGGGCATCCACCATCCCCTCGGCAAGCTGGTGGTGGTGGTAGCCAGCGCCGTGGCGATCTACTGGGGCTTGGGGTACCGGACCCTGGACGGGTGACGCCCATGGCTGAGGCCAACGGCCTGCCCCACTACAGCGTCGCCCAACTCAACCAGGCGATCGGCAGCCTGCTGGAAAGGGGCTTTGCCCCCAGGTTCCTGATCGACGCCACGATCTCCAGGCCGCAACTCAAGAAAGGCCACCTCTGGCTCACCCTGGTGGATGGCGAGGCAACCATTTCGGCGGTGATCTGGGCCTCCCAGTTGGCCAAACTGAGCCACCAGCCCGCCGAAGGCGATGGCGTGGTGGTGGTGGGCAAGCTGAATTTTTGGGCGGCGCGGGCCACCCTGTCGGTGCAGGTGCTGGATCTTCGCCCCAGCCTCAGCACCGTGCTGCGCCAGTTCGAGCGGGTGCGCCAGATCCTCGAGCCCGAGGGGCTGCTGGCTGCGGAGCGGAAACGGACCCTGCCGCCCTTTCCGGCGGCGATCGCCCTGCTGACAAGCGTTCCCAGCTCCGCCCTCGCCGACATGCTGCGCACGGCCGCCGAGCGCTGGCCCAGCACCCGCCTTTACCAGGTAGCGATCCCGGTGCAGGGTCCCGTGGAAGCAGAGATCTGCCGGCTCCTGGCCCAGGTGATGGAGCGGGCCGAAGAGCTTGGGATCGAAGCGATTGTGCTGGCCCGTGGCGGCGGCAGCCGCGAGGACCTGGCGGTCTTTGATGGCGAAGCCCTAGCCCGGCTGATCAGCGCCAGTCCCGTGCCCGTGGTCACCGGATTAGGCCACGAGGACGACACCACCATTGCCGACCTGGTGGCCGATTACCGCTCTGCCACCCCCACCGCCGCCATCGTCGCCCTGCTGCCGGATCGCTTAACGGTGCTGCAACGCCTCAGTCAAAGCCGGAGCCAACTACGCCAAGCCCTCAGCTTCAGCTTGCAAGCCAAGCGCCAGCAGCTCACCAACCTCAAGGCCCAACTCGAGCTGATCCGCCCCAGCCGGCTGTTGGCCCACCAGCGCCACGGGCTGCAGCAACGGCGCGAGCTCCTAGAAGCCCTCTCGCCCCAGCGCCTGCTAAGGCGCGGCTTTGCCCTGGTGCGATCACCGAGCGGCCAGCTCCTGCGCTCGATCAAGCAGATTGGGTGCGGCGATCCCTTCCTGGTGGAGCTCGCCGATGGCCGCCTCCAAGCCCAGGTCACCGATGTCACCGCCGCGCAAAACGAGCCGCCCGCCTGAAAGCGAATCCAAGGGAGGGCTCCCCGATCAAGATCAACACACCGATCGGGATCGGGAGTGGCAAGCCGACGTGGCCAAACTCAGTTTCCAGGAGGCGCGAATCGCCATGGAACTGTCCCTCGGCCAATTGCAGGCGGCCGACCTGGAAGTTGAAGCGATGGCGGGCCACTACCGGCGAGCCCTCACCTACCTGGAGCGCTGTGAGGCCGTGCTCGCCCAAGTGGAACAGGACGTGATCGAATGGGATTAAGACAGCCCAGCCCCCAGCCGCACCCAACCATGACCACCCCCCTGACCAGCAAACCAAGTCCCTGGCTGGCTTGGCTCTACCTAGGCCTGTCTGTGGCCGGAGCGATCCTGCCCTGGCTGGCCAACCTCGACTTCATCCGCGAGAGCAACGGCCCCTTTGATCTGGCCCTCTTCATTGCCCAGGCCAATGCCAATCCAGCAGCCCAATCCCTCTCCCGCGATCTCTTAATCGGCGCCACGGCCTTCACGATCTGGATGGTGGTTGAGGCCAAGCGGCTACAAATCAAAACCTTCTGGATCGCCCTGCTGGCCAGCTTTGGGATCGCCTTCGCCTGCGGGGCACCCCTATTTCTATTCCTCAGGGAACGGCGCTTACTAGAGTTATCCAAGGACCAACTAGAACCTCAAAAATAGATGCAAGCATCCGGGCAAGAGCACTGAATCGACTCAACAATCAGCTCAACAGCATCAAGATCGCAATCCCTAAGCAGGAACCATTGCCGTCTTGATGGCCTAGCGAAGGCGGCAGAAACAACCTCAGCGTTTTCCGCCTTCTTCCACGGGTTGGGCGACCACGTCAATGGTTACGTCACTGGCGTCCACCCCGAGCGGGGCCCCTGCCGACGAGGATCCAGAGCTAACGGACCCTTGGCCACTCTGAAGTGGCGCCCCACAGGCTGGGCATTGGCTTTGGCCAAGGCTGGCGGTGCCGCAGGCGGTGCACGTGATCAAGTTGCGCCGCAACCACCACCAGGCGATCACGCCCCCCCCGGCCAACACGAGGGGCACCACCACCACCAACAGGGTGATTCCCTCCAGCACATCCACAAACAAGCGGCCCACCAGGCCAGGCGCCAGCAGCAGCAGGCCAGCCAGGACAATCCAGAGCCAGGGGACCGGACGGGACATCAGCTGGCCTGGGGAGATAGGGACGTGGAATCCATCCTCCCCCCCGGGCGGATCAGTTCGAACCTTGCCTGGGTGTGGATCGCCCCCCAGCCAAGGCCTCCGCTAAGGCAGGTGACTTAACAAGGCCAGGCGGACGGGCCAGGACCACCGAGAGGGCCAGGCCGTAATAGAAAATCAGGGCCACCAACCAAACCCACAGGGTCAACAGCAACACGCCGCCGATCACGCCATAGGCCTGGAAACGGGCACCCAGGGGAATCAGGCTGCTTCCGAGCGCCAAGTTCAAACAGGTGAGGGCCAGGCCGATCAAAAGGGCGCCAGGCACTAGGGGGGTGAGAGGCACCCGCCGCGAGGGCACCAGGCGCAACAGGGCCAGAGCAACGGCAGAACTAAACAGCAGGGACAGGCCCAGGTTGGCCACCATCGAAAAAGGCAGCAGCTGCTGCAAAGGAGCCGGTAAAAATGCACTTAGCAGCGTCTGCCAGGAGCCACGGGCGAGCAACCTCAAGCTTGTGGCGACTTGGCCGAACACCACGAACAGCCCCAGCAGGGCAACTAGGCCAAAGGCCTCGGCGCGCGAGCGCAGGAAGCGAAGCACCAGCCTTTTCCAGGGCTGGGGTTCGAGCTGGGAGCGGAAACCCCAGAGGCGATCGGCACCACGGCGCAGACTGAGGTATGCATTGCTGGATGTCACTAACAGCGAGAGAACACCAATCAATCCAGCACCATTGCCCTGACGATAGAGGCGCAGCAACGTATTACGAATCACAGGCAAGCCATTTTCAGGAAAAATCCTTGCAGCCCAATCAATGATGTTGTCCGTAATGCCATCATCGCGGCCAAGAATGCGGCTGGCCACCGCCAGGGCAATCAGCAGGATCGGGAAGAGGGACTGGAGGCTGTGGTAGGCAAAAGCAGCACTGAGATCGACACAATCCTTCTGATCCCAAAGGCGATAGGCCCGCCAGGACAAGCCCGCCCAGGCCTTCAACCGCTCGCGCTTGCCAGGGAGGGAACTGCCCAATCGTGCCGAATTGAACTAGGAATCAGCCCAAAACCCTAACCTCCGGCACCCGGGTCCCTGCCATAGCGCATGCCACCTCTTCGACCATCGCCCCAGGGCACCCTTGTGCAGCGAACCCATCGGCAAGGAGCAAAGACCCAGAAGAAATCATTTGCGCCTGCATTTGCAATGCCCAGTATTGGAGCCTTCAGGCCCGGCCAGCACCGGCCAGCGGAGCTGAACGCGCCAGCCCAAAAATCCCCAACAAAAAAGCCACCCTCTCGGGTGGCTTTTCGTTGCCGGCTGATCGCTACGATCAACGCGGCTAGGGAGCAAATGTTTTACCTGGCATCGAGCTATTTTTGCAGGGGGCTACCCCCCAACTATCGTCGCCGCTGCTGCGTTTCACAACCGAGTTCGAGATGGATCGGTGTGGTTCCACAGCGCCATGGACACCAGGATAGAAAT
>CAMAVE010000018.1 GCA_945861595.1 Synechococcus sp. UW140
GCGCAACAGAGCGGGGGACGGCTGATGGCAGGTCCAACCCTCAGGGCCGGCAGGGTCGCGCCGCAGCCAGGCCAGGCCCAGGGAGCCGGGGTCGTGGCGCTCGAGCAGGGCCGGCCCCTCGCCCAGGAAGCGGCCGGACTCAAGGCTGGCGCGGATCTCCTGCCAAGCCGGCTGGTCCTGGCGGCGGCGGCAGCCCAGGGCCGCCAATTGCAGGGCCCAGGCCAGCTGCAGGGCCCACCAATGGGCGCCGCCCTCCGTGGCCCAGTGCAGCCGTTCATCCAGGCCAGCCATGGCTGGCGCCAGGGCATCAAAGTGGGGTCCGGGATCCTCCAGCAACAGTTGGGTGAGGCCCTGGTAAGAAAACCCGTAGCTCCCCACCTGGCCGTTGCACCAGCTCTGGCGACGCAGCCAGGCCAGGGTCGCCGTGCTGTCGGCGGCCTCCGGGCCAAACCCGGCCGCTGCGCCAGCGGAGTCGCCCCAACCGCGACAGTCCTGCACCACCACGGCATAGCCATGGCTCGCATACCAGTGGGGATGGGCATAGGTGACCGTGGAGGCGATCGCCCGGCCGTAGGGCTGGCGCATCAGCAGGGCCGGCCAGGGACCGGGCCCGCAGGGCAACCAGATGCGGCAGGCCAGGCGCACGCCGTCAGCGGCTGTCACCCAGTCGTCGAACAGCGATACGCCGATGGGGGCCAAGGGGGCAGGGCCCTGTTCCTCTACTGGGCTCGGGACCATCAATCCACGATCAGTCAACTGGCAAGAATCATGGGGGCACCGGTACGGCCATGCCCCCTAACGAGCTAGTAACAACAACCCAAGCCGGGTGCCAACGCTCCAGGCTCCTTGCTCGCTCCAGCGGTGGCAGTCAAGAGAACAGTCCAGCAACCGAACTACTTAGCGGAACTGGGGAAGCTTGTGCTGATCAAAGCTGCGGCGCAGGGCTTCGCCGATGCTCAATCCAACCGGAAGATCGCCGCCGAAGGAGCTCCCCGTCACGTGCCTGAATATCTTTGATTCCACTAGTCGATAGGTACTAGCAGGCAGGGGAATGGAGCCTGCAGCTTGGGCTAGCCCCTTGCCATTGGCCACTGTCATTGTGACGAAATTACGAAGCGCTTTATTCTCGGTCAACTGCTTGTCATTGATGTACAAAAAGAGCGGCCTGGAAAGGGGCAAATAGGTGCCCTCTTGAACATTGGCAATCGTGGGAGCAACCGGCCCACTAGCTCCGGCAATCGCCAGGGCCCTTAGGCGGTCCCGATTGGCGTTGTAATAACCAAAGCCAAAGTAGCCAAGGGCGTTGACATTGCCGGCGACACAACGCACCAGAACGGCATCATCCTCACTGGCCGTATAGTCACTCCTTGAATTGTCGTCTTTACCGTTTACGGACTTATTGAAATAATCGTATGTTCCTGAATCCCTCCCCGGCCCGCAAAGGCTAAGGGCGCGATCGGGCCAATCATTATTGACCTCCTTCCAGCGATCAACCTTACCTTGGGCATCGCTGGCCCAAATCTGAGCCAACTCCTTGATACTGATCTGCTTGGCCCAAGTGTTCTTGGGATGGACCACGACCGTAATGGCATCGAAGGCAATCGGCAGCTCAAGGAAGGAAACACCATTCGAGGAACAAACCTTTAATTCCTTGCTATTAATGGGGCGAGAGGCGTTGGCAATAGCAATCTTGCCGGCGCAGAATTGACGGAAGCCTGCCGAGGTGCCGCTCTCAAAGAGTTCTACTTTCGAAGTAGGCCAGCGGGCCTGGAATTTCTTAACAGCCAACGCCATCAGCGGAAAGACGGTGCTGGATCCGCCAATTTTGAATGCTTGTGGATCTGAAACCCCTGCAGCCTTCGCCCCAACAAAGGGGGTTGCCAGCAGTAGCGGGACAGGAGCAATCGCCAAAGCGAGCGAAAGCAGCAAGTCGTTACGGAGACCCATAGGGAGCATCTATTCCCCAGCCAACCTAGTCAATCAAAAGAGTTGATGCGTTATCGTAAAAAACATTAACACGACGATAAGTCCACTAGCCTTTAGAGCGATAAAGCCCACAGCAAGGCAATCCAGAACACAATCTCCTGTGATGCCGATCACACTTAGTTCCTTCCCGCGCTGCAGGGTTGGCCTGCGTCCATGGATTCAGGCCTTTGGCAGCCTTGATCGGCAGCTGGTGGCCCCACAATTCACAGCTCCGATCGAGGGGCACGACGCAAACCATACTTTCTAGCAGCAAAGGTTGCCGATTAGGGTTAGAAAAATCTCAATCACGCTTCTTGACACCCAGCAAAGGGGACAAGAAAAGGCCGAGAACAAAGAGCAATCAACCCTAGACGCTCAATTAATAACAAGCGGCAAGCGCTCTTGCTTAACAGCATTGATTTTCCGAAGCTCATGTTGAATACCAGGGGACAACTTAAAGCGGCGCCACTGATCACTGGCGATAATTTGCAGCGCAGCGGCCTCACCAAGACGTTGGCCGGCCTCCACATCGCTCGGGTAGTGCACACCACAAAGGGTTCGACTGCTGCCACCGCTTAGGCCTACGGCAAGCAAACGTTCGCGACGTTCCGGCAGTAGGTCGACAAGTAATTCGGCTGCCGCACGGTAAAAAGTAGAATGACCCGAGGGAAACGACCATCCCGATTCCCTAGGCAAGCAGGGCTGGATACTGGCATCAGCGCTATAGGGGCGGGGGCGCTTGTAGATATCCTTGATGGTGTCTTTCGCTCCATCCACCAAGGCTAGAAAGGGGGCCAGTCCCCGCAGTAACTCAGGTGTTGTTTTTGCCATATCCACACCAACTGCCAGGTCAAAATTGCTGAGATTGCGATCGAGCAACAGCCAGCTATTGGCAATCAGTTGGGGGCTGCGGTGACTTTGCAACCATAGAAGGATGCTGAGATCGCTAATAGCCTTCGGCTGTCCCTGCTCAGGAGGTCTCCCCGTTTTTGCCAGGAGGGTAGGCAGATCAAGTTGAAGACCAGAACTTGGCGGCTCGATGGCCGTAGTCCCTTGGGGGGATCGGCGTATTTGGCTGCAGGGTCGCGTCAACAATTCCTTTTGGCTGAATTGCTGGACCTGCGGAGGTGCTGATGCTGATGGCCAGGTCAAAACAACCAATTGATCGTAGTCATCAGCTGCGATGGGTGCCATCGCTCCCCAGCCCAGCCCCTTGGCGAAGTCCGGCAAATTGCGATGCTCCCAAATAAAAACCGCCTTAGCGCCAGCAAACGACTTGGCATGGAGAACCCGTTGGCCCGCAGCAAGCGAATTGGCTCGGGAACCACGAATCATCTCAATATTGATTCCTGTGCTAACAGCCAAGGGGACGGCCGTTTGATAGCTACGTGCATTCTTAGCGGACACCGGGTCGAACTCGTAAACGCCGATGGAGGTGGGCGCCCCAAAGCAGGCTGGAATCATGCGGCCAAGTTGGATGGAGCGCTCTAAACCCTTCGGCGATAAGTTGTAATCACCTCGCTGACTATCCTTATCGCCGTGGCGCAATAATAGAACCTGGGCTGGGGTTGCCATGGCCTTAGCCGAGAGCAGCCACGAGGCCATTACTAGTAAGGAGAGGATTTCGCGCATGATGTCGTCGATGGGAGCAGGGTCAGTCCTGGCTTAGGAGTGGAAGCTGGGGGAAACAGGCCCGAACCCTCGATAGGGAGATCAAAAGCCCTGAAAACGGAAACCATTCAGCCAATCCCAGCCTGCCATACCCCATTCAAAATCCAAACCTCCCCCCGATTACGGCCAAGCTTGCCGACCTCGATGCCGAACAAGCCCAAAATTGAGCCGTTGCGAGGTGACCCTTTCTTGACTGATGGAAGGGGCGCGATCGCCAAGCCTGGCGAGCCGAGGCCCGAAGCAGATCCAACCAATAGCATCATCACTAGCGGGCAACCACAAAAGAGATTAGCGACAGAAATCTAGAGGGATCGCCAAGTCCATTGGCGCCACGTTCCAAGATCATTGCCAGACAGGATCAAGCCAGGCAGGACAATAATCGACGAATTTTTGCATGTTCCCTGCCTATGGCACTACCAATAACATTGCTTATGACATTGCCAATGACATTGCCAATAACACTGCCTGTCTATGCAACTGTCTACGCCACTGATCGCCTAGTTCAGCGCACGTCAGGGCAATGCAAACCCACCACGTAGGTGGTAAGAATCTCGGCATCGGTAGCGTTAAGCCCCTGCATCGCGGCAATGCGGTTCACCGCCTGGGGGCTGGTGGCGGCGATGCCCTGGGCATTGAGGCTGCGCAATTCCGCGCAGATCGCCCCTGCCACCTTGGGGTTCTGCTTGACCCGATCCAGCAGGGCCGAACCAGCCAGGGCCGGCGCCTGGACGGCCAACAGCAGACCTACTCCCAGGAGCAAGGCTGCGCCTAAGCCCAGGGCTGGGGGACGCCAGAGGGCAGCTCCGCCGAGCTGGCTAGCGCGACGAAGCCGCTGGCAAACGGCGATCAGCGAGCCCGGTTGGCGGGCGGCGTTGAAAGCAATGGGACGGTCTAGGGATAGGGGCAGGAGGGCCACGTCGAACCTCCGAGGGTTGCTTCATTCTCAGGGCCGATGCGACCCGGTGTAGGCCGGTACGGGGTCAGTTCGGCGGGCGGGCGGCGGCCTGGCGGGCCTGGCGGATCCAGCGCTGCAGGGTTATGCCATCCACCCGGGGCGGCGCCATCCCCGTGAGCGAGCGCTCGAGCCGGCCCAATTGGACCAACAACTGGTGGTGGGATGCCTCGGCCAGGCCCTGGGTGGTGGCGATGCCGGCATAGAGCAACAGGGCCGCCTCCTCGGGCTCCAGCCCCACCTGCACCACCAAGCGCGCCTGGCCGCGCAACTTGATCAACCGTTGTTCCGAGGCCCGGCCGCTGCTGGCCAGCCGGCGCAGATCGCCATCGGTAAGGGCCGCCAAATCAGGCCAGGTCTCGATAGCGGCGGCCTGGAGCACGGCCGCTTCGGCCTTGAAATGGCTCGCCAGGCGCAACATCTAAACGGCTCGACTGCCGACGTTCGGCCCCGGACTCGCCAACCGGCTACCGCCCAACGGAGGCGGGCCTAACTGGGCATCACCTAACTGGGCCAAGCCCAACGGCCGCCGGCCCAACCAACCACCAGCCCGCCAAGGCCGCCTCAAGCAAGCCCGCCTCAAGGGAGCACCGTCACACCCTCGCCGTGGAGGCCCACGGTGGCCTCGGCCAGCACCACCGGCCGGCTGAGGCCAGGCTCCACGGAATCAACCCGCCGCAGGCGCACATGCACGAGGCCATCGGGGCTGGTGCGGCCGCTGCCCTTGAGGTTGGAGGCCACCTGCTCCACGCTGGGGCGGTAGGCCTCCGGGGGCAGATCGGCAGGGGCGGCGGCAATCACCAGGTCGGTGCCGTTGTCAAACACCACCGGCACCGACACGGCTCCGGCCACCTGGGTGCGGGGCGAGTAGCTGATCGCAAAGGCCAGACAAGAGATCGCCAGCAAGCCGGTGAAGCTGGTTACTCCCACCAGGCGAAAGCGGGTTCCCCAGCCGGCCACGAAGCCCACCACGGTGGCCAGCAGCAACAGGCCCGTGGCCACCCCCAGCCAAAGGCCGGCCTTCAACAGCAGGGGATCGGCGGGCATGGCGGACGCTCTGGAGAAGGCCTTTATATTGCGCCAACCTCAAACGGTGACAGCCACAGGCCGATGGGGTTGCCGCCGCAGGACTCAGCACGGGCCCAGGCCCCAGTCGCCCGCAAGCGGCAGGGACTGGTAAGTCGGCAGGACTGGCTTGGCCGGTTGGCCCTGGTGGCGGGCCTGGGCGTCGGTGCTTTCGCCCTGGCCGATCGGCTGGCGGGGGCCCTCTATGGCCAGATGCAGTGGCGCCTGGCCTACCAGCTGTCGCAGGTGATGGGCCATCCCCTGGAGCTGGGTGCCTACCGGGGGTTGCGGCCCTGGGGTCTCGAGGTGGGCGCGAGCCGGTTTCGCCCTGGCCTGGACAATCCCTCCACCTTGGCGGCGGAACGGATCTCGGTGGGCCTCAATCCGCTCGCCAGCCTGCGCGAGTGGGCGCCGGTGCTGCAGTTACACATTTGGGGCGCCCGGGCCCGGCTGCGGCCCAACAGCCAGGGCGCGCTTTGGCAACTGGGGCACCAAGCCGCAGGCGGCAAACCCCCCAGGCTGGGCCTGGAGATCCACCTGGGCGATCCCGCCCACGTGCGGCTTGAGCCATCGGGGCTTGCGCTTCAGCTTCAAGGGCACACCAACATCTGGCTGCAACGCCGGGACCTCGATCTGGCCGTTCGGGGGCGTCTGCTCGATCCGGTCCCCATGGGGCCCCGAGGCGGCACCAGCCCCCAACCGCCGAGAGGCTTGTCAAAACCCGCCGGCCCCGCTCACTTGGCCTTGGTGACCACAGGCAACTGGCGCCGCCAGCAATGGGCCGGCCAGCTGGACCTACGCCAGATCCCGATCGCCCCCCTGCTGCCCCTGTTGCCGCGGCCCAGCCAGGGGCTCCTCGTCGACCGGTTGAGTGGCCAGCTGGGAGGCCACCTGGGCTTCCGCAGCCAGGGGGGTCGCGATCCCCTTCCCGGCAAGGCGACTGTTGGGGCATCCGCTGGGGTGCCCCTAGCAGGGGCTCGCTGCCAAGGGGGCCTCACCCTCAGCGATCTGCGCTGGCGGCCCCCCCTGCTCCCGGCGCCCCTCACCAGCGAGCAGCTGCAACTCCACTGCGGGGACGGAGATCGGAGCTTCGGCCGGCAGCAGGGCAGCAAGCCCAACCCTGGTCAGCGGCTGGTGCTCGCCCCTGGCAGCGTCGTCCTGGCCGGCTGGCGCGGCCAGATTCAAGGGGACCTGGCCCTGGCGGCAGCCCGCCGCGGCCAGCTGGATCTGCGCCTAGCGGCCCGCGATGCCGGCCGCCAGCAGGCCCTCCAGGCCCACCTGAGGGGGCCCTGGCGCCATCCCACGCTCACCCTGGCCGGCAGCTTGCCCCTCCCTGGTCAGCCGTCGCCTGCCCAACCCCAACCTGGCCAGGGCGCAGGGGCGGCGCCGCCCCTGACCTTTCGCGGCCGCCTGAACCTCGATGGCCGCCGGGGCGGCTTTCGCCTCGGCCTTCCCGAGCTGGAGCTCACAAGCGGCCGCAGTGGGCTAGCCCTACGGGGCCAGCTCTGGCCCCGGCTTGCCCTCACCAGCCAGCAGCTCCGACTCGGATCCGAACTGACCCAGGCCTGGCCCACCCTCAAGCCCGTTCTGGGGGCCTCGCCCCAGGTGATCGGCCAGCTCACGGCCCGCGGCACGCCGGCCCAACCGGAGGTCGCGCTGGAGTTAGCCCAGGCCCACAACCCCCTGCTGGGTTCGGTGCAGACCCAGCTCAGCTGGGCCCACCAGCTCCTCAAGCTGGAGAGCCTGCGGGCCCCCGGCCTCAGCGCCTCGGGCGCCCTGCCAGTGCGCCTTGCGGCCGGCGGCCGGCCCGTCCTGGGCGACCTGGATCTGGGCCTGGATCTGAGCCGCTACCCCCTGGAGCGGCTTACCCCCCTCGTAGGGGCCCGCCTGGCGGGGCACCTCACGGCGAACGGCCGGATTCGAGGGCCCCTGCCGGCCCTCAGGCCCGAGCTGACCCTCGTGATGGAGCACCCCGGCGCCGGCCCGCTGGACCTGGACGAAACCTGGTCCGGCCGCTTTGGCCCGAATGGGGACCTGCGCCTGCGGGCCAGGGGTGACGCCACGGCCGGGGAACTAGTGGCCCGGATCAATCGGCGCTGGTTGCCCGAGCAGGTGCGCCTCAGCCGTGGCGGCGGCCAGCTCACCCTGACCGGCAGCCCCCGCCGTTACCACTGGACGGCCCAAGCCCTGCCCCTGGATGGCCTCAGCCTGAGGTTCCAACAGGGACAGGGCCCCTTGCCCCTGCGGGGCAGCCTCAGCGGCCAGGGCGCCCTCGATCTCCAACCCCTGGCCATGGTCAGCGATGTGGTGCTGCGGGATCCGGCCCTGCCGGGCCTGAGCGGACGCCAACTTCAGGCCCGGGTCCGTTACCGCGGCGGGGAGCTCAGCCTCAAGGGCGAGTGGCTGGCCAAGCCCCAGGGCCAGCTGGCCTTCCAGCTGCGCCGCCGCCCGGATGGGGCGCTCTGGAGCCGGCTGGAGGGCCGCAGCCTGAGCTCCGACCTCCTACAAAACCTGCGCCTGGCCTGGCCCCTCTGGCAGCAGGCCAAGCCCCTCAAGGGCGGCTCTGCCTTGGACCTGGGCAGCCTGGCAATCGACACCCTCGGCTCCAGCCTTAGCGACCAACTGGCCGCCCTGGCCCTGGCCAAGCAGCGCCTCAACAGCCTGGTGCTACCCGGGGCCAGCAGCCGCCAGGACCTAGCCCTGGCCGACCTGCAGGCCCTCATCGATGCCGACCTCACCTTGAGCGGCCCCAGCCCCGCCCGCCTCACGATCGACCTGGAGACCCGGGGCCACCTCTGGCTGCGGGACCAGACCATGGACCGGGCCCTGGGCGAGGAGCCCTTCATCGCCCGGCTCCAGGGGCCGCTCCAGGATGGGCAAGGCCGCTTCAGCTTCAGCCAGCTGCCCCTGGCCCTGCTGGCCCTGGCAGGACCCTTGCCAGCCCCGTTCAGGGGCGGGCTGGCCGCCTCCGGGAGCTACCGGCTGGGCGGTCCCAGGCCCGGGCTCTGGAGCGAACTGCAGCTGGAGAACGGCCGCCTGGGCGACCAGCCCCTGGCCCTTGAGCGCGGCTCCCTGGAGCTGAAGAACCAGGCCGTCGCCCTCGACCTCTCCCTGCGCAGCCAGGGCGCCACTAACAACGTTGATCTCAAGGGGAGCATCCCCCTCGATGCGAGCCGCGAGGGACTGGAACTGCGCCTGGCCAGCCGCGGCGATGGCCTGCGTTTCCTCACGGGCCTGGCCGGCAGCGGCCTGAGCTGGACCTCCGGCAGCACGGACCTGCAGCTGCTGGTGCGAGGCAGCGTGGCCGCGCCGATCGCCAATGGCTTCCTGCGCTGCCGCGATGGCTCCCTCACCGTGGCCGGCCAGGCGATTCGCGATCTCCAGGCCATGGTGCTGTTCGATTTCCAGAATCTGGAGCTCCAACAGCTCACGGCCCGGGTGGGCAGCAGCGGCCAACTCACGGGCAGTGGCCAGTTGCCCCTGTTTGAAGCCGCCGAGGTGCAACGGCCCTTGAAGCTGGTGCTCAGCAAGGCGCCCTTCTCCCTACCCCTGCTGGCAGGCGTCGGTGATGGGGAGATCGAGCTGGGCGGCAGCCTGCGCCGGCCGGAACTGGGCGGTGAGCTGGCGATCAGCCATGGCGCCTTCTCGGTGAAGCTCAGCAGCCTGGCCAGCGGAGCCAAACCTGGCCAGGCGGTCACGGTGCCCCAACTGGTGGAGCAGGGCTGGGATTTCCAGCGCCCCCTGCAGGTGTTCAGCTCGGATCAGGAGAGCAGCAGCGGCCGCTCCCTGCGGGCGGCGCTTCCGAACCTACCGATGCTGGGGCTGAGCAAGCTGCGCCTGCGCTTCGGCCCGAATCTGCGGGTGGTAGTGCCCACGGTGGCCAACTTCAGCCCCACGAACTTCACCATCAATGGCCTGCTCACCCTCAATGGCCGCCTCGATTCCAGCCTCCAAGCCAGCGGCGTGGTGCGGCTACTGAGCGGCCGACTCAGCCTGTTCACCACCAGCTTCAATCTTGACCCCGATTCGCCCAACGTGGCGGTGTTCACCCCATCCCTGGGACTGGTGCCCTACCTGGATATCGCCCTGCGCACACGGGTTTCCGACAGCCGCAGCAGCATCCAGGGCGATCGCAGCTCCATCTATGAATGGGCCCAGGCCGGAACCCCGGGCAGCTTCGACCAGCTCAACCTGGTCAAGGTGGTCGTGAAGGTGAGTGGTCCGGCGGACCAGCTCGCCGACTCGCTCCAGCTCAGCAGCTCACCCCCGATGAGCAAGGAGCGCCTGTTGGGCCTGATCGGCGCCAACTCCCTGGCGGGCCTGAGCGACGGCAATGCTGGCGCGGCCCTTGCCACGGTGTTGGGCCAGACCCTGCTCTCACCCCTGGTGAGCTCCCTCTCCGATGTGATGGGCCAGCGGGTCAGCTTTGCCCTCTATCCCACCTACGTGGTGCCGGCCTCCCAAACCCCAACCCAGGGGTCAAGCAACAGCCAACGCATCCCGTCCCAGCTGGTGCTGGGCTCCGAAATCGGCGTCGATCTGAGCGAACGGTTCAATGCCTCGGTGCTCGCTGCCCCCAACCGCAGTGACATCCCGCCCCAAATGACCCTGAGGTACCAGGCCAGTGATCGGCTTGGGGTGCAGGGATCCTTCGATAGCCAAGGCCGCTGGCAAACCCAGCTGCAGCTGTTGTACCGATTCTGAGCTGGTTCTGAGCAGGTTCTGAGCTGGGTCGTCTGAGCTCGGCTTTGCGGACGGGGCTGTCCAGACTGGCTGCTGTGACGGGGCCCTATCCCTCTGGCTCCCGTGGGCGAAGGCGATCGGGCTGGGCGCGACTGAGGCTGCGAACGGCGGTAAAGCCCAGCCCTAGCCTGGGCGGCTTGCGTAGGGCAGATCACCATGGGCCAGTTGATCGGCGTCGACCTCGGCGGCACGGCGATCAAGCTGGGGCGCTTCGATCGCCAGGGCCAGCTGCTGGCCGAGGCCCAGGTGGCCACGCCCCAACCGGCCATGCCCGGGGCCGTGACCGTGGCGATCAGCGAGGCCATCGAGCAGCTCGATCCCGACCATCTGGCCGATTTGGTGGGGATTGGCCTGCCGGGGCCCATGGATGGCAGCGGCCGCCTCTCCCGCATCGCCATCAACCTGGCCGGCTGGCAAGACGTGCCCCTGGCCGACTGGCTCGAACCCCGGCTGAAGCGGCGCGTCACCCTGGCCAATGACGCCAACTGCGCCCTGGTGGGTGAGGCCTGGACGGGGGCCGCCCAGGGGGTGGCCGATGCGATCCTGCTGACCCTGGGCACGGGCGTCGGCGGGGCGGTGTTGCTCGGCGGCCAGCTCTTCAGCGGCCATGGCGGCGCCGCCGGCGAACTGGGCCTGATCTGTGTCGATCCCGAGGGCCCCAGCTGCAACAGCGGCAACAACGGCTCCCTGGAACAGTTCTGCAGCATCGCCGGCCTGGGGCGCCTCAGCCCCCTCGAGCCCGGCGAGCTCAGCCGTCTGGCCGACCGGGGCGACGCCGACGCCCTGGAGGTGTGGCGGCGCTATGGCCAATGGCTCGGGATCGGCCTGAGTTCCCTGCTCTACGTGCTCACCCCCGAAGTGGTGTTAATCGGTGGGGGCCTGGGCGCCGCCAGCCGCCACTTCCTGCCCGCGGTCTGGCAGGAGGTGAACCGGCGGGTGCTGGGCCAGAGCCGCAGCGGCCTGGAGATCCGCGCCTGCGCCCTCGGCAATGGCGCCGGCCGGCTCGGGGCCGCCAAACTGGCCCTGGAGCGGCTGGGCGGTGGCTGAAGATGGAACCTCCCTGCACCCAGGCCAGGCCGTGAGCGTTCCCGATCCCTCCCCCGAGCTGCTGCAGCGGGCCGCCGCGGTGCGCCGCGCCGCCATGGCCCTGGGGCAATTGGCGGATGGGGAGCGGCAGGCGGCGGTGCTGGCCATGGCCGACGCCCTTGAAGCCGACGCCGCCTCGATCGTGGCCGCCAACCAGGCCGACCTGGATGCCGCCGCCAGCGCCGGCCTGGCATCAGCCCTGGTGGCACGCCTGAAACTGGACGACCGCAAACTGGCTGCCGCCATTGAAGGAGTGCGCCAGGTGGCGGCCCTGGCCGATCCGATCGGCCGGCGCCAGCTCCACACCGAACTGGCCGATGGGCTGGTGCTGGAGCGGCTGAGCGTGCCCCTGGGGGTGCTGGGGGTGATTTTCGAAGCGAGGCCCGATGCCGTGATGCAGATCGCCTCCCTGGCGATTCGCTCCGGCAATGGCGCCCTGCTCAAGGGCGGTAGCGAGGCCAGCCGCAGCTGCGCGGCGATCCTGGCGGCCCTGCAGGCCGGTCTGGCCCGCTCGCCGGTGTCGGCCGAGGCCCTAGCCCTGCTCACCTCGCGCCAGGAGAGCCTGGCCCTGCTCAAGCTCGATGGCCTGGTGGACCTGATCATTCCGCGGGGCTCCAATGAGCTGGTGCGCTTCATCCAGGACCACACCCGCATTCCGGTGCTGGGCCACGCCGATGGCA
Source organism: Synechococcus sp. UW140 (assembly GCA_945861595.1). GTDB lineage: Bacteria > Cyanobacteriota > Cyanobacteriia > PCC-6307 > Cyanobiaceae > BAIKAL-G1. The sequence goes on from CAMAVE010000018.1 coordinate 12,163, forward strand.
TCTGCCACCTCTATGTGGATGGCGCCGCCGACCTGGAGCAGGCCTTGGCGATTGCGATGGATGCCAAAACCCAGTACCCGGCCGCCTGCAACGCAATCGAAACCCTGCTACTGCATCGCCAAATCGCCCAGCCCTTCCTGGCGTTGGCCCTGCCGGCCTTCAGTGCCGCCGGGGTGGAACTGCGCGGTGACCCCGCCGCCCAGGCCCTGGGCGTTGCCGTAGCCGCCACCGAGGCGGACTGGGGCACGGAGTATTCCGACCTGGTGCTGGCCGTGAAGGTGGTGGACTCCCTAGAGGAAGCCCTCGCCCACATCGGCCGCCATGGCTCCCGCCACACCGATGCGATCTGCACCCGCGACGAAGCGACGGCAGAGAGGTTCCTGCGGGGGGTCGACAGCGCCGGCGTGTATTTGAACTGCTCCACCCGCTTTGCCGATGGCTTCCGCTACGGCTTCGGCGCCGAGGTGGGCATCAGCACCCAGACCCTGCCGCCCCGGGGTCCCGTGGGCCTAGAGGGCCTGGTGACCTACCGCTACCTGCTGCGCGGCGATGGCCACACCGCCGCCGACTTCGCCAGCGGCGCGCGCCAGTTCAGCCACCGCAGCCTGCCCCTTTGAGCAACCCTCAACAACCGGCCCACGATCCCCGCGGCGATCGGAGCTGGGATCCGGCTGAAGAGCGAAGCAGCGATTTCATCGTTGTGCGCAATCTGCGCCTCTGGGCCCACGTGGGGGTGCTGGAGTCGGAGCGGCAGCTGGGCCAATGGTTTGAACTGGATCTGGAGCTAGGCGCTGATCTCAGCGCCGCCGCCTCCGGCGACGACCTAGGCGCCAGCCTCGATTACTCCCTAGCGATCACGGCCCTGCAACGGCAAGCCAGCGAGGTGCGGGTGCAAACCCTGGAGCACTACAGCGAGCTGATCTTTGCTTGCCTCGAAGCGCTCTACGGCCCGGTGCCGATGCGCCTCGAACTGCGCAAATACCGGGCGCCGGTGCCTGGCTTTGGCGGCAGGGTGGCGGTGCGCCGAGCACGTCATTGGGAGCACTCCTAACCAGAGCCCCAACATCAGGATGAACGCGATCGATTGTCCGTACTGCTGGATCACCCCACGCCCCCTTATCCAAGGCCAGCGATGTAACAATTTCTGGCCAGTGATGACTGGCAATCGCTGGCAACCAATTCCTGTCAATAACTAAGCACATGACGGGCATTTTAATCCCTATTGCCGCATCACCCCCCCTAAATCCCGGCAACCTATTCACCTCGCCAACGCGGTAGCCGTCCCCCATCCCCCCAGAACGGCGGTGGCACTGACCAGGCAGCTGCCCCGCCCCTGTTGCCCACCGCCCCAGCCACGCCAACGCCCACCTTTGCCTCCGGCAGCCGGGACCGAGAAACCGCCCGAAGCACCGCCCCATGGTCGGCCAAGGCAGGCGACGGCCCGATCGCCGTGGTCAGCCTGCTGCTGGGCCGACGCCGCGCCGCGCGCCATTGGCTGATCACCGCCCACGGCGATCCGGCGGGCCTAGCGACGCGGCTCCAGGGGCCCCTGGCCCCATTCGCCCCGTCCGCCTGCGCCGCTACCAGAGCCCAGGTTGGGATCGGGGGATGGGAAAGCCCTGGGCCTGCCAACAGCGCCAGGACCACAGGCAGCTCCAAAGCCGGGGCCATCCCCAGGGCGGAGAGCGGCCCTGACGGCCTCTGGCAACGGGCCTTCCGTGACTGCACCGCCCTCACCAAGCCGGACCCCCCCAGCGAAGCCAACTACCGCTACCGGCTCAGCCTGCCCAGCGGCCGCCTGGCCAGCGCATCGGTGGCCTGCTGGCGCCGCTATTCCCCAGGTGGCCCCTGGCAACGGCGCTGCGGGCCGATGACCCTGGCGACCTTCCTGCGGCACTACGGCTCCCCACCAGAACGATCCAAACAAGTACACCTGTACTAAGCTGTAGGTGTTGCGCTCCTGTCGTGTCCGATCCCGCCCTGCACCAGGATTTAGCGCCCCTGGACTTGCCCCCCCTCGGCCTAGCGCCCCTGGAGCTGGCCAGCCTCGGGCCCCTGCGGCTGGAGCGGCCCGGGCGCCTGCTACCCCTGGCCGGCGACAGCGTCGCCGCCGGCTTTCCCAGCCCCGCCGACGACTACATCGAAGCGGGCATCGACCTCAACGACCACCTGGTCCGCCACCCCAGCAGCACCTTCTTTTTGCGGGTCAGCGGCGACTCGATGACCGGCGCCGGCATCCACCACGGCGACCTGCTGATCGTCGACCGCAGCCTCGATCCGAGGCCTGGCCGCATTGTTGTGGCCGTACTGGAAGGGGCCTTCACCCTGAAGCGCCTCAGTCGCCACCTGGGGCGCCTACGGCTGGAGGCGGCCCATCCCGCCTACCCGCCCCTGGAGCTGGGCGATGCCGAAGACACCCTGCTCTGGGGGGTGGCGACCCATGCGATCCATCCCCTCTGAGCGCCGCCAGAGCCAACCCCCAAGCGCCTGAAGCCGTCCCCTAGGCCGGCCGGGGCCCCTGCCCCAACCCCCGCCACCCCAAGCACCCATGCCCTTCGCGTCCCTCGCCGCCACCCCAGCCCCTGGGCGCCGCTCCGATCCAGGGGCCGCGGAGCGGGCGCCCCAGCCAGCCGCCAGGCCGGCCTCCGGGATGGCGATCGTGCTGATCGATGGCAACAACTTCTATGCCTCCTGCGAGGCGGCCCTAGATCCCTCCCTACGGGGCCGGCCCCTGGTGGTGCTCTCCAACAACGACGGCTGCATCGTGGCCCGCAGCGCCGAGGCCCGGGCCCTGGGCCTCGCCATGGGCACCCCCTATTTCAAAGTGCGCCGCGAGCTGGAGCAGCACGGCGTGGTGGTGCGCAGCTCCAACTACGCCCTCTACGCCGACATGAGCCAGCGGCTGATGCGCAGCCTCGAGCCCTGGGTGGAGGAGCTGGAGGTCTATTCGATCGACGAAGCCTTCGGCCGCCTGCGCCGGCCCGCCCAAGCCAGCGGCTGGCCCCCGGAGGATGGCAATGCCGGTGACCATGGCGGTGGCCCTAGCGGTGGCGATGGCGGCGACCTGGTGGCCTGGGGTCTGGCCCTGCGCCGGCAGGTGCGCCGCCAGCTCGGGCTGCCGATCGCCATCGGCATCGCCCCCACCAAGGTGCTCGCCAAGCTGGCCAACAAGCTGGCCAAGAAAGATCCCGCCCACCGGGGCGTCTTTGACCTGGGCGCCGTGGCCGATCCGGACCCCTGGTTGGAGCAGCTTCCGGTGGAGGAGGTCTGGGGAATCGGCCGCAAGCTCTCGCGCTGGTGCCGCCTGCGCGGTGCCGCCAACGCCCGCCAACTGCGGGACCTGGCCAGCGGCGAACTGCGCAGCAAGGCGGGGGTGGTGGGCCTGCGCCTGCAGCAGGAACTGCGGGGCCTCAGCTGCCTACCCCTGGCCCTGGCGCCGGCGGCCAAACGCGAAACCTGCGTCAGCCGCAGCTTCAGCGAACCCATCAAGGAGCTGGCCCAGCTGCGCCAGGCGATCGCCACCTACCTCAGCCGCGCCGCCGAGAAACTGCGCCGCCAAGGACAGCTCACCGACACGGTGACCGTGTTTGTGCGCAGCAGCCCCTTCAACGGCAGCCAGTTCTATGCCAAGGCGGCCACCGTGACCCTGCCCCTGGCCAGCCAGGACACGGCCGTGCTGCTGGCTGCGGCCCTGCCCCTGGCCGCCTGCCTGTTCAAGGCCCACAAACCCCTGCAGAAAGCGGGCGTGTTGCTGCAGAACCTGCAACCGATGGGCCAGCTGCAACACAGCCTGCTCGCCCCCCTGCCGGAGCCGGAACAGCAACGGCGCGAGCTGCTGCTGGCCACCATCGATGGCCTCAACCGCCGCTACGGCAGCGGCACCGTCGCCTGGGCCGCCTGCGGCCTGCGGCCCGCCTGGGCGATGAAGCGCCAGCGGCTCTCCGACGCCGCCACCACCCGCCTGGCCGCTATCCCCATGGTTTTAGCCCGGTAGATTGTTTTAGCCCGGTAGATGGTTTTGGCCCGGTAGATGGTTTTGGCCCGGTAGTTGGTTTTGGCCCAGTAGATCGAAAGAACCAATCCTCAGAAGAACGGAACAACTGGGGAGAAACAATCAAGGGCTGGTGCCGCTTGGCCCAGTCAGCACTTCTAAGCTCACCGCAAGGGCGCCGCCCCCACCCTGCCCCAGCAACCCAGCACGCTCAAGCCATGACAGCCCTACTGCAAGCGGTCAAAGCCAACCAGCTCGACACCGTGGCGCGACTGCTGGCCAGCGGAGCCAACGTCAATCAAGCCGACGGCAGCGGCGACTGGCCCGTGATCATGGCGGCCTACCTGGGCCACACGGCCGTGCTGGAGCTGTTGCTGCAGGCCGGCGCCGACCTGGGCGTGCTCGATCCAGGCATGAAGGCCACCGCCCTGCATGCGGCCGCCTACGCCGGTCGCACCGAGGCCGCCAGACTATTAATTAACCACGGTATCGCTATCAACAAACAGGGTCCCTACAACGGCTACACCGCCCTGCACGATGCCGTCTGGCAAAACAATCTCGGCACCGCCCAGGTGATCGTGGCGGGCGGGGCCGATACCACGATCCGCTCCAACCAGGGCCTAACGCCCTTAGAGCTGGCAAAGGCAAACCACTCCAAGGAACTCATCGAGCTCCTGGGAGATGCCAGCTGAAAAGAATCTGGCAAAGGAGTCAATTAATCCAAACCAATCAAAGGCTACCGACTAAAAAAACTGACAAAAAGCAGGGCGGGAAGAATCAAACAGAACCACTCCACCGCATCGACTCAAAGGACAACAATCTGCTCCAGCCCCGGCTCAAAACGACCTAAAACCGATTCTTCCAGACTGCGATTCCATGGGGCCTGGGAGAATCAAATCGATGACCCTTAGGCCGAGAGCAACTCCGGAGCTGACTGCGGCGCAGCCTCCTGCATGATCTCCTCATAGCCGGCGCAGCGTTGTTGGTCAAGGTGGCCGATGTGCTGGCGCTCGTTGTAATAGAGCTCCTGAAAATGCAAAGCATCACGATTGAGATCGGCAAACATCGCATCAATGCGGGTTTCCATGTCAATCGCCGGACTCAGGCCCGAACCCGGGGCGGCGGCTGGCCCAGGTCCGGGAGCCCCAGCCCCAGCGGCACCAGCCGGGGGCTGGGCACCGGGCTGGCCCTCGGCCAGCAACAGGGCGATGCAACGCTCCAGGGTTTCCAGCCGCTGGCTGCTCCAGGCATCGAGCAAATGGCGGCAACGCTTCAGGCTGCGCTGGCGCTCCAGGGCCGCCGTGGTGCCGCGCAACTGCAGCAGGGGCTGGGTCAGGGAGAGGCGCTGCACCTCATTGGGCTCCAGCAGGGGTGTGAGCCGGTTGAGCAGCTCGCTCTGCTCGACCAGCAACTGGTCAGCCAGCAGGCGGGGCAGGTCCAGCTCGAACAGGTCATGGCCTGGGTCAAGGCCCCGGTTGATCGCTTCTAGGCGGCCGGCGCCGTCCTGGCGGGTGGCTCCTGCCAGGTTGTCTTCCTCCAGGGAACTGATCGCCGCCCAGAGCTGGCGGTGGTGCTGCAGGGCGAAATCCTCCAGGTCCCGGCGGCGCAGCTCCGCGCGGATCGCGCCCCGATAGCTGGGGCAATGGAGATAGAGCCTTAACACCTCCGCTTCAGCCCGTTCGCGCAGGCCGGCCTCGCCCGGCTGCTCCCAGCGGGCGGAACGGCCATGCCAGCGCTGGCCCTTGACCTGCTGGCGCAGGTCATCTTCGAGCTGCAGGGCCAGACGGGCCTGGCCGCCGCTGAGCCGTTCGGCCACCTGCTGGAGGTAGTGGCTGCGCACGGCGCTCGGCGGCAGCTTGCCCAGCAGGGCCACCAGCCCCTGCACCGCCTGCTGGAACTGATCAGAACGGGCCAGATCCTTATCCTCGAGCACCTGCTCGATCTGCCAGTCGAGCCAGGGGGGCGCCGAATCGAGCAGGGAGCGGTATTCACCGGCTCCGTGCTGCTTGAGGAACTCATCGGGGTCCTTGCCAGCGGGCAACTGCAACACCCGCAGCTCCAGCTGGCCCTGGAGGGCCAGCTGCTCCACCTCGCCGATGGCCCGCTGGGCGGCCCGTACGCCAGCGCGGTCCGTGTCGAAGTTGAGGATCAAACGCTTGCTATCGCAGCAGCGGCAGAGCTGGGTGATCTGCTGGCTGCTCAGGGCCGTGCCCAGGGAGGCCACCGCATTGGTGATCCCGGCCGCATGCAGGGCGATCACATCGAAATAGCCCTCCACCACCACGGCCCGGTCGTCGCTGCGGATGGCGTTGGCGGCCCGATCGAGCCCGAAGAGGTGCTTGCCCTTCTCGAACACCTCCGTTTCAGGAGAATTGAGGTATTTGGGCTCACCGCCATCGAGGCTGCGACCGCCAAAGCCGATGATGCGGCCCTGGCGATCGCTGATCGGCACCATCACCCGATGGCGGAAGCGGTCGTAGAACCCACGGCTGTTGGCGATACGGCTGTTAGGGCTGGGCTTGTCCTGATCACCGTTGCCCTTGCGGGGCACCACCAGGCCCGCCGCCTCCAACAGCTCCGGCGCCAACCCCTCCACCTGGCCCAGGTGGTTGAGCAGCCCGTCCCAACGCTCGGGCGCGTAGCCCAGGCCAAAGGCCTCGATCGTGACCTCACTCAGACCGCGACTCTCCTTGAGATAGGCCAGGGCCGAGGCCCCCTCCGGCGAACGCAGCTGGCTGCGGAACCAGCCGGCCGCCAGGGTCAAGGCGCGATGGAGCTGTTCCCGGCGCGAGAGCTGTTGGCGCAACCGCTCCTGCTGGGGACCATCCAGGGTTTCAATCGGCAGCTGATATTTGCGAGCCAACTCCAACACCACATCGGCGAAGCTCAGCCGCTGCAGTTCCATCAGGAACTTGATCGCGTTCCCACCGGCGCCACAGGAGAAGCAGTAGTAGAACTGCTTGGCTGGCGACACCGTCATCGACGGAGATTTGTCGTCGTGGAAGGGGCAGACCCCGACGAACTCCCGGCCCTTTTTCTTGAGCACCACGTGCTCACCCACCACATCAACAATGTCCGCCCGTTCTTTGACCGCCTCGATCGTGCGGGGATGGAGGCGGGGGAGGGACACGGACAAATTGGGCTGGCAGGGGAACGCTAAGGAGGACGGCGGCGGGATTTGCCCAGGGGCTAGCAGTGAAGAAGGGGGCGATCAGGGGGGAGCTGGCCGAACCGCAGGTCAGGCAGCCACCCTGTGGATGCTCTCCAGTGCCCTGAGCTTCAGCCTGATGGGGGTCTGCGTCAAGGCGTTGGGCCAGCGGCTTCCCGTCGTCGAGGTGGTGCTGGGCCGGGCCGTGATCAGCCTGGCCCTGAGCCTGTGGCTGCTGCGCCGGGCCCGGCTCTCCCCCTGGGGCGAACGGCGCGGGCTGCTGGTGCTGCGCGGCGTTCTGGGCACGGCGGCCCTCTACTGCGTCTACGGGGCGATCCAGGAGCTACCGCTGGGGGCCGCCACGGTGATCCAGTACCTCCACCCCACCTTCACGGCGCTGCTGGCCTGGCTGTTGCTGGGGGAGCGACTCTCGCCGCAGATCCTGCTGGCGATCGTGCTGGGCTGGCTGGGGGTGTGGCTGCTGACCCACCCCCTCCACCTCGGTGATCGCCAGCCCGCTGGTCTCCCTCTGGGAACACTGCAGCTAGGCGGTCTCCAGCCAGCCACTGTTCATCCAGCCGGTGTCCAGGCGGCCAGTCTCCATCCGGGTGCCCACCAGGCAGGCCTGGCGGCGGTGGACCTGGCCCATGGCGGCCTGCCCCAGGCAGCCGTGCTGCTGGCCGTGGCCGGCGCCCTGCTGACGGCCTTGGCCTACGTGAGCGTGCGGGCCCTGGGCCGCAGCGAGGACCCCCTGGTGGTGATTTTCTATTTCCCCCTGGTCGGCCTGGCCCTGACCCTGCCTGTGGTGCTGCTCAACCCGATCCTGCCGACCGGGCCAGAACTGCTTGCCCTGGTGGGTGTGGGCCTGTTCACCCAGCTGGGCCAGCTGGGCCTCACCAAGGGGCTGATGGGCCTGCCGGCTGCCCGGGCCACGGCCCTGAGCTACGTGCAGGTGCCCCTGGCCTGCCTCTGGGGCCTGTGGTTCTTCCACGACCAGCCCAGCCCCGACAGCCTGGTGGCGGCCCTTCTGGTGCTGGCGGCCACCGTGATCAGCCTGCGCTCTCGCCCGGCAGCGGCAACGGATCAATGAGCCAGTCCTGGGTGCGAGCGGCCTGATCCGTGCCGGCCTGGTCGACTCCGGCCTGTACAAGAGCGCCTGGATCGAAAGCAGCCTGGCCTGGCCGGCTGGAGGGGAGGGGCCGGGCCAGGCGCCAGACCTGGCCCCGTTCCCCCCGTTGCAACCAGAGTTCAAAGGGGCTATCGACCCGGATCGGGTCATCGGCGAGGCGCCAGTCGAAGCGGCCGCTCAGGTGTAGGCCGGCGCCATCGGCGATGGCCACCTCCTCCTGGCGCTCCACCCGCACCCGGCTCACCTGGGGCAGGCCGGTGGGCTCGAGGGCCAGGGCCGAGGCGATCGAGCGCTGGGTCAGGGCAATCTGTAGGCCTAGGGCCCGCAGTAACACCCCCTGGGAGGGCTGGCCGATGCCCGAGCAACCCGCCAGGCCCAGGCCCACTAGGGCGCTCAGCAACAGGGCCAACAGGACGGCCCGGGGGCGGCCCAGCGAGCCATCGGGCCCCAAGGGCGAAGGGGGACGCGACCACCAGGCCGGGAGCCAGGGGTGGGCCGGGGTCGGCGGGGCGGGCAGCATGGGTGACCTTGGATCGACTCCCATGATCGGCTGGCTGCAAGGGCAACGGGCCGAAGCCTGGCAGCAGGCCAACCGCTGCGGCCTGCTGCTGGTCTGCCAGGGGGTGGGCTACGAGGTGCAGATCAGCCGGCGCCTGTGGGAGCGGCTGCCAACGGAAGGCAGCAGCCTGTCGCTGCACATCCACCTAGTGGTGCGCGAAGACCAATGGACCCTCTACGGCTTCGGCGAGCGCAGCGAACGGGACCTGTTCCGCGAGCTGGTGGCCGTGAGTGGCGTTGGTCCCCAGATGGCCCTGGGGCTTCTGGGCCTGCTCACGGGAGAGGAGCTGGTACGCGCCATTGTTCAGGCCGATCTGCGCTTGCTCTGCCAGGCCCCGGGCGTGGGCAAACGCACCGCCGAACGGCTCTCGGTGGAATTGCGGACGCGGCTGCAGGAGCGCTACGCCCTCGACCAGGACCTGGCGGGGGGCCTAGGCGCCCGTTCTGGCCAGGAGCTCGCGGACGATCTGATCGAGGGCAGTGGGCCTGGCCTGGCCGGTCCGGCCCGGGACGAGCTGCAGCTCACCCTCTCCGCCCTGGGCTACGAAGCCCTGGAGATCAACCGGGCCCTGCGGGCCGTGGCCGCCCTGGGGCTGGCGGAGAGCGCCGGCAGTGACGACTGGCTGCGGGAAAGCCTGCGCTGGCTCTCTAGTCGGGTCGACTGAAAACGCCGCCGCATCCGGCAGGGTAAGTTGGATCTTTGCTCCGTCAGGGCCAGACGCCGCGCATGTCGCTCGACACCATCAAGAAACAGGAACTGATCAATAGCCATCAGACCCACGGAACGGACACCGGCTCGGTGGAAGTGCAGGTGGCGATGTTGAGCGAGCGCATCAGCCAGCTCAGTGGACACCTCCAGAAAAACATCCACGACTTCTCCTCCCGCCAGGGGCTGCTGAAGATGATCGGTCGCCGCAAGCGCCTGCTCGGCTATCTGCGCAGCAACAGCGAAGCGCGCTACAGCAGCCTGATCCAGAAGCTCGGCATCCGCGGCTGAGGCCCGATCCCATGGCAGCAAAGGGCATCCGTGCCAGCGGATCCGGCAAACCGGCCGGCCCTGGCAAACCAGGCGACAACCCCAAGGCTGCCGCTGCCGGCAACGGAACTGGAGCGGCCAAGCCCGTGGGCTCCAAGGCTGCCCCCGGGGTCCAGAAGGCCCCTGGCTTCGACAAGCCGGCCGCCAAGGGTCCTGGCAGCTCCACCAAGGCGGCGGCAAACGGCAAGCGGCGCTCCCAGCCGATTCCCGAGGCCGTCACCAATCGCATGGCCCGGCGCATCGCCGTGGCCATGGGGGTGCCAAGCCTCCTGGGCATGGCCAGCTTTGTGGTGAGCTACCTGCTGGTGAGCCGCGGCATTCTCGATATCCCGCCGGCGATCACCCTGGTGACCTCAGGGGGCTTCTTCCTGCTCGGCCTGGTGGGCCTGAGCTACGGCCTCTTTTCAGCCAGCTGGGAAAGCCAACCGGGCAGCCTGCTGGGCTTTGAGCAGATCGGCGTGAACATGACCCGTCTGAAGCAATCGCTCAAGCAACCGCCAGCGGCGAGCTGAGGCTGGCCCGGAAGGCCTGGCCGTTGAGGGTGGTCAGGGCAGCGCCGGCGTCATTAACACAGAACTGGTGGCCCAGGCGCACGTAGCGCGATTCGCTCTGATAGCAGACCCGGGCTACCACCGGCACCCGCAGTCCCCCCTGCTCCAGCTCATTGCGGTGCAACTGCAGGCATTCGCGCAGCCGATGCTGCACGGCGATATCGCTAGCCTCTTCTGCCAGCAAGTCCACCATCAAGACCTTGAGGTCATCGATGGCGCGGCAGTCATCAACGATGAGCTGCACCCGCTCATCGCGGCGATCGACCGAACCCCAAACCACCAGGCGGGCATCGACCATCAGGTGGTCGGCCAGGCGGGCATAGGTTTTCGGGAAAACCACGGCCTCGCAGCTGCCACTGAGGTCTTCGAGCTGGAGCACGGCCATGCGGTCGCCCTTGCGGGTGGTCACCTGGCGGATGTCCGGCACCATCGCCACCACACTGATCCGGGCCTTATCGGCCTGCTCTTCGAGGCTGCCTAGGCCAATGGCCGAGAGCAGGCGGATCGGCCGGCCGAGCTGCTTGAGCGGATGGTCGGAGAGATAGAAGCCCACCAGCTCCTTCTCCAGCCGCAACTTCTCGGTGGGGGGGTAGTCGGCCACGGGCGCCGCCTTGGGAGCGGTGCTGATGTCGCCAGGGCTGCCATCGGCAGCGGCATCGGCCGAACCGCTGAGCAGGTCGAAGAGGTTGCCCTGGCCGCTGGCCCGATCCTTCGCCCGCGACGAGGACCAATCGAGGATCAAATCCAGGTCGGCCATCAGTTGGGCCCGGTTGGCCTTGGGTTCGAGGCTGTCGAGGGCACCGGAATGGATCAGGGATTCGAGGGCGCGGCGGTTGAGGGTTTGGCCCGGGATGCGATCGCAGAGATCGGCGAGGGAGCGGAAGGGGCCATCGGCTTCGCGGGCGCTAATCAGGTTGCGGATGGCACCATCGCCCAGATTGCGCACCGCCGAAAGGCCAAAGAGGATGCGTTCCCCCGTGGGGGTGAAATCAACCCCGGAGGCATTCACATCCGGCGACATCACCTCAATGCCCATGGCATTGCAGTTGGAGATATAGCGCTGTACCTTGTCGGTGGTGCCGGCATTAACCGTGAGCAGGGCGGCCATATAGGCCACCGGATAGTGGGCCTTGAGATAGGCCGTCTGATAAGTGACGGCGCCGTAGGCGGTGGAATGACTCTTATTGAAGCAATATTCGGCGAACAAAACCATTTGGTCAAACAGGGCATCGGCGACGCTGCTGGCCACACCCCGCTCACAGGCGCCATTCACAAACAGATCGCGATGCTTCTGCATCTCGGACACCTTCTTTTTGCCCATGGCCCGTCGTAGCAGGTCGGCCTCACCGAGGGAATAGCCGGCCAAATCCTGGGCGATCCGCATGATCTGCTCCTGATACACCATGATCCCGTAAGTTTCCTTGAGGATCGGCTCTAATTTATGATCCACAAAATCAATCGCCTCGCGGCCATGCTTGCGGTTGATGAACTTGGGGATCAGGCCGGCATCGAGGGGACCAGGCCGGTAGAGGGCCAGGATCGAGGAAATATCCTCTAGGGATGAGGGCTTGAGGTCGCGCACGATCTGGCGCATGCCACTCGATTCCAGCTGGAAGATGCCCTCAAGATCACCGCGGGCCAGCAGGGCATAGGTGCCCTCATCGTTGGCGGGCAGGTCGTCGGGATCGATGCGAACCCCAGAATTTTTCTCTACTAGATCGATGGTTTTCTCGATCATGGTGAGGTTTTTGAGGCCGAGGAAGTCCATCTTCAACAGCCCCATTGATTCCACGTCCTCCATGAAATATTGGGTGATCACCTGGCCGTCATTGTTGCGCTGCAGCGGCACCAATTCATCCAAAGGTTCGGCCGCAATCACCACACCAGCAGCATGTACACCAAAGGTTTTGTTAGTGCCCTCAATACGCATCGCCATGTCGACCCAGCGCTTGACGTTGGCATCTTTTTCATACTTCTCACGGAACTCCGGCGCCGGCGATTCAGCGCCGATCATCTCCTTGAGCTTGGCCGGTTTACCACGCACCACTGGAATCAACTTGGCGAGCCGATCGGCATCCCCATAGGGAATATCGAGAACCCGCGCCACATCCTTGAGCACCGCCTTGGATGTCATGCGGTTAAAGGTGATGATCTGGGCCACCTTGTCCTCGCCGTAGCGGCGCGTCACATAGTCGATCACCTCGCCACGGCGTTCGATGCAGAAGTCGGTATCAATATCCGGCATGGATTTACGTTCCGGATTGAGGAAGCGCTCAAACAGCAGGCCATTGACGACCGGATCAATGTTGGTAATCCCCAGGGCGTAGGCCACCAGGGAACCGGCGGCCGAGCCCCGGCCTGGCCCCACCGGAATGCCGTTCTCGCGGGCAAAGCGGATGTAGTCCCACACCACTAGGAAATAGGTGGGGAAACCCATCTGCTCCATCACCTGCAGCTCAAAGGCCATGCGATCGCCGTAGGTGGGATCGATCGGATCACCAGCGCCCAGCCGCAGCCGATCGCGCAGGCCCGCTTCGGTGACCTCGGCCAAGTAAGTGACCGGCGTGTGGCCCTCGGGGATCGGGAAGCGGGGCATCTGGTAGCGCCCGAGGATGTCGTAGTCCTCCACCTTTTCGGCTACCAGGGCCGTGTTGGCCACCGCATTGGCCACCACCTCGGGCTCCAGGTGGTCGGCGAACAGGGCGAGCATCTCGGCCTCGCTCTTGATGTATTCGGTGCCGGTGTAGCGCAGCCGCTTCTCATCGCTCACGAGCTTGCCGGTGAGCACGCAGAGCAGGGCGTCGTGGGCTTCGACGTCGTTGCGGGTGAGGTAGTGGGCGTCGTTGGTGGCGATCAGGGCAATCCCGAGTTCGGTGGCGATGCGCACGATCTCGGTGTTGACGATGCGATCTTCCGGCGAGCCGTGGTCCTGGATTTCCAGGTAGAAGTCCTCGCCGAAACACTGCTGGTACCAACGGGCCACCTCCCGGGCCACGTCGGGGCGTCCCTTGAGGATCGCCTGGGGGATCTCGCCACCCAGGCAGGCGGTGGCCACAATCAGGCCTTCGCGGTGCTGCTCCAGGGTGGCCTTATCAATGCAGGCGCGCGCAAAGATGCCGCGGCCGCGCATGCCCCGCAGGTGGCTAATGCTGGTGAGCTTGACCAGATTGCGGTAGCCGGTGGCGTTCTTAGCCAGCACCACCAGGTGGTAACGCCGCTCCTTCTTGGGCTGGGGATCGTCGATCGAGCCGTTCACCACATACATCTCGTTGCCGATGATCGGCTTGATGCCGGCGCCCTTGCAGAGCTTGAGCAGCTCGATGGCGCCATACATCACACCGTGGTCGGTGAGGGCCAGAGCCGGCATGCCCAGCTCCACAGCCCGCTCCACCATCTGGGGCAACTGGGAGGCCCCATCGAGGAGGCTGTAGTCGCTGTGGTTGTGGAGCGGAACGAAGGCCAACGACGGGATCCAGGGTGCACCCACGCTAAGGCTCAGACGCAAGATTCAGGGTCCTAGGCGCCGAAAGCAGGCTTTGGCACACCACATCTGGTGGAGGCCCCCTGTCCAGGGCAGAACCGTCAAGGCAGCCACCGGGAGCCGGCTAGGCAGCGGACTCGCCCTGGACCCCTAGGGCACTAGGGGCGCGGCGGGCCGGGACGCCATCACCTGGGCCGCCTGCTCGTAGTTGTGGGCCACCTGCAGCAGGCGGGGCTCCTGCAACACCCCGGTGATCAGCTGCAGGCCAATCGGCAACCCCTGGCCATCAAAGCCGCAGGGCAGGCTGATCGCCGGCAGGCCCGCCATGTTGGCGGGGATGGTGAGCAGGTCGGCCAAGTACATGGCCAGGGGGTCCTCGGCGTGGGCGCCAAAGGCGAAGGCCGTGGTCGGCGAGGTGGGGGTGAGCAGCACATCGACGCCCTGGAAGGCCGCATCGAAATCCCGACGGATCAAGGTACGCACCTGCTGGGCCTTCTTGTAGTAAGCATCGACGTAGCCCGCCGAGAGGGCATAGGTGCCGATCAGGATGCGGCGCTGCACCTCATCACCGAAGCCCTCGGCGCGGCTACGGGCCGTCATCTGGGCCAGGCTGTCGCCGGCCGCATCGCTCCTGCTAGAGCGATAGCCGTATTTGACGCCGTCGTAGCGGGCCAAGTTGGCGGACGCCTCCGAAGGGGCGATCACGTAGTAAGTAGCGATGCCGTCGTTGAAGCGAGGGCAGCTGACATCGACCAGCTCACAGCCCAGGGCCTGGAGGGTTTCGGCGGCGGCCATCACGGCAGCAGCCACCTCGGGGGCCAGCCCATCAGCGCTAAAGCATTCGCGCACAATGCCCACCCGCAGCCCCTTGACCGGCTGCTCCAGGGCGGCGCGGTAATCGGGCACCGGCGCCTTCAGACAGGTGGCATCGCGGGGGTCGGCTCCGGCAATCACCTGCAGGAGCTCGGCCGCATCGGCCACCGAGGTGGTGAAGGGCCCCACCTGGTCGAGGGAGCTGGCAAAGGCCACCAGGCCCCAGCGGCTGACCCGGCCGTAGGTGGGCTTGAGGCCAACCACACCGCAAAAAGAAGCGGGCTGGCGGATCGAACCACCCGTATCGGAACCCAGGGCCGCGATTGCCTCGCCGGCGGCCACGGCGGCGGCGCTACCGCCGGAGCTCCCACCCGGCACCCGCTCCGGGTTCCAAGGGTTGTGGCTGGGGCCGAAGGCCGAGGTCTCGGTCGAGCTGCCCATGGCGAACTCGTCGAGGTTGGTCTTGCCAACCAGCACCGCGCCGGCGTTCCACAAGCGCTCGGTGACGGTGGATTCGTAGGGCGGAACAAAGTGTTCCAGCATGCGGCTGGAGCAGGTGGTGCGCACCCCCTTGGTGCAGAGGTTGTCCTTGATCGCCAGGGGGATGCCAGCCAGGGGCGGCAGCGCGTCGCCGGCGGCCCGGGAGGCATCGATGCGATCGGCATCGGCGCGGGCGCGCTCGGCCGTGACCTCCAGGAAGGCATGGACGCTGGACTCCACCGCCTCAATGCGCTTGAGGTGCTGGTCGGTGAGCTCCCGGGCGGACACCTCGCCGCTCCTGAGCTGGTCGCGCCACTGGGCGATCCCCATCAAGCTTCCCTTCAGCACGCGCTTGCCCAGACGCTATCAGCAGGCCCTGGCCCTGGCGGTGGGAAGCTGCCGGCCAGGGATCGTCGCTCCGGAGAGGGGGGCTGAACGCTGGCCAGACGCTTGAACTGGAGAACCATCCCCTCCCAGCCCGGACAGGTACGGCCCCCAGGCGAAGCAGGGAGTCAGCCCTGGCGGCCGTCGATTGTGAGTGGTTCGCCGCGGCGGGTGCGCAGCACCTCATGGTCCAGGGAGCCGGGCGCCTCACTGCGCAGATCATCCAGGAACGGTTGCAGGGCCGCATCCAGCTCCTGCCGGCGTACGAAGGGCCCAAACCAGTAGGTCATCTCGGGGTCGTGGGTTTGCACCCGCGCCCACCAGGCCATCCCAAGACCGTTGGCAAGACTCCGCAGGGGCCAGAGCAGCGGATTCATGGGATCGGTCCGTTAAACGCCCATTGTGGACAGGCGAGGGGACCCCAGTCCATCCATTTAGCCAAGCGATGTCTGCTCGGGCCAGCCCAAGCAGGGGCTTGGGCTGCGCCCCAGGCGGGAACTGCTCTGGCGCCAAGGGGCCCGATCGGGGCCAGGGCTTGGCCCCTGGCCGGAGCCATCGCCCACCAGGAGGGCGGCAGCGGCGGCCGGCTCACAGCAGGATGTCTTGATCGAAACCGCCTGCCAGCCCAGGCGTTTGGTCTGGAACCAGGTCCTGGGGGACAGGGCTGGCTGAGTCCGGCGAGGGTGCTGGATCGGCCAGGTCCTGGGGCTCCCCTGGGGCAGGCAAGCCGGCGTCGGCGGGACCCGCAGCGCTGGGTTCGGCATCGGCCAGGGCGTCCTCGACCTCCACTCCCCCTAGGGGGGCTTCCGCCCGGCCAGGGAGATTCGGCGCAGGGGCCCCGGGCTCCAGCAGCAGCTCGGGCCCTGCGGGCTCGCCGCCGAGCCAATCCCCTTCAGCCCCAGGAGCCAGGGGCACGGCACCAGCCTGGGCGGGCTCGAGCTCGGGTTCCGCCACCACCGGCCGGCTGGGGGCGGGCAGGTTAGGTCGCACGATCCGGGGGGCAGGAGAAGAGCCCGTGATCGTCTTCATCCAGCCCCGGCGCGCCACCTCATAGAGCAGCAGGGCCGTGGCCACGGAAGCATTGAGGCTGGGGGTGGCACCGCGCAGGGGGATGCGCACCAGCTGGTCGCAATGGCGCCTGGTGAGCATGGAGAGGCCACTGCCCTCCGACCCCGTCACCACCACCAGGGGGCCATCGAGATCCGCCTCAGCCAGGGTGACGCTGCCCTCCTCGGCCAGGCCCACCACCCGGTAGCCCTCCTGCTTCAGGGTTTCCAGGGAGCGGTTGAGGTTCACCACCCGGGCCACGGGCAGGAATTCCAGGGCGCCTGCGGCCACCTTGGCCACCGAGCCGGTAAGGCCGGCGCTGCGCCGCTGGGGCAGCACCAGGCCATGGGCACCGAGGGCCTCGGCACTGCGCACGATCGCCCCCAAGTTATGGGGGTCGGTGAGGCCATCAACGGCCATCAACAGGGGCGGTTCGCCAATGTCACGGCAACCGCTGATCAGGCTGTCTAAGTCGAGGGTTTCGGCCGCCGCCGCCTGCAGGGCGATGCCCTGGTGCACGGCGCCACCGGTGAGCTGGCCCAGGCGCGCCCAGGTGACCTCCTCGACCAGAACCCCGGCCGATTTGGCTTCGCGCAGCAACTGCAGGAACTTGGGGGTGAAGCGCATCTCGGCGGTGCACCAGATGCGGTGGATCGGCCGACCGCTCTCCAGGGCCGCTAGGGCCGGATGGCGGCCCCAGATCATGTCGTCGGCTGGAGAGGCACCAAAGGTTTCGGACTCGCCCGTGGGGGCATCCACCACCACGGGCCGATCGGACCGGGCCGGCTGGAAGGAGCCGCGCGCTCCCGCTCCCCCGGGCCGCTGGAAGGAGGGACGACCAAAGGAGCCACGGCTAACGCCGGCCCCGGCAAACCGGCGGCCTTCCGGGCGCAAGGAACTGAAACGGCCTTCCGGTGCGGACTCACCGGGGCTCAAGGCACCGGGGCTGCGGTCCCGCCGGCCGGCGCCATCGGGGCGGCCGGCGAACGGGCGGCCCGGGAAGGGGCGCCGCCCGCCGGGGCGGCCTTCGCCCATCGAGCCACTGCGGTCAAACCGCTTGGGGCCCGGGCGGAAGTCGCCCGAATCGCCCTCACCAGAACGGCCCTCAGGCCGCCCGCCTTCAAAGCGGGGCTTATCAAAACGCGGGCCATCAAGCCGGGGCCGGCCCGGCCGAGCCATGCCGGGGCGCCCGCCGGCGGGCCGGGCGCCGCTGGGGCGAGCAGGACGACCGCCTTCAAAACGGGGACCCTCACTGCGGCCCCCCTCGGGCCTGCCACTGTCAAAACGGGGCCGGTCGGGTCGATCCGAGCCAAAGCGATCGGGGCGGGGCCGGTCAAAAGACGGGCGGCCGCCGGATGGACGGCCTGCAGAGGACCGGTCAAAGCGGGGACGGTCCGAGCCGCCGGCCCGTTCGGGCCGGGGCCCCCGCTCCGGCCGGGAGCCCCGCTCCGGCCTGGGGCCCCGATCGGGCGGGCCATCGGCATTCCATTCCGGCCGGGGCCCGAAGGAGCGGGAACCCCCACCCCCCGAGAACCGGGACGCGCCAAAGGAAGGCTTGCCGGGACGGGCCGGGCGACCGGCACCACCGCCGCGGGAGCCCCCCCCAGCGCCGGAACCGGACCCGGAGCCGGAGCCCTGGGCCTCGTCCCGGCGGCGATCAAAACGGGGGCTCATGGCAAACAGGCAAAGGGTTATCGGGCGTTCTCCTCCAGTTGATCCAGCAGCTCAGCAAGCCGCGACGGATTCTGCAAAAAGAGCCAGCC
>CAMAVE010000019.1 GCA_945861595.1 Synechococcus sp. UW140
GCCAGTCAAGGAGAAACGCCTTTGGAAGAGTTCAACGGAGTATTTCAAAGCGAAGGAATCCAGGCCCCCATGGAAGGTCACAGTGGCTACCGAGGGTCCAACTGGTCTCCAGAACGGTTGGCCTTTCACCAAAACTTAGAAACCTTTGCCGACCGCATTGGCCTGATTGTGGGCCTTCAAGCCAACGGCAAAATCGGCCAGGAGCAGGCTTTTGAAGAAATCCGTAAATTATGGTCCCAGTTGAAGGCCAGCAGTAAGGAATTACTCAGCGACCATTGAAGATTTTAGGTAGGGCTGCACTCTGGCTCCGAAGTCTTTGTTAATCAGTAGATTATTTTATTGTTTAGTGTGCCAAATTACATGACCAGATTTTTGATCACCGATGCTTCCCTGGTGGCTGTCGGGGCCAACGAAATGCTTTGAGCTAGTCAATGGCCCCAGGACAAGACCATGCCCGCTGGCCCTCAGAGAGTGTCGGTGGTCAGCCGGGTAGCGACCCGGTAGCAAGCCAACCAGCGATTGACCCGGTGCCGCTGCCAGCCGGGCACCTCGCCAATCAACTGGCCCAATTCCAGGGCCCCCAGACGATGCAGGTCCCTGACATCGATATGCCAGAGGGCCTCGGCCTCTCGAATCAAGCGAGCCCAGGTTCGGGCGTCCTGCCAACGCCGCACAATCCGGCGCACCTGGCGGCCCCCAGGCGGCGGTCCATTGATGGGCGGTGGGGCCATGGGATGGCAACGTTTCCCCAAGCTTGATCAGGCCAAGCCCCACTCGCCCGTGGGCCACGGGCGGCAGGCGGCGGGCCAGCCCCATCCCAAGCTGGAACTGGTCCGGCCCCGGGGCTGGAGAAGGGATTTAGATCCCTGGTGCGACTTCCGCGTCCGCCAGTTCCACCGGAAATGTCAGCAAGGTCACGTCCCGCTGGGATAGCCGCCGGCTCCAAGCGCCACGCAGGGGCTCATTCCAGCGGAAGCCGGCCTCCCGGGCGCGATGGCGTTCGGCATAACTCAGGCAGGCCCGGTAGAGCTGGCGGGGTTCGAGCCCCTCCTGCAGCAGGCCATCGAGATCACCACAGCGTTCAAACACCTGGGCCAGGTAGGTGCAGTCGGTGAGGGCCCGGTGGGCGGCCCAAACCGGAACGCCATAGGCCAGGGCCAGATCCCGCACCGAAGGGGTTGGCTTCAAGCGCAGGGAGGGGGGCCAGCGGATGTCTTCCATGGTGCAGAGCCAGGGCTTGGTGATCGCCGGCAGGGGCTCGCGGCCAAACCAGGCCCGATCGAATTTGACGTTGTGGGCGACCACCAGATCGGCGGCAGCCAGCATGGCCTCGAAAAATTGCAGACCCGCCTGCCAGGGCTGGGGGGTGCGACTGACGGCGGCGCTGATGCCATTGATCGGCTCGGCCGGATTGTCCTGGCAGGGCAGTAGGAACGACACCTGGTCCAACACGGCCCGCTCGGCCACATGGAACAGCACGGCACCGATTTCGATGCAGTGGTCCCGCTCGCTTTGCAGGCCAGTGGTTTCCGTATCGAGGATCAGCAGCCGTTCCGGCAGGCGGCGATCGGCCGGCCCCGATCGAAAGCTGGGCAATTGCACCAAGGAAGGAGCCAAGGAGGGGTCGATCGAATCGGCGGCCTCGAGAGCAGCAAGCGCGAGGTCTGCGGAGGAGGCGCTGGCCAGGGAGTCCGCCTGGTGCAATTTCGGCTTTACCTGTTTTGGCTGGACCTGTTTTGGCTGGACCTGGTTTGGCTGGACCTGGTTTGGCTGGACCACTTTGGACGCGGGCTTGACGGCCTCCAGCTCAGGCCAGAAGGAGGGTTGGGCGATCAGGTCGCTGCTCATCGCCTGCTTCTCCATGCCGGTTGGAGCTGCCGAACCGTCCCCATGATCCCAGCTTGCCCAGACAGGCGCCAGGACACCAAGGGCCCTTCTTAGGCTCAACCAACCGATTCCATGTCCCTTGGCCAAAGCCCTCACCACCGGAGACCGGGCCCCCCTCGTCGCCCTGGTCGACCAGGACGGCAGCGAACGCCGCAGTGACCAACTTCAGGGCAAGCCCCTGGTCCTGTTCTTCTATCCCAAGGACGACACCCCCGGCTGCACCATGGAGGTGTGCGCCTTCCGCGATCAATACGCCGCCTTCACCGATCTTGGGGCAGTGGTTTGGGGGGTAAGCGGCGATGACGCGGCCAGCCACCAACGCTTTGCCCAGCGCCACGGGTTGCCGTTCCCCTTGCTGGTGGACCGCGGCAACCAGTTGCGCCAAGCCTTTGGCGTGCCGAACAGCCTGTTGGTGGTGCCGGGGCGGGTCACCTACCTGATCGACGGGGGCGGCGTGATTCGCCATGTCTTCAACAACCTGCTCGATGGCGCCGCCCATGGCACCGACGCCCTAAAGGCCCTGCAGCAGCTCACCGGCCCATGAGCCGTTGGCAGCAGCAGGGCAGCCTCTGGTGCCTGACGCCGCCCCAAGCGCGGGGACTGGTGGAATTCATTGGCGGCAGCTACCTGGCGGCCTCGCCCCAGCTCAGCTACCGGCGCCTGCTCGAGGCCCTGGCCCGCCGGGGCCTGGCGATCCGGGCCTTTAGCTATGTGCCCGGCTTCGACCACCAGGACCAGGCCAATGGGGCCTGGAAGGCCTTCCGCCGCGCCCGCGAGGCCATGCCGCTCGGTCCCGCAGCTCCTGAGGCTGGGCTGGAGTGGAAGCCGTTGCGGCTTGGCCATAGTTTGGGCTGCAAATTGCACCTGCTGGCGCCGGACAATGGCCGGGGTAGCAGGGCCCTGGTGGCCTTGAGTTTCAACAATTTCTCGGCCGATCGCTCGATCCCCTTGCTGGCGGAGCTGGCACCACGGCTGGGTTTCAGCAGCGAGTTCAGCCCCTCCCCCAGTGAAACCCTGCGTCTGGTGGCCTCTAGCTATGGCCAACCCAGCAATTTGCTGATCCGGTTTCGCTCCGACCAGCTCGATCAAAGCCCCAGGCTGCTGGCGGCCCTGCAGGAGCGGGCCGCCGACCAAAGTCAGCTCCTGGAGCTCCCCGGTGACCACCTCACCCCCGCCAGCGCTGGTTTCCGCCAGAACGTGCTGGGCGCCTGGGCCGACGATCCCAAGCGCCAGCAACAACTTGAACAGCTGGCCGATCGCATCAGCGGCTGGCCCACCCGCCCCTAGCTCCCAGGGGCTTAGACCCGCAGGGAATCGAGAACGGAGCGATCTTCCAGGGTGCTGGTGTCACCGCTGACCTCCTCGCCGGCCGCCAGGGAGCGCAGGATGCGCCGCATGATCTTGCCGCTGCGGGTCTTGGGCAGGGAATCGGTGAAGTGGATGGCATCGGGCCGGGCGATCGGACCGATCTCCTTACCCACATGGCTGCGCAATTCAGCCACCAGGGCATCATCGCCAGTACGGCCGGCCTCCAGGGTCACAAAGGCCACGATGCCCTCCCCCTTGAGCTCATCGGGCCGCCCCACCACGGCCGCCTCGGCCACGGCGCCGTGGCTCACCAGGGCCGATTCGATTTCCATCGTGCCCAGGCGATGGCCCGACACATTGATCACGTCATCGACCCGGCCCATCACCCAGAAGTAGCCATCGGCGTCACGGCGGGCCCCATCGCCGGCGAAATAGAGCCAGCTGCCATCGGCGGGGCGAATTTCTTCCCAGTAGCTCTTGCGGAAGCGCTCGGGATCGCCATGGACCGTGCGCATCATCCCCGGCCAGGGACGGCGCACGGCCAAGTAGCCCCCCTGATCCGGCCCCTGGGAGCGGCCTTCGTGGTCCACCACATCGGCGGCAATGCCAGGCAAGGGCAGGGTGGCTGAGCCGGGTTTGGTGGGGGTGGCGCCCGGCAGGGGGCTAATCATCACGCCACCGGTTTCGGTTTGCCACCAGGTGTCAATCACCGGGCAGCGGCCGCCACCAATGACATCGCGGTACCACATCCAGGCCTCCGGATTGATCGGTTCGCCAACGGTGCCCAGGATGCGAATCGAGGCCATGTTGTATTGGTCCGGCACGGCCCGGCCGCCTTTCATGAAGGCACGGATCGCCGTTGGGGCGGTATAGAAGATCGTCACCTTGTGCTTCTCAATCACCTCCCAGAAGGCGCCTGGTTTGGAGGGCCTGGGCGCGCCCTCGTACATCAAGGTGGTGGCGCCATTGGAGAGGGGGCCGTAGACGATGTAGCTGTGGCCCGTGATCCAGCCCACATCCGCCGTGCACCAGTGGATGTCGTCGTCGCGGATATCGAAGATCCACTGGAAGGTGAGGTGGGCCCAGAGGTTGTAGCCGGCGGTGGTGTGCACCACCCCCTTGGGTTTGCCGGTGGAGCCAGAGGTATAGAGCACAAACAGCCGGTCTTCGCTAGCCATCGGTTCGGCCGCACACTCGCTGCTCTGGGGCTCGACCAGCTCATGCCACCAGTGGTCTCGGCCGGGCTCGATCACGGCCCCCTGCTTGGTGCGCTGCACCACCAGCACGTGCTCCACGCTGGGACAGGCGCCACCGGCGAGGGCCCCATCCACGGCGGGCTTGAGCGCCACGGCCTTGTCCTTGCGGAAGCCGCCGTCGGCGGTGATCACCAGCTTCACCTGGCCATCGATCAGGCGATCCCGCAGGGCATCGGCGGAAAAGCCCCCAAACACCACCGAGTGGGGTGCCCCGATGCGGGCGCAGGCCAGCATGGCAATGGCCGCCTCGGGCACCATGGGCAAGTACAGGGCCACCAGATCCCCCTTGCCAATCCCCAGGGCCTTGAGGGCATTGGCCGCCTTACAGACCTCGCCGTGGAGCTGGCGGTAGGTAAAACGGCGGGTGTCGCCGGGTTCGCCCTCCCAGATCAGGGCCGTTTTCTCGGCCGTGGGACCGGCCAGGTGGCGATCGAGGCAGTTGTAGGAGAGGTTGGTGCGGCCGCCTTCAAACCAGCGGGCAAAGGGAGGATCGGTCCAATCGAGCACCGTGTCAAAGGGCTCGAACCAGTGCAGGTGCTGGCGGGCTAAGTCTCCCCAGAAGGAATCGGGATCGGCCTCCGCCTGGTCCGCCAGGGCCTGGTAGGCCACCATGGAGCCGATGCGGGCCGTGGCCGCCAGGGCCGCAGGGGGCTGGAACACCCGCTGCTCCTGCAAGACCGACTCAATTGTGGCCTCAGACTTGGTGGCCTCAGACTTGGTGGCATCAGCCATCGTGGCGTCAGACATGGACAGCAAGGCCCTGGGCCCGTTCAGTGCTGCCATTCAAGCGAGACAACGGTCCTGAAGTGGCGGCTGTAACGCCCCGTGAGGCAGGCACCCCGGGGCAGCCCTCGCTCCAGCGCCGGGCGTTCCCCTCAGGCCTCCACGTAGTAGCCGCTGCGGGCCAGGGCCTCTTCCTCGGCACTGAAGTGGGGCGGCTCCAGGACCAGGCTGGGGTCGTAGTGGTAGGTGGCCGAGAGGAACTGGGACGCGAGCAGGGCCTGCTCGACGCTATCCACCGAAGCCTCGGCCCGCTGCCACACCCGCTGCAGCTCCTCCTTATCGCCCCGACGCAGGGCCTGCTGCAATTCATCGCGCAGGATCGACAGGTGGCTGGCCTTTTTGATCACCGCATAGATGCGTTCGATCCGCTCGAGGGGCAGGCTGGGCTCCTCCAGGGCCCGGGCCCGGGCCAGCTCCGAATCGAGGCTGGGCCAGTAGCGGGTGGTGTAGTGGGCATCACTTTCCTGGTGGAACCAGGGCTCGCTGCGGGCAATCGAAGAGGACACCGTGTTGTGCAGTTTCCAGAGGAACAGGCGCAGCCCCGTACTATCGGAGATCGAGGCCAATTTAGAATCGATCGTCACCTCAATATGTTCGGTGGGGGTTTGCGGGCCCAGGAGAAGATATTCGATCGGATACATGTTCACTTCCCGGTTTTTGACCACGTAGCGATTCAAGTGGAACCGGCAATAGGGGCAGGGATACATGGTGGCCAGGGCCGGGAAGAAGCGCTTGAAACAAGCCAACGCTGCGTCTTGACGCTCCCCTGGGGGCATGGCATGAATCAACTCAGCGCTGGTGTGCATGAACCGCCAGGAGGCGGGACCAATATAATAAGGAAAGCTCAATCGCATCTCCGAACGCTCAATATCATCGCGACCCAGGAAGATATCAATAAAAGCAACATATTCGGAGAGGTAGCCACTCTCGCGCCCAAACTCCTCCCGCTCCCGCCTTTTTTGGATACCATTAATATAATGATGGCTCAATTCCCAGGCCTGCTTAAGCTCCTGCTTGACAGGCAACGAACAGCCTAGGAAATGGGCCTTAAGGGCCGTGGCGTAGGTATCAAAATCGCCAGCTTGGTTACGCCGTTCAAACCAGGCATCGAGATCGGCTTCGGTTTCAGCCCCGATCGCCGCCAGGTCGGATCGCGACATCACCGAGGCGGCCTTGAGCAACTTCGGCATGAAATCCTCGTACCAGTAACGGGTCGGCAGGATCGCGCCGGCATAACGGGTATCGGAATCGTCGACAATGACCCGATGCCAGCGCTCCAAGAAGGGCGTGGCCGAGGTTGCATCGGCCTGGCCAGCTGGGGTGACCGGGTGGCGATGGACGGAGAGTTCGCGGAAATCCTCCTGATGACGCAGGCGATTGAGTTCGTGCAGTTGCAGATCCTCCAGGCCGATCTCAGCAACGACATGGCCCTGGAGAGCCCCACTGAGCACTAGTTCCATGGCGGCCGCAAACACCTGGTGGTGGTGTTCAAGCCCATCGAGCTCGGCCTCGATCACCTGCTCGGCCGCCGCCATCTCGGCCGTAGGCTCGAGGCTGGACCAGTTGGCCATGCGGTGTTCCAGTTGGGCCAGCATGCCATTCACGGAGCTGCGCAAATCCTCAAAGGGTTCTTCAGCCCCCACTTCGACAATGCCTAGGGATTGGTACAGATCCAGCGCCGCATTCACAAAGCCGGCGAAGTTGGGGATCGTGTAGGGCAGGTCGTAGGCGCGCAGATGGGTTTCGGAATTAGCCGAATAGTTCTCCCGGAAACTGCGATAGGCCGCCCCCTGCAGCAAGCGAAAGAGGCCGATACGCATCTGCAGAGGGGAGGTGCCCCCCTTGTTCGCGCCCGGGGAGCTGGCTGGGGTGCTGGCTGGGGCCGGGCTAGCGATGGGCTGCCCATTTGCCGCCGCCGGTGATGCGACAGGGGGAGTCGGGCTGCCAGCGCCATGGTCCCCGGGCCGTCCCCCCAGATGGGCCGCGTGATAGGCCTTGGGATGGGCTGAAAAATCCTGGGGCAGGAAAGCAAGCACATCCGCCAGGGTGATTTCACCGGAACCATCCCGGTTCAGTTCCACCACCAGGTCCTTCGCTTCGGCTTCCGGTAGCTCGAAGAGTTGGACCAACCGCTGCACCTGGGCCGGATCGACCGTGCCCCGCTGGTTGGGATCGAGCAGGCGGAAGGCGGCCTCCAGGCGCAGGCGCTGGTCGCCCAGCAGCACCGTGAGCAGCAGCAGGCGCCGCTCCCGGGTCGCATCGGGCGGGATTCGGTAAGCCAGGCACACCGCCTCGACTTCGCGGCCATTGACCTCGACCCCGGCGGCGGCGCAGGCCTGGGTGAGGAGCTCGGAGGTGGGAACCCGGGGTTGCTCGCCGGAGAGGACATGCCAGCGATCGGCAATCGTTTCAAGCGTTGGCAGCAGCGTGATTTCAGGCATACTTCTTCACCGGTGAACCCGAGGCTAAACCCGGCGCCGCTGCTTGTTAGCTGGCCAGGATCCTCCGCCAAGAGCCGGCAGCCGGGCCTGGGCGGCGGTGATCGAAGATGGACCCATGCTCCGGCCCGCCGCCTGCCTGTTTGACCTCGATGGTCTGCTGCTCGACACCGAGCCGCTCCATGCCCAGGCTTGGCAAGCGGCCGCTAGCCACTTTGGCCGCCCCCTGGACCAGGCCGAACTGCTCTCCCTGCGGGGACGGCGACGCCAGGACTGTGTGCGCCAGGTGTTGGGCTGGATTGCTGAAACCAGCACCAATCCACCCACGGCCGCCGAGCTGCTGGCGGTGCGTCAGCCCCTGGCCGAGGCCCTGTTGGTGTTGGCAACACCGATGCCTGGCGCCGAGGAACTGGTCTGCCGTTGCGACCACAAGGGCATTCCGATGGCCCTGGCCACCAGCAGCTCCCGCGATGCGGTGGCCCTGAAAACGGCCCCTCACCCCTGGTTGGCGCCGATCACCACGCGGGTGTTCGGTGATGACCCGGGCCTGGGCGCTGGCAAGCCGGCGCCGGATGTGTATCTGCTGGCGGCGGGACGGCTGGGGGTGAAAGCGGAGGATTGCTGGGCCTTTGAGGATTCGCCAGCCGGCGCCCGGGCCGCCACCTCGGCCGGGTGTCGGGTGTTTGTCCTGGCGCCCCAGGACCTGGATGCCAACCAGCGCCGGAATCTCTATCCGGCCAGCGTTGAACTGATCAGCACCTTGGCGGAAGTGCATCTTTAAGTCTTAAAGGCTTCGCTTGAAGATTTAAGCGATTAAAAATCAAACCTAATGAGGCTGCAATCAACCCAACAAATAGTTTCCTAAAGGAGCGATCAATAAAGCCGGCTGAGTACAAAATCCGGCAGTTGGAGCAGGGCACTGCGGCATTCCGAGGGGGGCAGCCAGCTGAGGGCATCGGACGCATCGCGGGCGAACTCCTGGGCCAGGACGCGGGAGCGGCCAATCGCTTCGCTGCCCCGCACCAGCTCTAGGGCCTGCTCCAGGTCGCCACTTTCGCAGAACTCCCGCTCGATCAGGCCGGCCAGGGCCGGGTGCTCCTCCATCGCATACAGGGCCGGAGCCGTGAGGTAGCCCGAGGCCAGGTCGCTGGCGGCGGGTTTACCGAGCTGTTGGTCGCTGCCAGTGAAATCGAGGATGTCATCCACCACCTGGAAGGCCAGGCCCAACTGGCGGCCGAAGCGATACAGATCATCCAAGCGCCCATCGGGCAAGCCGCTGAGCACGCCGGCCGCTCGGCAGCTGTTCGCAATCAGGGAGGCGGTTTTGCAGTAGCTCTTTTCCAGGTAGGTGGCGAAGGTCTGGCCCGTGTCGTAGCGGAACAGGCCCTGGCGGATTTCGCCATCGGCCAGGTCCATGATCACGCGCGAAAGCAGTTTCACCACCTCAAGGTTGTCGAGGTTGGCTAGGTGCCAGCTGGCCTGGGCAAAGAGGAAATCCCCCGCCAGCACCGCCACCCGATGGTTGAAGCGGCTGTGCACGGTGGCCACGCCCCGGCGGGTGGCCGCCTCATCGACCACGTCGTCGTGAACGAGGGAGGCCGTGTGGATCATTTCGGTGATCTCGGCCAGGCGCCGATGGCGCGCTCCGAGCTCCCCCCCGGCGGAGAGGGCCCTCGAGATCAATAGGACGATGCCAGGCCGCAGGCGCTTGCCGCCGGCGCTGAACAGATGTTCAGCGGCCGCCTGCAGGATCGGGTGACCAGCACCAATCAGGTGGCGCAGGTCGCTGAGGAGGGTTTCAAGATCCACCTCCACCGGCTGAAGAAGCTCTGCGACCGTTGCCATGACCCCCTGCGGTAGCGAGATCCTAGAAGGCTCCGCTGGGCTGGTGCTGGTTGGTTGGCAGCGGGTTTGGGGGTAGCAGGTGATCTTGGGGTCGTTGACCTGGCAAGAGCTAGCCCTGGCCCAGGTCCACCTGCTCCACCTCGGGACGCTCGCCCAACCAGGCGGTGGCCGCTAAGGAAAAGGGATCCGCCGGCCCTGTCACCCGGAAGCAACAGCGCTCCAACCGCTGGGCCGGTTGATCCAGGCAGGGGGGCAGGACGCCGTCGAGGCGAGCGGCGGCGGCCACGGCCGGATCGACCAGCACCACATCGGCGGGCACCAACTCCTGCAGCAACGGTTGGAGCAGGGGGTAATGGGTGCAGCCGAGCACAATCACCTCAACCCGGGCCGCCAGCAGGGGCTCCAGGTAGGCCTGGGCGGCCTGGCGCAGGGCAGTTCCTGAGAGCTGGCCCGTTTCGATCAGGGGCACAAAGGCCGGACAACCGACTTCCACCACCTCGGCGCCGGGGTGGACGGCGCGGATGCTGTGGCCATAGGCGCCGCTAGCCGCGGTCGCTGGGGTGGCCAGCACCCCCACCCGGTCGGCTTGAAGCTGGCTGGCGGCACTATCGATCAGGCCCAGCACCGGCACACCGGCCAGGCTTTCGGCCACATCGAAGGCCAGGGCGTTGGTGGTGTTACAGGCCATCAAGATCCCATCCACCCCCTGGCGTCCCAGCCAGCGGATCACCTCGGCGGCGATGGTGCGAATCTCCTCAGGGCTGCGTTGGCCGTAGGGCACCCGGGCCGTATCACCCAGGTAAAGGCAGCGCTGGCCTGGCCGCCGGGCCAGCACCTGGCGCAACACCGTCAGGCCGCCGACGCCGCTATCAAACAGGCCCAGCAGGGTGCTCACGGGCCCTGCCTCAACACATTGAGCAGGCCCCGGCTAATCGCCAGGGCCAAACGGCGGCGGTGGGCGGGGTCCGCCAGCCGCGGCGAATCGAGTTGGCCGGTGACAAAGCCCAGCTCCACCAACGCTGAGGGCATCACGGTGCGGCGGATCACGTAAAAACGGGCCGTGCGGGCGCCGCGATCGGGGCTGCCGGGGGACACGGCCAACACCTCGTCCTGGACGGCCTGGGCCAGGCCCCGGGCGCGGGGGCTTTCGAAATAGAAGGTTTCGATGCCATTGACATCGGGGCGGCTCATGGAGAGGGCATTGGCGTGGATGCTCAAGAACAGATCGGCGCCGCTGCTGTTGGCCAGAGCCGCCCGCGGCGGCAGGTCCACGTCCACCTCCGAGGTGCGGGTCATCAACACCTGCACCCCCTTGGCCTGGAGCAACTGGGCCACCTGCAGGCCGACATCGAGCACCACATCGGTTTCGCGCAGGCTGTTGATGCCAACGGCGCCCGGGTCGGGGCCGCCATGGCCGGGATCGATCACCACCTTGAAGCGGCCCCGGGCCACCTCCGGCAAGCCACTGGCCGACAGGGTTCCCACAGCAGTGCCAAGGCGGGGCTGGGGGGCCGCAATCGGCCCCTGGCGCCAGGCGGGGGTCGGCACAGGGGCCTCGATGTCGCCTTCGCCCAGGGCCTGCAGGCCATAGGGGGCCAGGCCAGTGAGCTCCATCCGCCAGCGGTCCCGTGCCGTGCCCACCAGCTTCAAGCTGCTGGGATCGAGCTGGGTGCCGGGCTGAAACTCCACCACCAGCCGGGTGGACTCGGGGGTGGGCTGGCCAACCCGGATTTGGCGCACCAGGCCGCTGCCGGGGACCGTGCGGGTGCGCAGGGGCGCCCCTGGCATGTCAAACCAGACCCGCGGGCCGATGGCGCCGCGGCCGGCCTCATAGAAGGCCCTCAGGGGGAGGTCTGGGGCGGTGCGCAGCTCCAGTTGGCCCTGGGGGTTGATGCGCCAGGCCGATAGGGGGCTAGCCGCCAGGGCTGGCAGGGGCGAGAGGGCGAGCGCCAGGGGCACCAGGGCCAGGCCCCTGCCCCAGCCCAGGGGCGACCGCAAGCCGAGGGCTTGAACGACCCGACGGACAGTCCGCCCCAGGCTCGGACGGCGGCGCGACACCAGGCCAGCCATCGGCGCGTTCAGAACAGGGCGGGACGACGGTGCTGCAGGCTCGGCATCTGGGCCCGCACCCGGGAGCCATGGCCGGGATCCACCGGAGCCACCGCCAGGCCCGGCGCCACGCCCGCATCGGCGAGCACCGTGCCCCAGGGGTCGATCACCATGGCGTGGCCGTAGCTCTGGCGGCGGCCGTAGTGGAGTCCCGTTTGGGCCGGGGCCAGCACGTAGGCGGTGTTTTCGATCGCCCTGGCCTGGAGCAACACCTGCCAGTGGTCCTTGCCGGTAAAGGCGGTGAAGGCGGCGGGAATCATCAACAGATCGGCCCCGCTGGCGGCTAAGTGACGGTAGAGCTCAGGAAAGCGCACGTCGTAGCAGATGGACAGCCCGACCTTGCAAAGCCCTGGTATCTCCACCACGGGCGGCAGGCTCGAGCCGGGCTGCACCGTGGCCGACTCCCGGTAGGTGTTGCCGTCGGGCAGGTCCACATCGAAGAGGTGGATCTTGTCGTAGCGGGCCAGCAACTGGCCGTCCTTGCTCACCAGGTCGGCCCGGTTGAAGGTTTGGCCATCCCCGGCCGGGGCCGGGTAGCCGCCACCGAGCAGGGCCACTTGGTAGCGGCGGGCCATGGTGACAATGAACTTCTCGCTGCGTTCGGCCAGCATCGGCGCCAGCTCCAGCCGCAGGGCGTCCGGGCCCATGAAGGCAAAGTTTTCCGGCAATCCCACCAGCTCAGCGCCGCGGCGCACGGCAAGCTCGATCTGTTCCTCGGCGGCGGCCCAGTTGGCCTCGGGGTCGGAGGTGCTGGTGAGCTGGATTGCTGCCGCCAGAAAGCTTGTCACCGCTGTAAAATCCCTGGCCGAACAATTTTACGGGTGCGGCGATCCGCCCCCCACCCGCCCAGGTGCTGGGCATGGGCGGAAATAGGGCCCCGTCAGCGGGCTTCGAGCACGCCCGGGCTGGTCTGGGTGGGCACGATTGTGAGGCTGTCGACGGCAGCGCAGCAGCGGAAATCGGCGTCATGGTCGCCCAGGCTGATCAAGCGCTGGCCATGGCTGGCGGCCCGCAGACAACCCTCGGGGTCCTGGCGCCATTGCTGCCAGAGGGCCAGGGCCGCCAGCATCTCGTCGTTGCCGCTGGTGACAGCGCCGCCTGCGCCAAGGTCCATGGCGGCGGCAGCCACCGCCCCGGCCGCCAGGCTGTCTTCGAGGGAATAGTCGCCCTCCCAGCCGCTGCCCACGATCCACACCGTCTGGGCACCGGATGCCAGCAACCGTTGGGCCACGGCGCTGCGGTTGGGCAGGCAGGCGGTCACGAGCAGGGCCACGGGCCGCACCCGGTCGAGGGAACGGGTGCCGTTGGTGGTGCTCATGAACAGGCGCTTGCCCGCCACCACCTCGGGGGTCACCGCCAGGGGCGAATTACCCAGGTCAAAGCCCTCCAAACGCTTGCCGCCCCGTTCGCCGGCCCGCAGGCGTTTGTCTGCCGGCCAGGCGCTGGCGGCCGCCTCCAGGTCAGCCAGGTCGGCGAAGGCCTGGATCGCCTCGGCGCCGTTGGCCAGGGACCAGGCAATGGTTGTGGTGGCCCGCAGCACATCAATCACCACGGCCGCATCGGGCCAGGTGGGGGTGCCAGCACCCTCGGCTCCGGCCGGGCCCCCAACCGCGGGGACGCATTCGGAGGTGGGGAAGTAGGAGATCAGCACGGCCGCGATGCAGGTCTGGGTGCGTCACAGTAAGCACCGCAACGGTTCAGCGATGGGTTCGCCGATGGGCTCAGCTCTGACGACAGGCGGCAAGGGCCAGGCCCGGCGCTCCAGACGGGATCTGCGGGGCTTCCTAGAGCTATTGGAGCAGCGGGGCCAGCTGCGCCGGATCACGGCCGCGGTGGATCCGGACCTGGAGGTGGCCGCGATCGCTGACCGGGTGCTGGCCCTAGGCGGCCCGGCCCTGCTGTTTGAAAACGTGATCGGCTCCTCGATGCCGGTGGCCGTGAACCTGCTTGGCACGGTGGAGCGGGTGGTGTGGAGCATGGGCATGGAGGAGCCCGAGGAGCTGGAGGCCCTAGGCGAGCGCCTGGCCCTGTTGCAGCAGCCCCGACCCCCCAAGGGCCTCAAGGAAGCGACCCGCTTTGGCGGCCTGCTGCTCGACCTGCTCAAGGCCCGCCCCGACCTGGACCTCACCCCCCCCTGCCAGCAGCAGGTGTTCAAGGGGGCAGACGTGAACCTCGACAACCTGCCCCTGCTGAGACCTTGGCCCGGGGATGCCGGCTCCGTGATCACCCTGGGCCTGGTGATCACCAAGGATCCGGAAACGGGCGTGCCCAATGTGGGGGTGTATCGGCTGCAGAAGCAATCGATCAATTCGGCCACGGTCCATTGGTTGAGCGTGCGCGGCGGTGCCCGCCACCTGCGCAAGGCCGCGGCCCTGGGCAAGCCCCTGGAGGTGGCCGTGGCGATCGGCGTCCATCCCCTGCTGGTGATGGCCGCGGCCACGCCGATTCCGGTGCAGCTCAGCGAGTGGCTGTTTGCCGGCATCTACGCCGGTGAAGGGGTGCGCCTGGCCCGCTGTAAGACCGTGAACCTGGAGGTGCCCAGCCACAGCGAAGTGGTCCTCGAAGGCACGATCACCCCGGGCGAGCTGGGCCCAGATGGCCCCTGCGGCGACCACATGGGCTTCTACGGCGGCGAAGAGGCCTCGCCCCTGGTGCGCTTCCACTGCGTCACCCAGCGCCGCAAGCCCGTGTTCCTCACCACCTTCAGCGGCCGGCCCCCGAAGGAGGAGGCCATGCTCGCCATCGCCCTGAATCGGCTGTATACGCCGATCCTGCGCCAGCAGATCCCGGAGATCGTCGATTTCTTCCTGCCGATGGAGGGGCTCAGCTACAAGCTGGCCGTGCTGGCGATCGATAAGGCCTATCCGGGCCAGGCCAAGCGGGCGGCGATGGCCTTCTGGAGCGCCCTACCCCAGTTCACTTACACCAAGTTCGTGGTGGTAGTGGACAAGAGCATCAACATCCGCGATCCCCGCCAGGTGATCTGGGCGATCAGCGCCCAGGTGGATCCCCAAAGAGATCTCTTCGTGCTCGAGGACACCCCCTTTGATTCCCTCGACTTCGCCAGCGAGCGCCTGGGCCTGGGCGGCCGCCTGGCCATCGATGCCACCACCAAGGTGGGGCCCGAAAAACGCCACGACTGGGGCGAGGCCCTCGGCCGCCCCGCCGAACTGGAGGCCCGCATCGATGCCCGTTGGGCCGAGCTGGGCCTGGCCGACCTCGGCCAGGGCGAGCCGGACCCGGCCCTGTTCGGCTACACCCTCGAACATGTCCTGGAGCGGCTGGCCCAGGGGGCCCGGGGAGCGAAACCCTGAGCGAGCTGCTGCGTAAAAGCGGGATCCAGGCCCTGCGGGCCCTGCTGCAGCTAGCGGCCGAGCCCAAGTGCTGGCAGTCGATCACGGCCATCGCCAGGGCCCAGGACCTGCCCCAACCCATGCTCGAGCAACTGCTGCTGCAACTGCGGCGCTCAGGCCTGGTGGAAGCCCGCCGCGGCCGCTACGGCGGCTATCGCCTCGCCCGTCCCGCCCGGGAGATCCCCGTGGCCGCCGTGCTCGAGGCGGTCGCTGGCGGAGCGGGCTTAACGGAGCCACAGCAGGCGCCGCTGGCGCCAGCGGCGCCTGGCAGCCAAGCCGAGTCATTTGGTAAGCCAGCCGCTGAACCGGAGGCCAACGGCGAGGCCGTGGCGGAGGAACGGGTGCTGGCGGCCCTGGAGCGGCGCCTCAAACGGGCCCTGGAACGGGAATTGCGCGACCTGAGCCTGGAGGAGCTCCACTACGACCAGCGCAGCTGGCAGGAAAGCCTGAGCAACGACGGCGGCCTGCTACTGGGATAGGGAGTTTTGGGGGACGACAGACCTGGCCGCCCCTGGTCTGCGGGCGTCCCCTGCCTACGCTCACGCACCAGATGCCCAACCCCCATGCCCCTCGCCCTGGGAACCCAGCCGGCCCGCAGCCTCCAGGGGGTGGTTCAGGTGCCCGGCGACAAATCGATTTCGCACCGGGCCCTGCTGTTTGGTGCGATCGCCGAGGGCACCACCCGCATCACCGGCCTGCTACCCGCTGAGGATCCCCTCAGCACCGCCGCCTGCCTGCGGGCCATGGGCGTGACCATCTCCGCCATTGAGGCGGGCCAACCGGTGAGGGTGGAAGGCGTGGGCCTCGATGGCCTGCGCGAACCCGAGGACGTGCTCGATTGCGGCAACTCGGGCACCACCATGCGCTTGATGCTCGGCCTACTGGCCGGCCGGGCCGGCCGCCACTTCGTGCTCACCGGTGATGGCTCCCTGCGCCGCCGGCCGATGCGACGGGTGGGCGGCCCCCTGGCCCAGATGGGAGCCCATATCTCCGGGCGCAGCGGCGGCAACCTGGCCCCCCTGGCGATCCAGGGCCAGCAGTTGCGCGGCGCCACAATCCGCACCCCCGTCGCCTCGGCCCAGGTGAAAAGCGCCCTGCTGCTGGCCGCCCTCACGGCAACCGGCGACACCACCGTGATCGAGCCGGTGCAGAGCCGGGACCACAGCGAGCGGATGCTGCGGGCCTTCGGCGCCCAGCTCAGCGTCGGCGGACCCGGCCTGACCGAAGTGACC
The DNA here is from genome assembly GCA_945861595.1 of Synechococcus sp. UW140. GTDB lineage: Bacteria > Cyanobacteriota > Cyanobacteriia > PCC-6307 > Cyanobiaceae > BAIKAL-G1. The sequence goes on from CAMAVE010000019.1 coordinate 16,212, forward strand.
GTGACCCCGGGTGCCAGCCTGCGGGGCCAAGACGTGATCGTGCCTGGCGATATCAGCTCAGCCGCCTTCTGGCTGGTGGCCGGCGCCATTACCCCCGGCGCCGACCTGACCGTGCAGAACGTGGGCCTCAATCCCAGCCGCACCGGCGTGCTTGATGTGCTCAAGCAAATGGGCGCCCGCATCGAGCTGCTCAACGGCCGCGAGGTTGCCGGCGAACCGGTCGGCGACCTGCGGGTGACCCACGGCCCCCTCCAGGCCTTCACGATCGGCGCCGATCTCATCCCGCGGCTGGTGGATGAAATCCCCGTGCTGGCGGTGGCGGCCTGCTACGCCGAGGGGATCAGCCGGGTCAGCGGCGCCGAGGAGCTCCGTGTCAAGGAAACGGACCGGCTGGCGGTGATGGCCCGCCAACTGGGGGCCATGGGAGCCCGCATTGAGGAATTTGCCGATGGGATGGCGATCGAGGGCGGCGTGGCCCTGCAGGGGGCCGACGTGGACAGCGAAACCGACCATCGCGTCGCCATGAGCCTGGCGGTGGCGGCCCAGGTGGCCCACGGCCCCACCCAGCTCCATCGGCCTGAGGCGGCGGCTGTGTCCTACCCCGGCTTCTGGGAGGACCTGGAGCGGCTCCAGGCCTGATCCAGCGGTGATCGAACCGGCCTTCTGGTGCGAACCCTTGCCTGCAGGGGCCGCTGCTCCTCGGCCTTGGGGAGAGGGCGGTGCCGCGGCGGGCCCTGGCGCAGGCGCCGAACAGGGCCCAACCCATCCACGCCTGGCTGACCCCTTGGGGGCCCTGAGCTGGCGACCGACGGCCGACGGCACTCCCACCCTCTGGAGCGAGGCCTTTGGCGAGGCCTTCCACAGCGCCGGGGGGGCCCGCCAGGAGGCCGAGCGCAAATTCGTGGCCCCAGCCCAGCTGGACCGCTTCCCGCCCGGCCACTGCCTTCAGGTGCTCGATCTCTGCGTTGGCCTCGGCTACAACAGCGCCGCCCTGCTCGAGGCCGCCCAGGACAGGGGCCTGGCGATCCGCTGGTGGGGGCTGGAGCTCGATCCCCGCCCCCTGCGGCTGGCCCTGGCAGGTCCTGGCTTCCGCCGCTGCTGGCGACCCTCCACCCTGGAGGCGCTGGAGCAGCTGGGCGCCTGCGGCCACTGGCGCCTGCTGGCCCCAGCCCTCGCAGCCCACAGGGATCGAGGCTTGGGCCAGCCGTTAGGGACCACGCCCCAAGACTCCTGGGGCCGTTGGTGGCTGGGCGATGCCCGATCCCAGCTGGAGGCGGTGCTGGCCGAGGCCCGCGGCCAGTGCGATCTGGTGCTCCATGACGCCTTCTCGCCGGGCCACTGCCCCCAGCTCTGGAGCCTGGACTTCCTGGGCCAGCTGGCCAGCGCCCTGCAACCCCAGGGCCGGCTGCTCACCTACTGCAGCGCTGCCGCGGTGCGCTGGTCCCTGCGCCAGAGCGGCCTGGAGCTGGCCAACCTGGCCCCAGGGCCCGAAGGCGGCCCGGACGCAGCCACCAGCTCCACCAAAACCTGGAGCCGTGGCACCATCGCCAGCCCCCAGCCGCTCCCCCCCGATCCCACGGGCCTGGTCCGGCCGCTCAGCGCCATGGAGGTGGCCCACCTGGCGAGCCGGGCCGCCGAGCCCTATCGGGACCCCACGGGCAGGGCCGAGGCCAGCGCGATCCTGGCGGCCCGCCAGCGGGCCCAGGCCAGCCACCCTGGCGCCAGCACCAGCGCCTGGCGGCGCCAATGGGGTCTCGATCGCCGCCCCAACAAGCCGCCAACACCGGCTGGCCCTAGGGACGGCCGGTAGATTCCCGGCCAGTGATCCCGCCCCTGCCGATGCTCGCCGTTGCCGTGTTGGCTGCCGGGAAGGGCACCCGCATGAAGAGCGACCTGCCCAAGGTGCTCCAGCCCCTGGCGGGCGCCACCCTGGTGGAACGGGTGCTGGCCAGTTGCCAGCAGCTCGACCCCGCCCGCCAGCTCCTGGTGGTGGGCCACCAGGCCGAGCGGGTGCAGGCCTCCCTGGCGGCCCGGCCCGAGCTGGAGTACGTGCTCCAACACCCCCAAAACGGCACCGGCCACGCCGTGCAGCAATTGCTGGAGCCCTTGGCCGGCTTCGCAGGCGAACTGCTGGTGCTCAATGGCGATGTGCCCCTGCTGCGCGAGCAGACCCTGGAGCACCTGCTGGAACGCCACCGCGCCAGCGGCGCCGCCGTCACCCTGCTCACCGCCCGCCTGGCCGATCCCACCGGCTATGGCCGGGTGATCGCCGATGAGGCGGGGACTGTGAGCGCCATCGTTGAGCATCGCGACTGCACGCCCGAGCAGCGGGAGATCAACCTGATCAATGCGGGCATTTATTGCTTCGATTGGGCCCGCTTGGCCCAGGTGTTGCCCCAGCTCAGCAGTGACAACGACCAGGGCGAGCTCTACCTCACCGACACCGTGGCCCTGCTGGGCTCAGCCATCCACCTGGAGGTGGCCGATGCCGATGAGATCAATGGCATCAACGACCGCCTGCAGCTCTCCCAGTGCGAGGCCGTCTTGCAACAGCGCCTGCGGGAGCACTGGATGCGGGAGGGGGTGACCTTTGTGGATCCGGCCAGCTGCAGCCTCAGCGATGGCACCCGCTTCGGCCGCGATGTGATCGTCGAACCCCAGAGCCACTTTCGCGGTAGCAACCAGATCGGCGATGGCTGCCGCATCGGCCCGGGCAGCCTGCTGGAAGATGCCCAGCTGGGTCAGGGAGTGGAGGTGCTGTTCTCGGTGGTGCGCGGCGCCCAGGTTGGCGATGGCTGTGCCATCGGTCCCTACAGCCAGCTGCGGCCGGGCACCCGGCTGGAGACGGACTGCCGCGTCGGCAATTTTGTTGAGATCAAGAACAGCCACCTCGATGCCGGCTGCAAGGCCAACCACCTCAGCTACATCGGCGACGCCGACCTGGGCCAGGGTGTGAACGTGGGGGCCGGCACGATCACCGCTAACTACGACGGGCTGCGCAAACACCGCACCCTGATTGGCAGCGGCAGCAAGACCGGCGCCAACAGCACCCTGGTGGCGCCGGTGAGCCTGGGCGCTGGCGCCACGGTGGGGGCCGGCAGTGTGATCACCCGTGACGTGGCCGCCGGGGCCCTGGCCCTGGGCCGGGCCCGCCAGGTGGTGAAGGAAAACTGGCCGGGGCCCGCTTGAGGCCCCAAGGGACCTTGCTAGAACGACCTGCCGTTGCGGCCGGGGTTGGCTCTGCCAGCCAGGACTGCTGGCCTGAGCTCGGAAGTCCTGGCCAAACCACAGACCTGGGGACCCCGGGCTGCGGGCGCCGGAGCTCCGGGGAGCCAGGCGCTTGGGGCTCCTGAGCTCAGGCTTGGGCGGTTTGATCCAAACCCAACGCCCGTTCCAGCAGGGGAATCGCCCGCTCCAGGGCCACCCCCCGACTGGCCTTGAGCAACACCTGGTCGCCGGGCTCAAGCCAGGCGACCAGCTCCTGGGCCGCCTCTTCAGGACTGGTGACCAGGGCCAGCCGGGGCAGGCCCTGGGCCGCCGCCGCCATCACCTGGCCCTCGGCACCACCATCAACGATCACTAGGCCATCGAGCCCCAGGGCCAGGGCCCGCTCGGCGACCTGGCGATGCAGCTCCAGGCTTTGCTCCCCGAGCTCGAGCATGGTGCCGAGCACCGCGAACCGCCGACCGACCGGGGGCCGGGCCCCAGCAGCCCCCTGGCCAGGCGTCGCAGAACAGGGGGCACCAGGAGCAGAACGGGCCAACAGGGCTAGGGCGGCCAGGGTCGCCTCCGGGGAGGCGTTGTAGGTCTCATCAAGCAGCTCAATCGCGCCTAGGCGCAGCCGGCGACTGCGGCCGCCGGGCAGGGCCAGCTCCAGGGCCTGCCGGGGATCCAGGGGCATGCCCAGGCTGGCTGCGGCGGCCAGGGCCAGCAGCAAATTGCGGGCGTTGTGGGCGCCTGGCAAGGGCAGGGGGATCACGGCCTCGCCCACCGTCAGGGTCTGGCCAGCCCCATCGAGCTGGCCGACCCAGTCGGCCTTGGCCTCAAAGCCCTCGCCCGCCAGGGCGACCCGCAGCACCCGGCCGCCCCAGACGGCCGCCAGGCTGCTGTCGAGCAGGGGGTCACCGGCTGGAATCACCACCAGGCCTTCGGGTTTGAGGGCACTGGTGATCTCGCACTTGGCCTCGGCGATCGCCTCGCGGCTGCCCAGCCGGCCGATGTGGGCCGTACCCAAGTTGGTAATCACGGCCAGATCCGGCTCACAGCAACGGCTGAGCCGCTCGATTTCGCCTAGGCCCCGCATGCCCATCTCCACCACCACGGCCCGGTGCTCGGCCGTGGCCTGCAGCAGGGTCAGGGGCACGCCAATGTCGTTGTTTTCGTTGCCCTGGCTGGCCCACACGGGACCCGTGGTGGCCAGCACGGCCCTCAGCAGTTCCCGGGTGGTGGTTTTGCCGGCCGAACCGGTCACCGCCAGCACCGGGGCGGCCAGCTGGCGGCGCCAGAGCAGGCCCAGCTCCTGGTAGGCCGCCAGGGTGTCGTCCACCAGCCAGCAGGCCAGGCCCGCAGGGACCAGCTCGGCCCGATCCCGTTGCACCAGGGCCGCCTGGGCGCCTAGGCGGGCGGCTTCGGCCAGAAAGCCATGGCCGTCGAAGCGTTCGCCCACCAGGGGCACAAACAGGCTGCCGGGACGCAGCTGGCGGCTGTCGGTGCAGACGGGGCCCAGCTCCTGGCCAGGAGCCAAGACGGGGCCACCTAGGGGAGCCCCCCAGCGCTCGATCAACCGGCTCAGCTGCATGGAGGGGCTCCGCTCAGGGGGAGAACCCCAGAATCATGCCGCCGCCCACCCGGGCTTCCCGGCCCAGCAGGCTGCCGCCCTGGCCCCGAAGCTCCAGGTGGTCGTAGCCCCAGTCCTGGGCCCAGGCCAGCCACAGGTCGGCCCGTTGCTGTTGCTCGCTCGCCCGCAGCTGGCCAAAGGCGTCACTGAGCACCAGCTGGATCCGGGAGGTGCCTGGATCGCCCCCGACCTGGAGCAGCAGCCCGGCGGCCTCGGGCCTTAGGCGCCAGCTCTCCAGGGGGTCGGGCTCGATGGGGGGCGTCTCCAGCACCAGGGCCCCGTTGCCCTCGGGGGGCAGCAAATCCTCGGAAATCGAGGCCGTAGGCGAACCAGGGAGGGCTGAACCGGGACTGGCCCCTGGGCCAGGGGAGTCTCCAGCGGCTTTGCTTTGGGCCCCAGGGCTGCCGGGAGCGGGCGCTTGGGGCCCAACCTCCGGTTGGAGCGAGGGTTGGGATTGGGCCTGGGTCTGGGTCTGGGGATCGGCGACGACCGGCGCCAGGCCTGGAGATGCATTCGTGGAGGCTCCCCTGGCCATCAACCCGGCGGGTGGAACGGCCGCCGGCGAGGCTCCAGGCCGGGCCCCAACCCAAAGACCCGCCCCCAGCAAGGCGACGGCCCCCACCAGCAGCAAAGGCCAGAAACTGGCCGCCCAGGACGCAGGCCAAAACCGAGGGCAAGGCAACTCCCCATGCCGGTTCCGCCGCCAAAGCTCGCGGCAGCGCAGGCCGATGTCGGCGCCAACGGCGACCAGATCGCCGGCCAGCACCGACCAGGGACTGCGGTAGGGGGCCGGCAGGTTGGCGCCCGGCTGCTCGGGCCCGATCGGCGCCATGGCGGCCTACTCGGGGTCAGCCGTTGCCGCGACGCCGCAACAGCGAGAGGGGATTGAGCCGGGAGAGGGTCGCCTCGACCTCGGCCTTGGTCTGGCCCTTGGTTTGGATCGGCGCCTGGTCAGGGTCGAGCACCCCGGCGCGGCTGGGGTCCGCATCCTGACCGCGGGAGAACTGCTCGACGGCAAAGGCATCGGGGGTCGGTTCCTTGACACCCCGCACCTCCCGATACATCTGGTCGTAGTCCCGGGCGGAGCGGCTCCAGCTGTGGTCGGCGCCCATGGCCCGGTTCTGCAATTCGCGCCAGCTGTCCCGGTGGCGGAAGGCCTCCCAGGAGCGCACGATCGAGGTATAAAAATCCAACGGGTCGTAGCGGTCAAAGCAGAAGCCCGTGCCGCTGTGTTGGGCAGGATCATGGGGCGGCACCGTGTCCACCAGGCCGCCGACCCGGCGCACCACCGGAATCGAGCCGTAGCGCATGGCCAGCAGCTGGCTAATGCCACAGGGCTCAAAGCGACTCGGCATCAGGAACGCATCACTGCCGGCATAGATCAGGCGCGACAGGGCGTCGTCGTAGGTGAGAAACACCGAGAAGCGGCCGGGATGGCGGGCGGCCATCTGCCAGAGGCCCGATTCGATGTTGCGATCGCCGGTGCCAAGCACCACAAACTGGCTGTCGGAATAGGCCAGCACCCGATCAGCCACCTGGAGCAGCAGGTCCACCCCCTTTTGGTCCACAAGCCTGCTCACCAGGCCCATCAGGTAGGTATCGGGGTTAACGGTGAGGCCCATCCGCTCCTGCAGGGCCCGTTTGCACACCGCCTTGCCAGCCAGGTCATCGGCGGAGAAATTGGCCGGCAGGCTGGGATCGCTCACCGGATTCCAATCATTCTGGTCGATGCCATTGAGGATGCCGCGCAACTTACCGCTAACAAAATTGAGCAAGCCGTCTAGATTTTCGCCATATTCGGCCGTACGAATTTCCTCGGCATAGGTGGGCGAAACGGCATTAATGCGATCGGCATACAACAGGGCCGCCGCCATGGTGTTGTCCCCTTGCATATACCAGGGGATCCAGGCCATGCGATCGAGCTTCCAGCGCCAGGGGCCCACATACTTGAGGTTGTGGATGGTGAAAACGGTGCTGATTTCAGGATCTTGATGCATCCAGACCGGAATCATGCCGGTGTGCCAGTCATGGCAATGCAACACCTCGGGCTTCCAAACATGCCAGGCAAATTCCGCCGTGGCACTGGCAAAGAAGGTGAAGCGCCAATCCTCATCTTCGCCGCCGTAAATGCGCTCGGGATCGAAAACCGGATGGCCGATTAAATAAAGGGGCAGACCATTTTGGGGATGGCGCGTTTCATAGACAGCAAAATCCGTGCCCATGGTGTGGGCCCGCCAGATCGGTTCTGCTGGAATCTCCAGCTTGCTCCAGAGCCGGCCATAGCCGGGCATGATCAACCGCACGTCATGGCCCAGGCTGGCGAGGGCGGGTGGCAAGGAGCCCACCACGTCCCCCATGCCTCCAACCTTGACCATCGGGGCGCATTCGGCTGCGGCGAACAGCACGCGCATGGCGGGACAGGCGGAAGGGATCTAACTCTACGGGGGGCCTTCGGAGCCCCCGCAGCACAACTCCCCGTTCTTGCTTCAGGGCAACACGGTCACCGGGGTTCCGACCTCCACCTGCTCAAACAGGCGCCGCACGTCCTCGTCATAGAGACGCACGCAGCCATGGGACACGGCGCGACCGACGCTGCCCCGTTGGGGCGTGCCATGGAAACCGATCGTGGCGCAGTTCGGTAACGCCAGGGGCTTCACCCCCTCCCAGGGCTTGCGCAGGTTGCAATCCCGCCAAAACCCGATCCAACGGCTGCCGAGGGGGTTGCTGGGCCCAGCGCCAATCGTGAGGGAGCGCTGGGGGTGCTGCCAGGTCGGGTTGCGGATCTTCTCGAGCACCGCAAACGAGCCCAGGGGGGTCTCCCAGCCGGGGCGGCCAATGGCCACCGGGAACTGCCCCAGCAGCAGCCCGTCTTCGAGCAGCAAGAGACGCCGCTTGCCCCGTTGCAACACCAGCTGGCGACCCTCCCGGTGCAGCAGGGCCGGCGGCAGCTCGAACAGGCTTGGAACCGGGCTGACGGGTCTGGTCAGGTTGTCCTGCTGAACGGGACCTGGCGCCCAACGCAAACCTGGCTCCAGGACCGGAAGGCCCCCCGGGCTGGGCTGGGCCCGGACCTCAGCGATACCGCCCAGCACTGGCCCCACCAGGGCTGAAGCCAGAACGGGCGTCACCCACCAGAGAGTCCAGGCTCGACTCAAACGCCCAAGCCGCTGCCGAACGCCTGGACTGGCGTACCCAGGCCAGCCCAGGGCTAGGCCCGGGCAGCCAGGGCTGGCGATGTCAAGGCAGCCAGGGCGAAGCCGAGAAGTCTGGCGGCCGTTTTTCCAGAAAGGCATTGCGTCCCTCCTGACCTTCTGCGGTTCGGTAAAAGAGATGGGTGGCCTGGCCAGCCAGCTCCTGAAGACCGGCCATGCCATCAGTCTCGGCATTAAACGCCGCTTTGAGGCAACGGATCGCCGTAGGGCTGTGGCCCAGCACCTCCCGGGCCCAACGCACCCCCTCGGCCTCGAGTTGCTCCAGGGGCACCACCTGGTTGACCAGACCCATGGCAAGCGCCTCCTGAGCTCCGTACTGGCGGCAAAGGAACCAGATTTCGCGCGCCTTGCGCTGGCCCACCACCCGGGCCAAGAAGCTGGCCCCAAAGCCGCCATCGAAGCTGCCCACCCGGGGGCCGGTCTGGCCGAAAACGGCATTCTCGGCCGCCAGGCTGAGGTCGCAGAGCAGGTGCAGCACCTGGCCACCGCCGATGGCGTAGCCCGCCACCAGGGCGATCACCACCTTGGGCAGGCTGCGGATCAGGCGCTGCAGGTCGAGCACGTTGAGCCGGGGCAGGCCCTCGTCGTCGACATAGCCGCCGTCGCCGCGCACGCTCTGGTCACCGCCGGCGCAAAAGGCGTAGGCCCCATCGGCAGCCGGGCCGGCGCCGGTGAACAGCACCACCCCGATCGCCGGGTTGTCCCGCACCCGCGAGAAGGCGTCATAGAGCTCGGTCACGGTGCGGGGCCGAAAGGCATTGCGCTTCTCGGGCCGGTTGATCGCAATGCGGGCGATGCCCTCCTCGCTGAGATCAAACAGGATGTCTGAGTAGGACCCCTGCGGGATCCACGGCACCACAGAAGCCATCAGCCCAGCATTGGCGGCCCGGCCATTCTGCGCCGCAGCTCCCAAGCGCCATGGCCTGAACCCCTCGACTGGCGCCAATCACCGCCAGCTGCACCCGCGAGGTTGGGATCAGGCTTGGGGAAGCGAATGGGAACGGACCATCGAACCCTGCGCCGGCCCAAGGCTGGGGCTGGCTCAGGATCCTCCCGATCGCCAGCCCTGGCGCAGGGCCTGACGCAGGACGGCATCGGCCTGGCGGTCGGTGCGCAGCTCCAACAGGGCCAGACGCTCGCTGGCCGCCCAGGCGAGCCCTGCGGCCAGCTCCTCCAGGCCCGCCAGGCTGCGCCAAGGCACGCCAAAGGCGGCCGCCAAGGGCCCATGGCGGATCGGTTGGGGCATGGCAAACAAGCGCTCGAAATCAAGCCGGCAAGGCCCTTGCCCATCGATCGGGGGGGCGCTCTGGCGAGCTGGCGGGCCGCCGCCTCCCCCTACACCTGGCCGAATCGGCAACTGCTCAAAAATGCCACCGCCGCCGTTCTCCACCAGCAGCACGGTCAACTGGCCGCCCAGCTGCTGCTGCCAGAGCCAGCCGTGGCTGTCGTGAAGCAGGGCCAGATCGCCGGTGAGCAAGATCAATCTTCCCTCCAGCTCGGCCAGGCCGCAGGCGATGGACAGGGTGCCATCGATGCCCGAGGCCCCGCGAAAGCCATGGACCCGCCGCTGGGGTCCGCCCGGATCGCCAAAACTCTCCCAGTCCCGCACGGGGCTGCTGCTGGCCAGCATCAGGGGGACCCCGGGGGGCAACAGGGACCCCAAGGCCCGACTCAAGGCCGGTTCGTTCGCCGGGCCGGTGGCGGGAAGCTGGCGGTCCAACCAGGCCTGGGCGTGCGCTTCGGCGGCGAGCCAGGAGGCGGCTTGAGCCTGGCCCCCAGCCGCAGGCAACCCTTGCCAAAGCTCCCGGGGCAGGCAATCCAGCCATGCCAGCAACCCCTGGCTCCAGCGCAGGGGATCGCCGACCGCCCCATCCCAGTTGCGTGGGTCGGCTTCGCTGATCAGCAGCTGGTCCCCAGGTGCCCCCGCCATCCACTGCTGCAGGCGCCGGCTAGCGGGCATGGGGCCAAGCCGCAGCAGCTGGCCCGGGCCCAGATCGGTCGCCGGGGCATCCAGCAGCAGGTCGTAGGCGGAGATCGTGGTCAGACCCGGCCAGCCCCGTAGGCCCGAGAGCCCATCGGCCAGGACCGGCCAGCCGCTGCGGCGCTGCCAGCGGATCAGGCCCGCGGCAAAGGGCTCCAGCTGCCCGGCCGTGCCACGCCAGGGGCCGGCCACCACCACCCCCGGTCGATCCGGATCCAGCCGGGGAACCCCAGCCCCAGCGAGCCCTGGAACGCCCAGGGCGCGATCGAGCGGGTCCTGCGTGGCTTCGCTGAAGCGGGCCCGTGGGGATTCCTTGTCGGATTGCGCTGGCCACTTCAAGGCCAGCTCGCCAGCCCATTGGCCCGCCAGGCGCTCCAAGGCCTCGGCCCCGATGTGGAGCGGCTCCTCCATCGGCAGGTTGAGGTGCACGGGCCCGAGGGGACTGCCAAGGCAGGCCTGCCAGGCCCGCCTGGCCAGGGAGTCCAGGCTGGCGCCATCCTCTTGGGCTAAGCCGTTTGGGCTGGACTGCAGCAGGAGGCGGCAACAGGGGGCCAGGAACTCCTCCTGGTTCACGGTCTGATTGGCGCCCCGGTTTTTGAGCCGGGCTGGCCGATCGGCGCTCAGCAGCAGCAGGGGAATCGCCCCCCGATCCGCCTCGACCACGGCCGGCAGCAGGTTGGCCACGGCGCTGCCCGAGGTGGTGACCACCGCAGCCGGCAGGCCGCCGGCCCGGCCCAGGCCCAGGGCGAAGAAGGCCGCCGAGCGTTCATCCACGGCGGTGAACAACCTCAGGCCCCATGGCTCCAAGAGCCCCGCCGCCACCGCCAGGGGAGCCGAGCGGCTGCCGGGACAAAGCACCAGTCGCTCCAGTCCCTGGCGCCTCAGGGCCTGCAGCAGGCCCAGGGCGGCCCGCAGGTTGGCCTCAGCCGTGGGGGGAGGGGGGTCAGCCAGCACCGCTGCGGAAGGTGGTGAGGATCAGCCGATCATGCTGAAGCGCCGGAAGGGTCCAGCTCCTTCTCCCCCTAATCGCCGATGGCCGCAGCCCCTCCCGACCCAGCCGACCAGGCGGCAGCAGCCACCGCTTCGGCTCCCCCAATCCAAGCGGCGCCGAAGCCCTGGTGGACCTCCCTACTGCTCTGGCTGGCCTTGGCCCTGCTGCTGCGCTGGGCCGTGGTTGAGCCCCGCTGGATCCCGTCGGGCTCGATGCTGCCCACCCTGGAGCTCCAGGACCGGGTTCTTGTTGAGAAAGTGCGGCCCAAACTGGGCCAAACCCTGCCCCTGGGGACGATCGTCGTCTTCCATCCCCCTGGGGCCCTGCTGGCGGCGGGCTACGACAGCAAGGCGGCCCTGATCAAGCGGGTCGTGGCCCGCTCCGGCGATGTCGTTGAGGTCAAAGGCGGCCAGCTGTATCGCAATGGCAAAGCAGCGTTCGAACCCTGGCTGGCCGAACCGATGCAGTACCGCTTTGGCCCGGTCACCGTGCCGGCTGGCAACCTGCTGGTGCTGGGAGACAACCGCAATGCCAGCCTCGATTCCCACCTTTGGGGGCCCTTGCCCAGCCAGGAGGTGATCGGCACGGCCCTAGTCCGCTACTGGCCGTTGAACCGCATCGGCCTGCTTCGGTTTTCCACCAAGGATTCCGCACCCCAGGCCTGACAGCTGGGGTAGGGTGATCAGCGTGATACGGAGCAGTCCGGAGATGTTCAACCCGGAGTTCCTGACGACGGACAGCGAATCAGCCAACAGCAACTCGCTGATTCAGTACCTCCAGGAGCAATCTCCGGATGTGCTTCAGCGGGTGGCCCGCTCCGCCAGTTCCGAGATCCAGGACATCATTCGTCACAACGTCCACGGTCTGCTGGGCATGCTGCCTAGCGAACAATTTGAGGTCAAAATTCAGGCCAGCCGGGATAACCTTGCCGGCCTACTGGCTTCAGCGATGATGACTGGCTACTTCCTGCGCCAGATGGAGCAGCGCATGGAGCTGGAAGCCAGTCTGTTTAGCGAGGACAGCCTGGAGGCTGATCCGGGCGAGCTGGAACTCTGAAATCCCTGCCCGTTTGAGTGACGAGGCCAGGCCGAGGTCTGGCCTCATAACCCCCTGGATCAAGTCCAGTCCGATGGGCCAACCCAATGCGGGCCCCTTGCCGCTACGGCTTTTTTTCGCCCTTCATTTTGGGCCGCTCCCTGGCACCAGCCCCCATGCCAGCAACTGGGTATCGATAGCGGCCAGGGTGGCCCAATCACCGCCGCTGGGGGCCCAGGGCCTGGTTTCCAGTTCGGCGGCAAGCCGGCCGAAATCTTCGCCCGTGCAGGGCATCGGGGCCAGGTAATGGGCACCGACCATCTGGCTGATGCCCTCCAGCTGCGACAGGCGCTGCAGCCAGGCAAGCAGCAGGCCCCGGTGGCGAGGGAACACCAGCCGCTCCAGCACCGGAGCCAGTTGCAGCTTGGGCTGGCCATCGTTGAGCAGGGCCCCAAAGGCCTCCTGCCAGCCGGTCTGCCAGCGGAAGGGATAGAGACCGAAATAACTCCTGGGGTTCCTTAACCCGGGCCGAAACGCCTGGGACCAGACCTGGGCCAGGGGCAGAACCTCCAGGGGCGCCGGCTGGAAATAGGAGGCAAACAGCACCAGGCGCTGCCAGCCCTTGCGCCGCTGCTCGGCACTGTCGATCAGGGGCTCATCGCCCCGGTCACGGGCATGGAAGAGCAGGGGGGTGGGATCGGCATCGAACAGCTCGGGGGGCTCGGCGCCGATCGCCACTAGGGAATCGGTAACCAGCAAGCTGCCGCTGGCCCGATGAAGGCAACAGACGTCCTGGAAGCGGCCCAGGCCCAGATCCACCGGCCCCAGCGAGTCCCACACCAGTTGGTCCCCGTGGGGCAGGCCGTCCTCCAGGAGGGTGTGGGTGCGTCCAGGCGGAAAACCGAGCCACTGCAGGGGCAAGCGCACAGGGAAGCTCCATTGGCCAGGACTCACCCACACCTGGGCCCTGGGGAAAGCCCGGGCCAGGGACGGCAGGGGCAGCTTGTGCGCGAGCCCCGAGCTGGTCGCCAGCACAATCGTGGTGACGGGCCCATGGGTCGCCTCCAGCTGGCGCAGCTGGCCCAGCAGCTCCTGGGTTGGAGCGACGGGTGCATAAAGCAGCAGGCCTTCGCGCAGCCGCAGCACCGTCATGCGGATCGGCACCGCCACGTAGAAGATCCCTTGGAGCTGCTCAAAACTCCAAACCTGGCCGGGAACCAGTTCCCGCACCAGGGTGGCGCGCCGGCCGTAGGGATAGAGCGGCAACAGGGGCCACCAGGGCCAGTGCTGGCTCAGGCGTGGGGGCGTTGGCACGGCGTGGGTGACGCTCATTGGCGCAGCTGCGCCACCAGCCCATGGCGGGGCGCGAACAGGAAGCTGATCAGGAACAGGAGGGTCTGGACCACCACGATGCAGCCGCCGGTGGAAGCATCCAT
>CAMAVE010000020.1 GCA_945861595.1 Synechococcus sp. UW140
GGCAACTGGCGGCGCGGCCCCGGATTTCCATGGCCATCGTGGGATCCACCGATTCCCCTGGGGCCCCCCGGGCCAGCAGGGCGGCGGCCTTGGCCGTGTCCTGGCAGGCCGCCCCCTGGCGATGGGCCAGGCTCAGCAGCAGGGCCCTGTCGTTGAGGGGTCGGGGATCGAGGGGGTGGGCCGCCACCACCGCATCACACCGCGCGATGGCCCCCTCCAGCTGCTCGATCGCCACGGCATTAAGACAATCGCCTGGATCGGGGACCTGGGCCTGGGGCGTTGGTGCGGGGCCGCAGGCCGTTAACTGGGTTGCCACCAGCCCCGCAACCAGGCCAGCCCGCACCACCAGGGGAACCGCCCGGCCTCGAGGTGGCGACGAGCCCCGCCCGGGCCTAATTGGGACGATCGCTTCGGTTGACTCCGCTGCTGCTGTTGCTGGGTTGGCTGGTGGCGGCGGCAGCGGCAGCAGCTTCGGAGGCCGCTTGCTTTTCATAGAGGCTGCCTAGGTATTTGCCGCATTCCGGGAAACTTGTGGGGTTCTGGACCACCGCTTCGGTGATCATCACGGAGGCATGTTCTGGCGAGGTTTTGAACAGGCTGGCGCTTTGACGTTTGATCAAGGCATAGGCGGCGATCCAGCTGACCTCATGGCTGTTGCCGTTAGCGCGCATGTAGCAGTACACCTGGGCGCCCTTGCCCCCCGGGGTGTCGCCAGCGGCGGCTAGGGCAGGGCGGACCAGGAGCTGGCTGGGATCCAGCAGGCCGATGGCCAGAGCGGGGAGCAGCAGAGCCCGGCGCCAGCTCTGGCCGGGGCGCCGGGGCTGGCGGGCGCAGGCAAGGGGGTGGATCGCCATGGGTCTGGATTCGGCGCTGGAGGAGCTTCGATCACCGTATCGATCGCCTGGCGTCTGTCCAGGTTCGCCAGTTTTCAGGGCGGCTGGCCTGGGGGCGGCGAAGCGGCCTTCAGTTGGCCGGTGGGGCCTGACCCAGGGAGAGCACCAGCCGCACCACCAGGGGTAACACCAGTAGCACCGTGATCAGGCGCACCGCATGCAAAGCCGCCACGGCCGCCCCCACGCCAAATTCGGCGCCCACCAGGCTCATGCCGCTGATGCCACCTGGGGCGGCGCCCAGTAGGGCCACGATCGGATCAATGCCCAGCAGGCGGCTGCACCACAGCCCCACGACCAGCCCTGTCATCACCAGGGTCACGGTGATCAGGATGGCGGGACGCCATAACTGGCGTAATTCGGCCAAGGCCGTGCTGGTGAGGCTGGTGCCGATCACCGTGCCAATGGCGATTTCCAAGACCGTGCGGGTGCCCTGGGGCCATTGGGCCGCCTCCAGTTTTCCGCTCATGCTCACCAACCCGGCCCCCAGCAGGGCACCGGCCAGGGGGGCGGCGGGAATGCCGGTGCGGATGGCCAACAAGCCGCCGCCCAGGCCCGCCACGAGATAAAGCAGCAGGGTGATGGGGCCGTGCATCCGGGGCGGATCCTGGGGGTGAAGGCAGTCTGGGAGATCACTTGAGCGTTGGCCATTTCTGTGGTGTCATCGGCCCACCTCTTCGCCATTCGACCGTGTCCGAATCCGTGTCCTTCCGGATCAGCCGCACCGCTGAAGACCTGGCCCAGACCGTGGCAGCCCTGTCCAAGCGCCTGGTGAGTCTCGAGCAACGGCTTGGGGCCCTGGAGGTGCAGGGCGCCAGCCTCCAGGCCCATGTCAGGACCGTTCCCGAGGTTGATCCGGCCGAGCTGGCTTGCCTGGATTCGGTCGACCAGCTGTTGGCCGATTGCCGCAGCCTGTTGGCGGACACGGAGCTGCCCCTTGCCCCGCTGCCGATCAGCGAGCTGCCGATCGCCCCAGTCGATGCTGCAGATCCAGGCCGGGAAGACCTAGATCCCGAGCTGGACTGGGATGAGCTGGCGGAGCTGGAGGCTCGAGAAGGCGATGCCCTAGGGGTGGAAGCCGGGATGGCCAGCGAGGAGACCCTCACCTTGGCGGCTGGCTAAGGGCTGGCCATCGATGCCACAATAGGAAGAAAGGCAACGATGTCATCCTTCAACAGCCAGTGCGCTGGACAATCGCCCGTTTCCACCCAGGCCAGTAATGGGCGCCTTGCTACCAAGGTTGGGCCCGGGACACCAGCCTGTCAGGCCCTGGAGGAAGGGGGCCACCAACTGGAAAAGCTGGAATTCGCCCTGGCGGTTGCCATCACCCGGGGTGACGAGCAACGCTCGGACCAACTCCGGGCCCAGATCGCCGAGCTGGGTGGCAACCGCGAAGAACCGGGCACCTGACCCCTAAATCGGTCGAGCCCCGCCACGGCTGATCCGGCCTTGTTCAGGGGTTGTTTGATCAGCCAACCGGCTTTGCCATGTCCGCCCGGATCATCACCCTGGATCACCCAGAGATTGTTGGCCCCTAGGTCTCCATGCTGGCTTGATCTTGGTGGCTTGATCAAGGTTTCCAGCTTCCCTAGGCAAAATGTTTCGCCTGGCGGTATATTTCTATCAAGGTATCAGTTTTGTCCAGGCCAGACATGCAATCAGTCCTACCGGCCGTTGGCGGTGATCAGAAAAAGATCCTGATTGGCCAGGCTTCCGTGCATGAGGCCGCTGCTGAAGCCGCAGCGGTGCAGGGTGACGTCGAAGCGGCCGCCCGCTTGATCCTGCGGGCCCTCGATTGTGAGCGTCGTGCCGGCAGTCTCGGTCCCCAGGTGCTGCAACTGATCAAGCCCCGCGGCTGAAGGGGCCTTTGGTCAGCTCTAGTTAAGGTTAGGCCGATCGTTCTACGGGCGACTTGGCAACTATTCGCCAAATCTGGGATTAATGTTCGGGCCTGAAAGGTCAGACCTAAGCCCTGGTCCTAACTGAGCTCTCGAAGCGGGTGACCGGATTCGAACCGGCGACGTTCAGCTTGGGAAGCTGACATTCTACCACTGAATTACACCCGCATAGATCAATATTAGCAGCCCTGGCTTGCGCCCCTGCCCTGGTTGGGCCCCCATTGGGGGATGGTGCGAGGTTGGCAGCGGGGATCGGGAGCTTTGGCCGGGCCCGGGGGGTTGGCCCCGGGCCCGGCGATCAGGGTCAGCGGGCCAGTTCGAGCGCTGCTGCGCCCACTCCGGAACCGATGGCCGCCTTGGCCAGGCCGAGTTCCTGCAGGGTGGCTTCAATCGCCGCTACGGCGGTGATCACGTCCCGGTCGCAGACGAAGCCCAGGTGGCCGATGCGGAACACCTTGCCCTTGAGGTGGTCCTGGCCGCCGGCCAGCAGGATGTCGAAGCGATCCTTCACCTTCTTGCGCAGGGCTTCGGCATCGATGCCCTCGGGGGCCACGGCCGTGATCGCCGGGCTGCCATGGCCCTCGGCGGCATAGAGGGGCAGGCCAATGGCCTTCATCGCCGCCTGGGTGGCGCGGCGATGGCGGTCGTGGCGGGCGAAGATCGCCTCGAGGCCCTCGGCCTGCATGATTTCGAGCGAGGCCTCTAGGGCGAAGTAGAGGTTGATCGCCGGGGTGAAGGGGTTGCTGTCGGCGGCGGCCGATTTGCGGTATTTGCCCAGGTCCAGATAGAACTTCGGCAGGTCGGAGCGCTCGTAAGCGGTCCAGGCCTTATCGCTCATGGCCACAAAGGCCAGGCCCGGCGGCATCATGTAGCCCTTCTGGGAGCCGGAGCCCACCACGTCGAGGCCCCACTCATCCATGGGCACATCGGTGGCTCCCAGGCTGGTGACGCAGTCGGCGATGGTGAGGGCCGTGCCGTGGGCGCGCACGTGGCCGGCAATGGTCTTGAGGTCGTTGATCACCCCGGTGGAGGTTTCCGAGTGGGTGAGGATCACGGCTCGGATCGCCTTGGCCGTGTCCGCTTCCAGGGCAGCGCGGAAGGCTTCGGGATCGAGGGGCTGGCCCCACTCCGCCTTGATCACCTGCACATCTAGGCCATAGGCCTTGGCCACCTTCACCCAGCGCTCACCGAACTTGCCGTTGTCGCCGCAGAGCACCCGGTCGCCCTTGCTCAGCACGTTGATGATGCCGGCCTCCATCGCCGCCGTGCCGCTGCCGGTAAGGGCCAGCACGTCACCGCTGGTTTGGTGCAGCCACTTCAGCTGGGCGGTGGTGCGTTTGACGATCTTCTGGAAATCGGCGCTGCGGTGGCCGATCGGGTGGCGGCTCATCGCCAGCAGGACAGTTTCCGGCACCGGTGTGGGGCCGGGGATCATCAAGGTGAGCTTGTCCTGCATGGCAGTGGCGGGGGCGATGGGCGGGGTGACGCCGCGGCGGCGCGATCGACCACCATAAAAAACGGTGAACACCCCACCTTCACCCCAACCATCACCCCACCCCATCACGACACCGTTTTGATCTTGCGCGCCGATCGGTTCGATGGCTGAGGGATACACCCTGCCCGTGTGGGTGGCGGCGGCCGCCCGGGCTGCCCTACTGGCCCTGCAGGGACAGCCCTTTGCGGCCGACCAGCCCCTGGATCTGGTGGAACCCGGCGAGATCCGGCCGATTCCGGTGGTGGCGGCCGCGCCCCTGGGCGGTGGCCAGGCCCTAGCGGTGGCCCGCTGCGAACCCGGAACCCTGCTCGACCTCACCCGCGGCCTGGTGGTGTGGGTGCTGGTGCGCTGCCAGCCCCTGGAGCCGGACCAGCCCTGGCTGCAGCTCGAGGCCGGTGAAGGGGTCGGGGTACACCAGCAAGACCGGGCCCTCTGCCATTCGGCCTACGCCCGCCAGCTGCTCGAGACCAACCTGCGGCCCTTGCTGCCGGCGGATCAGGCCTTGGTGGTGCGGCTGGTGTTACCCGACGGCCGGGCCCTGGCCGAACGCACCAGCAACGCCGCCTTTGGCGTGGTCGATGGCCTGGCCCTGATCGGCACCCAGGCCCTGGTGCAAAGCAGCGCCGCCCCGGACCAGCTGGCCCTGGCGCGCTCTGAGCTGGTGCGGCGCGCTGGCACCGATGGGTTCAACGGTGATTTGGTGTTGGTGATCGGCGAGAACGGCATGGATCTGGCCCCGCGCCTGGGCCTGGCGCCGGAGCTGTTGCTGAAGGCGGGCAACTGGCTGGGGCCCCTGCTGGTGGCCGCGGCGGAGGCGGGGGTGCGGCGACTGATGCTGTTTGGCTACCACGGCAAGTTGATCAAGTTGGCGGGGGGCATCTTTCACACCCATCACCACCTGGCCGACGGCCGCGCCGAGGTGCTGGTGGCCCTGGCGGCCTTAGAGGGGGTGGCTGGGGCGGATTTGCAGGCCCTGCACGCAGCCGCCACGGTGGAGGCTGCCCTGGCGGGCTTGGAGTCCAGCGATCCGGCCGTCGCCGATCGCCTGCGCCTCAGGATCGCCACCAGTATCGAGCAGCGGGCGGAGGCCTATCTGGCCCGCTACGGGCAGCAGGCCATCCGGGTGGGGGCGGTGCTCTTTGATCGCCAGCGCCAGATCACGGCCCAGGGTCCCCAGGGGCACCGGCTCTGGCAGGCCTTTCGGGCCTGACCCCTAGGCTGACCCCAGAGAGACCTGGCGGCTGCAGCCCAGTCGCGCCCCGTCGCCCCAACGAGCCCCTATGTCCGCTGCGCAGCAGAACGCCAACGGTGAGAGCGGCCGCTCCCCGGCGATCGTGATCCTTGATTTTGGCTCCCAGTATTCCGAGCTGATTGCCCGTCGGGTGCGCGAGACCGAGGTGTATTCCCTGGTGATGGGCTATGCCACCACGGCCGAGGAGCTGCGCCAGCTGGCGCCGAAAGGAATCATCCTCAGTGGTGGCCCCAGTTCGGTGTACGAAGAGGGTGCGCCGGTGTGCGACCCGGCCATCTGGGACCTGGGCATTCCGGTGCTGGGCGTTTGCTACGGCATGCAGCTGATGGTGCAGCAGTTAGGTGGGGCTGTGGTGGCGGCTGGCCGGGCTGAATACGGCAAGGCACCGATCACGGTGGATGATCCCATCGACCTGCTCACCAATGTTGAGCAAGGCTCGACGATGTGGATGAGCCATGGCGATTCGGTGGCGTCTCTGCCAGAGGGATTTGTGCGGCTTGCCCACACCGAGAACACTCCCGAGGCGGCCGTTGCTCACCATGGGCGGCGGCTCTATGGCGTGCAATTCCACCCGGAGGTGGTGCATTCCACTGGTGGCATGGTGATGCTGCGCAATTTTGTGTATCACATCTGTGGCTGTGAACCCGATTGGACCACGGCCGCCTTCATTGAGGAAGCGATTGCCTCGGTGCGGGAGCAGGTGGGCGATCGGCGGGTGCTGTTAGCCCTTTCAGGCGGAGTGGATTCCTCCACCCTGGCTTTCCTATTGCACCAGGCGATCGGCGACCAGCTCACCTGCATGTTCATCGATCAAGGCTTCATGCGTAAGGGGGAGCCAGAATTTTTAGTTGAGTTTTTTGATAAGCGTTTCCATATCAATGTTGAATATATTAATGCCCGTGACCGCTTCATTGACAAGCTGGCTGGCATTACAGATCCCGAGGAGAAACGTAAAATAATCGGCGCCGAATTTATTCGGGTTTTTGAGGAAGAAAGCAAGCGTCTCGGTCCCTTTGATTTCCTTGCCCAGGGCACCCTTTATCCCGATGTGATCGAGTCGGCTGGCACCAACGTTGATCCCAAAACCGGCGAGCGGGTTGCCGTCAAGATCAAGAGCCACCACAACGTGGGCGGCCTGCCCAAGGATCTCCAATTCAAGCTGGTGGAACCGCTGAGGCGCCTATTCAAAGACGAGGTGCGCAAGGTGGGCCGCTCCCTGGGCCTGCCCCAGGAAATCGTCGGTCGCCATCCCTTCCCAGGCCCCGGCCTGGCGATTCGAATCTTGGGTGAAGTGACCGCCGAAAAGCTCAACATCCTGCGCGACGCCGATCTGGTTGTGCGCGAGGAAGTGAAAACCGCCGGCCTCTATCACGACATCTGGCAGGCCTTTGCAGTGCTGCTCCCCGTTAAAAGTGTGGGCGTGATGGGGGACAAACGCACCTACGCCTTCCCGATCGTGCTGCGCTGCGTCTCCTCCGAAGACGGCATGACCGCCGACTGGTCGCGCCTGCCGTACGACCTGCTGGAAACGATCTCCAATCGCATCGTCAATGAGGTGAAAGGGGTGAACCGGGTCGTGTACGACATCACCAGCAAGCCCCCCGGCACGATCGAGTGGGAATGAGGTGCCTTGACGACCCACGGCCCGAGCGGCGCCCCTACCACGGACCGCTCGCAACCCCCAACCGTCTAGGGGATGGGTCCGGGGGGGCGGGGCTGGTGGCATCGGGCCGGCTTCGATACCATCGGGGCCCAGCCACCAACCCTTGACGGCCGCCACCGAGCAGGACATCCAGCTGCAGCGCCGCCTTCAGCAGGACAGCATTCAGCTGGCTGGAAAGACGATCTATCTCAACCCGTTCCTCTACTGGCGCCGCTTCGACGCCAACACAGATCGCTGGCTGCGGGAACCCGGCCAGTTGGACGAGGACCAGATCCAGGCCAATCGGGCCCGCTTTTATCCGGAGCTGGTCTGGGAGCTGCTGCCGCCGGAAGAAACCGCCATCAAGGATGGCGCCGTCGAGATGTTTCTCAAGACGCTGGAGCTGATCAGCACCTTCAACCCCGAGCTCACCTCCGGCCAGCTGCTGGAGGTGGAGCGCAAGATGGCGGTCACCAAGAAGCGGGCGTTCGAGCGCTGGGTGGCCAAATCCCTGCGGCGACGCCTGCAGCAGCAGGCCAGCGAGCGCCGTCGCTTTGACCGCGAGCGCCTGATGCGCAATTGGGCCGAGTGGTGCAGCCTCGAGGTGACCCGCCAGGCGGTGCTGCCGTTCACGGCCCTGCTGGTGCTGGCCCTGGTGGGCGGCTGGTGGCTGGGGTCGCGCCAGCCGGTTGGCCACGAGGTGATCGTCCAGCCCGGGGTGGGCCGCACACCCTGAGCCGGAGGCCGGCAGACTGGGGCTATTCAGTGAATCGTGCGCGAGCACGTGGTGAGTGCCATGGCGGCTGACCCCTTTGATGCCCTACGGCTGACCCTGATGCAGGAGGTCTTGCCCGTGGGCATGGCGGTGGTGGAACGGGCCCGCCGCGGCGGACCCCGCGATGTGATCGAAGCCTTTACCGACTCCAGCGATCCCCTGGGCACCCTCAAACAGGAAGGGGATGGCGCCGCCCGCTCCCTGCGGGACAGCCTCGATCGGCTCCAGCCCGGCCTGGGCAATCCGGTGGTCAAGGTCACCGTCGAGGAGATGGCCGATGCCGATCAGGAGCCCGGCGCCATCGCCAAGCCAGCGGCCGCCACCGCCGCCGACCGGCTCCTGTTGCAGCAAACCCTGGCCAGGGTGTCCAGCGATCTGGCCGAGCTGCAGCAGCGGTTGCTAGTGGCTCCCTGAAGGCTGGACTGTTGACGTCCGCAGGCAGCGCGTCCCAGGCCCTCAGGCCACCAGTTGCAGGGGCGGCGTCAGGACCTGGTCGTAGTAACGGCGCAGTTGGGCGGTGGCACCGGCCCAGCCCCAGCGCTCGGCTTCCTGGCGGGCATCGAGGCGCAGTTGCTGGCGCCGGCTGGGGTCGCCTAGGAGCCGTTGGGTGGCGGCGGTGAGGCTGCCGCCCTCGTCCGGTTCATAGAGGCAGCCATTGACGCCATCGCTGACGATGTCGGGGATGCCGCCCCGGTTGGCGGCCACGACCGGACAGCCGGCAGCCATCGCTTCGAGCAGCACCAGGCCCAGGGTTTCGGTGCTGGAGGGGAAGAGGAAGGCATCGGCACTGGCGTAGGCGCTGGCCAGGTCGGTGCCGGCCATGTAGCCCATGAAGGTGGTGGCAGTGCCTTCGAAGATTTTTTCCAGCTGGGCCCGGTAGGGCCCATCGCCCACCAGGGCCAGCCGGCTGCCGGGCAGGGCTTCCAGCACGGGGCGGATGCGGTCGATCTGCTTTTCGGCCGAGAGGCGGCCGATGTAGAGCAGCAGGCTGTCGCTGGCGCCGTGGCGGCCTAGCAGCCGTTCGCGCATGGCTTCGGAGCGGAGTTCGGGGCGAAACAGTTCCGTGTCCACGCCGCGCTGCCAGAGGGCGGTGTGCTGGATGCCGTGCTCGCGCAGCTCCTCGACCATGGCCGTGGAGGTGCAGAGGTTGAGCTGGGCCTGGTTGTGGGCCGCCTTGAGCAGTTCCCAGAGCAGGGGCTCCAGCATGCCCATGCCGTAATGCTCCAGGTACTTGGGCAGATGGGTGTGGTAACTGGCCACCAGGGGGATGCCCTTGGTTTTGGCTAGCCAGATCCCGCCTAAGCCCAACACTGCCGGGTTGACCACATGGACCAGGTCAGGGGCGAAGGCGTCTAGGGCCTCGGCCACCGAGGGCCGCGGCAGGGCCAGCTTCAGCTCGGGATAGAGGGGTAGGGGCATGGCTGGCACGCCAACCACCTGGGCGCCCAGGTAGGTCTCCGGGGCCCCCTCCGGACAGAAGATCATCACCTCATCGCCGGCGGCAACGAGGTGCTCCAGCGTCTTGGTGAGCCGCGTCACGATGCCGTCGACCTTCGGCAGGAAGGTTTCGGTGAAGAAGGCGATCTTCACGATGGCTGGCTGGGACGCATGGGTGGAGGCGGAGGGGCGGAGGGGCGGCCGGGCTCAGGCCGGCGCCTGGATCGCGGCGGCCTGGGTGGTGGTCCAGGCGGACACGCAGGGGATTTTGGAGCGGTCGCAGCGGTCGGCCCAGCGGCGCGCCACATCCACCACCTCGCTGAGCAGGCCGTCATCGAGGGTGGTGGGCTTGAGACCCATCTCGATGAAGCAGCGGTTGTCCACGATCAGGTCGTTTTCAATCGCCTCCTTGCGGGGATTCGGCAGGTAGTTGATCTGGGCCCCGGTGAGGTCGGCCACCTTGCGGGCCAATTCACCCACCTGGTGGCTTTCGGTCATCTGGTTAAAGATCTTCACCTTCTCGCCGCGTTCGGGCGGATTCTCCAGGGCCAGTTGCACACAACGCACCGAATCGCGGATGTGGATGAAGGCGCGGGTCTGGCCGCCGGTGCCATGGACGGTGAGGGGATAGCCGATCGCCGCCTGCATCAGGAAGCGGTTCAGCACCGTGCCGTAATCGCCGTCGTAGTCGAAGCGGTTGGTGAGGCGCGGATCCTGCTCGGTGAGGGCGGTGTTGGTGCCCCAGACGATGCCCTGGTGCAGGTCGGTGACGCGAATGGCGTCGTTTTTGTTGTAATAGAAGAAGAGCAGTTGGTCGAGCGTCTTGGTCATGTGATAGACGCTGCCGGGATCCGTGGGGTGCAGGATCTTTTCGGTGAAGCGGCTGCCATCGGGCTGGGGCACTTCCACCGTGAGATAGCCCTCCGGAATCGTGGCGCCGCGGTGGGAGCCGTAGCCGTAGACCCCCATGGTGCCGAGGTGGACGATGTGGGGATCGAGGCCGCTCTCCACAATCGCCGCCAGCAGGTTGTGGGTGCCGTTGACGTTGTTATCGACGGTGTAGCGCTTGGTGGCGCTCGATTTCATCGAATAGGGGGCAGCCCGCTGTTCGGCGAAATGGACGATCGCATCCGGCCGCTCCGTTTGCAGCAGATAGAGCAGGCGGGCGTAATTCTTGGCGACGTCAAGGGACACGAAGCGCATCGGCCGGCCGCCCACCTGCTCCCAGGCGGTGAGGCGATCCTGGATCGTGGCGATCGGCGTAAGCGACTCAACGCCCAGATCAATGTCGATCTTGCGCCGACTCAGGTTGTCGACGATCACGACATCGTGGCCGGCATCCGCCAGATTCACCGAGCAGGGCCAGCCACAGAAGCCGTCGCCGCCGAGAACGAGAACCTTCACCCCAGGACTCCTGTGAACGAGCAAATGCTCGGTGAGGGCAAGCTACTACAGGTGTTCCGCCCCCCTTCCTCGGCAGGGGTTTCCAGGCTTGCTTGGACGGTTTGGCCCCTTCCGCCCTGGTCGTGACTTGCCTTGGGGCCAGGACCCTTGTGCCGAGCGAAGCAACCAGCCTCAGCTGATGCCCACGGCCACCGCCATCAAAAGCACCACCAGGGCGGCCCCGCCCACCAGCAGCACCAGGCTGGCGCGGCCGGGGCCCTGACCCGCCTCGATCAGCTCCATGCGCGGTTCCTTGGCGAAGGCATTGAGGCGCCCTCCGTCCTCCTGGGTGACGGCCATGGTCTGGCTGCGAACGTGGGCCGGACCCTAAGGGGGTCCGGTGGGGTGATCCCCAATCCGGTACGGAACTTCACCCACCCAGCGGGGCCCTGCGTCCCCAGGGCCCCGCTGGGTGGCAGACGGGGGCCTCCCCCCCCCATCAGCCATCAACGGCCCACTAGACCCTGTTGGGGCGAGCTGGCGCTGGCCTGGGCCCGCCGGGGCAACCGGCCGGCCAGAAAGGCGGTGCGGCCCGCTTCGCAGGCCTGCCCCATGGCGTGGGCCATGGCGGCCGGATCCCCGGCCAGGGCGATGGCGCTGTTGACCAGCAGGGCGTCGGCCCCCATTTCCATGGCCTGGGCCGCCTCGCTGGGTACGCCGATGCCCGCATCAACCACCACCGGCACCCGGCTGTTTTCGATGATCAGGGCGATGTTGGCGGCATTGCGGATCCCCTGGCCCGATCCGATCGGCGAGCCCAGGGGCATCACCGTGGCGCAGCCGGCCTCCTCCAGGTGTTTGGCCAGGATCGGATCGGCGTTGATATAGGGCAACACGGTGAAGCCCTCCTTCACGAGGATTTCGGCCGCCTGCAGGGTGCCGATCGGGTCGGGTAGCAGGTGGCGGGAATCGGGGATCACCTCCAGTTTCACGAAGGTGTTGTCCTCCTGGCCGGCCAGCTTGGCCAGCTCCCGGCCGAGGCGGGCCACCCGTACCGCCTCCTCGGCGGTGGCACAGCCGGCGGTATTGGGCAGCATCCAGATGCGTTGCCAATCGATCGCTTCGAGCAGGCCTTCGTGGCCGGCTGCCTGGCTTTGCACCCGGCGCACGGCGACGGTGACGATGTCGCAGCCACTGGCCACCAGGCTGGCCTGCATGGCCGCCAGGGTGGGGTACTTGCCGGTGCCGGTCATTAAGCGGCTGCGGAAGCGGCGACCGCCGATCACCAGGCCAGGGTCCTGGGCGGGACTGGGGACGGCGCCGCTTGGAAGAGGGTTGGAGCTATGGGCCATTCCGCTCTTGGATTGCTCCAGGGATGGACAACGGACAACTCCAGGATTGGAGCTTGGTTTGAAGGTACTGCCTGGCCCTTGTCGCCGCCCTACTTGCCCTTAGCCTGTGGGCAATTCCAGGTGCAGCTGTGATTCCCTTTCTGTTGGCCGCGACCACCCTGGGGGTCGGCGACATCGTGCCCTTCAAGGCGCCCCCCCGCAGTGAGCAGGCCGCCGATACGGCCGTGCTGGGCGAACTGGCGCCGATCGATACCTTTGATCCCGTTGCCCGGGCGGCCAAGATCACAAGCCAGCTGCCGCGCCAGTGGAACGGCACCTACCAGGCCTTCAACGGTGGCTCGGTGTTGCCAGTGACCCTCAAGCTGGTTTCCGTGCGCGCCCTGGGCCAGATGGTTGATCTCCACGGCGAGATGACCGTGGGTTCGGTGGCGGTACCGGTGCAAGGCAACCTCAATGCCAAATCGGACCAGCTCGACCTGTTGGTGCTCGCCACCAACAAGGTCGCTGGCCTGGAGGCGGGCGGCGAATTTCAGGGGCTGGAATCCCTGGCCCTCAATGGGTGGATCGCGCCCCGGCTGACCAACAGTGGCGGCCAGCTGGTTTTGAATCCGGTGCAGGTGGCTGGCCGGAACACCAGGGGCGTCACCAAGGCCCAGCCGGTTCGGGGTCTTTGGTAGGCGCCTAGAGAGGGGCCGCACCCCCGGGGGTTGGGTTTCAAGCCCGACCCCTAGAGGAGTCTTGGTTTGGCGCTCGGCTCCGAAAGAGGGCCCCGACCTGGCCGGAGCCAACCGGCTCAAGATGGGCCTCCACCTTGTTGATTTGAGGGGCCGACCGAGAAGCTTCTGCTTGGCCGGTGCTCCCTCAGACCGCAGTCCGTTCCAGGCGCTTGAGCCGTTTGAGGGCCGTGCTGTTGGAGGCATCCAGCTCCAGCACCTGGCGGTAGGTCGTGAGGGCTTCCTCGGCCTTGCTTTGCTTTTCGAGGGCAAAGGCCAGGTTGTTCAGGGCCACGGGGTAGTCCTGCTTGAACTTCAGGGCCGAGCGGTAGTGGCGGATGGCCGCGGCGTAATTGTTCTGGGCGGCCAGGGCAAAACCGAGGGCGTTCTGGATCAGGGCCTGGGCTTCGGCTGGCTCGCCATCGGCGGATTTGAGGGCCAGCTTGAGGCTGGCGGCGGCTTCGCCATAGAGCCGTTTACGGAGCTGCACCGAGCCCAGCTCATAGAGGTCGGCGCAGGAGCGGTCGCTGGATTTGGTCACCCCTTCCAGCCGGCTCAGGGTCGCCTCATCGCGGCGCACACGAAAAATTTGCCTGGCAACCACCACGGCGGCGCCACCAAGCAGAACGATCAGACCGATCAGGTAGGCCTGGGGAAGCAGATGATCCATGGGCCTACCAGGGGAAAGTCAGCTGTTGGCGGCGCCAACCACTGCGGTGAAACTGGCCGGATCAACCACGGCCAACTGGGCCAGCATCTTGCGGTTGATCTGCACATCGGCCTTCTTGAGGCCACCGATCAGCCGGCTGTAGCTGAGGCCGTTGAGGCGAGCTGCGGCATTGATGCGGGCAATCCAGAGGCGGCGGAAGTCGCGCTTGCGGCGGCGACGGTCCCGATAGGCATTGCAGAGGGCCTTCATCACCCGCTGGTTAGCGGTACGGAACAGGGAGCCACTGCTGCCCTGGAAGCCCCGGGCGAGGCGCAGGATTTTGTTGCGGCGTTTGCGGGCGACATTGCCCCTCTTAACGCGTGCCATGGATGGATCTCAGGGAAAGGGAAAAACGGGAACCGGCGCAGCGTTCAGCTGTAGGGGAGCATGGCGCGCACGTTGTCGGCGTCGCGCTCGTCGACAAGGGCCATGGTGCCGAGGTGGCGCTTGCGCTTCGGGCTCTTGTGATCGAGCAAGTGATTGAGGAAAGCACGCCGCCGCATGAACTTCCCACTGCCGGTGGCCTTGAACCGCTTGGCGGCAGCTTTGCGGGTCTTGAGCTTCGGCATGTCTCTCGCCGCTCGGGCACAAACAATCAAAGTACGACGCGGAAGTGCCTTCCGCCAAGCTCCCGTCCCCAGGCCGTGCCCCCAACCCCCATGCCCGACCCGTCGCGCCTGCGCACTAAGCCCATGGGGCGCAGGCGTTTTGCCCTGGTTTCCCCGCTGCTGGCCTGGCCCTTGCTGGCGCCCGGTTGCCGCGCCGCCGACCAGCTCGCCTGGCCGGTGCCGCCGCCACCAGCGATCCGCAGCGACCAACCCCTGCTCTGGGTTGGCCTGGCGGCCCACCTAGGCAGCAAGCCATCGGCGGCCCCGCTCCTGCTGGAGAGCGTCCAGGGGCCCTTGGAATTGGTCGATGCCAAGGGTCAGCGGCTGGTGGGGCCCAGTCTGAAATTGGTCTGGCGCAGCGAGCCCCTGGCCGTTCCAGTGCGGATTAGCCGCACGGTGCTGGGTCCCTTTCCCAGCTACGAGGCCGCGAGCTTGGCGGCCGACCGCTGGCGCCAGCAGGGGGTGGCGGTGGTGATCGCCCATCCCGCCGATTGGGAGGTGTGGGCGCCGCCGGGTACGGCGGCGCCGGCGGGCCTGAAGGCCAGCCAGCTGAGTCTGCGACTCCTGCGGCGCACCGCCCTGGTAGCCCAGGGACCAAAGGGAACCATGGCCCTGCAGGGGCCGATCAACCTGAGGGCGCCGGCGGGATTGCGTTGGGAGGGGGGCGTCTTCAAGGGTCC
Source organism: Synechococcus sp. UW140 (assembly GCA_945861595.1). Taxonomy (GTDB): domain Bacteria; phylum Cyanobacteriota; class Cyanobacteriia; order PCC-6307; family Cyanobiaceae; genus BAIKAL-G1. The sequence goes on from CAMAVE010000020.1 coordinate 14,835, forward strand.
CTTCCGGCTCCAGGGCGACGCCTACGGCAGCTGGACGTTGGTTGAAGTGGTGCCTTTAGAGCGCTACCTGCTGGGGGTGGTGCCGCACGAAATTGGCGCCGGCGCCCCGGCGGCGGCCCTCTCGGCCCAGGCGATCCTGGCCCGCACCTGGGCCCTGCGCAATCGCCAGCGCTTCGTCGCCGATGGCTACCACCTCTGCGCCGACACCCAATGCCAGGTGTATGGCGATCCGGGCCAGGCCAGCTCCGAGCTGCGCCGGGCCGTGGCCGCCACCAACCGCCAGCTGCTCATCTGGCGCGATCAGCCGATCCATGCGGTGTATCACGCCAGCAATGGCGGCGTAGCGGCCGGATTTGAGGAGGCCTGGGGAGGGGCGCCCCTCCCCTACCTCCAGGCCTTTGCCGACGGTCCCGTCCCCTTCCGCCAGGCCTTCGCCCTGCCCTTGACTAAGGAGAGCCTGTCAACCCTGCTGCGCCAGGGCGAGGCGGGCTATGGCGCTGACCATCCGCGCTACCGCTGGCAGCGCCAGCTCAGCGCTGCCCAGGTTGGGCAGGCTTTGGGTGCCGCCGGGACGGCCCTAGGGGGGGTACGACGCCTGGTGGTGCTGGAGCGGGGCGCCAGCGGCCGGGTCCTGGCCTTGAGCATCCAGGGCACCAAGGGGTCGCTGGTGTTGCGCCGTGATGGCATTCGCCGGGCCCTGCGCCAGCTGCCCAGCACCCTGTTTGAGGTGAAGCCGGCCGGTCCGGGCCTCTGGACTGTGGTGGGCGGCGGCTTCGGCCATGGCGCTGGCCTGTCCCAGGCGGGCGCCATCGACCTGGCCCGGCGCGGCTGGAGCGTGGCCAGGATTCTGGAGCGGTACTACCCGGGCACGGCTCTGGTGTCGATCGAAAGCCTGAAGCAGGGCCTTTAAGATGCCGCCACGGTTGGGGGACCCATGGACGCGGGCGGCATAGCCACAGGACGCCGTCGCGTGAAGGCCGCCCTGTTTCTTTTTTGTTGCGGGCTCGGCGGCAGCCTGCCCCATGGCTTGGGGGTCTGGTCGCCCCTGCCGGCCCTGGCCTTGGCCCTGGCCCTGGGGGGGTACGGCTTTAAGGCGGTCTTCCTGGGCCCCTCGCGGGAGTCTTTCGACGCTGCCAAGCCGGGAGAGGCGGAACCTGGGGCGCCTGACCTGCCCGCTGTTGACCTGCCGGCGGTGGATCTGGTGGTGGCGGCCCGGGATGAGGAGGCGGTGATCGGCCGGCTGGTGCAGCGGCTGAGCCAGCTCGATTACCCCCAGGAGTTGCTGCGTTTTTGGGTGGTGGACGACGGCAGCGAGGACGGCACCGCAGCGGTGCTCGCCGCGCAACAGGGCGTCTATCCCCAGCTCCAGGTGGTGCGCCGGCCCCGGGACGCCGGTGGGGGCAAGTCGGGTGCGCTGAACACGGTCTTGCCCCAGCTGGCGGGCCGTTGGCTGATGGTGCTCGATGCCGATGCGGATTTGCAGAGCGATGTGCTCAGGCGGCTGGTGCCCTTTGCCGAGGCCGGCGGCTGGTCGGCGGTGCAGTTGCGCAAGGCGGTGGTCAATGCCGGCCACAACCTGGTGACCCGCTGTCAGGCCATGGAGATGGCCCTCGATGCGGTGATCCAGGAGGGTCGGCTCCAGGCGGGTGGCGTGGTCGAGTTGCGTGGCAACGGCCAGCTGTTGCGCCGCGAGGTGGTGCTGGCTTGCGATGGGTTCAATGAGGCCACGGTCACCGACGACCTGGATCTCAGTTTTCGCTTGCTGCTCGAAGGCCAGCCCGTGGGCCTGCTTTGGAATCCACCGGTTCAGGAGGAGGCGGTGACCACGCTTGCGGCCCTGTGGCGCCAGCGGCAGCGTTGGGCCGAAGGCGGTCTGCAGCGCTTTTTCGACTACTGGCCTCGCCTGTGGTCTGGGGCGTTGCCGCTCGAGAAGCGGCTCGACCTGGCCGTGTTTTTTCTGCTGCAATACGGGCTACCGGTGATGGCCTCCGCCGACTTGCTGGCTTCGTTGCTGAGCCGCACGGCCCCAGCCTTCTGGCCCCTGTCCGTGCTGGCTTTTGGCCTCTCGGGCGGGGCGATTCTCAAGGGTTGCCGCCGCCCCAGCGAGGGGCCGGCCCTGCCGGCCATGGACCTGGCCAACCTGGCCCTCGGCATCGTCTATCTCGGCCATTGGTTTGTGGTGATCCCTTACACCACCCTGCGCATGGCCCTGTTGCCCAAGACGCTGGTTTGGGCCAAGACCCTGCATGGCGGTGCCAGCGGCGAACCGGCCCTGGCGGACCCAACGCCTTAGGTCCGGGCCGGGGCTCGGGCAACGCAGGCGCGGCATGGCTGCGGTAGATCGGCTGCGCTGGTGCGCTTCGCCGTTGAGCCAGGGTCTGGCAGCCACCAAAGTGACTCGGAATCCAAGGACGGCGAATGCAGCGGCGAGTCACGATCGCCTGCACAGCCCACTTTCCCCGCGGCACTGGCCTGGGCAACCGGCTGTTCTATTGGGCTCGCGCCCGGGTCTTCTGCCGGCAGCATGGGCTGCAGATGGTGGCCCCCCGTTGGTGGCGGCCGGCCCTGGGCCACCTGCTGAGGGGCACGGTGTCGCCGGAACGGTTTGCCGGCCAGATTGCCCTGGCGGGCCTGTTTCAAGCGGGACCCGGGGATTTGCCCTGGCATTGGCGATTGGGACCCCAGCTGGCGGGCCGCATCATTCATGAGCAGGACTTCATGGCTGGGCAGGTGGTAGCGCCATTTTGAACACCTTGTTGAAGCGCATAAAAGTTTGCCTCCGGGAGGTCACCTCCACCACTCGCGAACCAGTTGTTGATACCCGCTACCGCAAGGGGAGTGAGGGGGGTGATTTTCTGCAGCACATCATAGGAGCTATTGAATGTTTCTCCTGATTCGGATGGATCTCCGAAATAGCGAGCCACGGCAAACTGGGATCCCGTATAGGTGGTGCTGAGATTGGTCAACAACTGGTTGGCCACACTTTGAACGTTGCCGATGACGCCACCCATGCTTCCGGTGTTATCGGCGAGAAACAGAAAGTCCACCAAGCCGCCACCCACGTCGGTGAAGATCTTTTTCACTACCTTCACGGTGTCACCAATGGCGATGGAAGCATTGAAGGTGGAGGGATTAATCGAGCCGGCCATGGCCTGGCTAGGGAAGAGAGTGGCCGCAGCGGCGCAGAGGCTTGCCGCTGCAACTAGTTTGTAGCCATGATGACGGGGCATGGGCTCGTTTGCATCGAGGGCTGTCTTACATTAAGGGTGTTGCAGATAAGTTCATGCCGCAATATGGCGTCTTCTTCCTGTTAAGACTGCCTCAGTTTGCGGGCCGTTGCTGCGCAGTTGCTGTTGGCGGATGATCCGTTTGCCAGGTCTGATTTTGGTGTTGTCATCCGCCGCTGCGCTGCTCCAATCGGGGCCCGTTCAGGCCATGTCGTCACTGAAGTCTGAGATCACTTCGCCGTTGAAGAAATCGGCCAGGCGCTTGGCCTTTTCATCGATGCTGCCGGGCAGGGCCCGCTGGGGTGGGGCCTCTACGGGAGTTGGCGGGGCTTGGCTGGCACTGCTGGCAACCGGGGCCGCTGCGGGCGGCGCCCCAGGGCCGAGGTTTGCAGGCGTCGGAGCAGGGGTTTGGGCGACCCCTGTCGCCCCCCCGACTGGGTTTGGAGCTGGCGCCGCCATCGCTGCCGCCATGGCCACCGCTATCGGAGTCGCGACCTGGCCTGGGATTGGTGCCGGGTTGATGGACCCGGCGGCTTCAGGGTTGTTGACCGGGGCCGGGGCGGGTGCCGGGGCATGGGCCTGGGGCCTCGGGCCTGGGGCTGGTGCCGCCTTGGCCGGGGTTGCCGTGGTCTGGTGGCCGTCGGCGCCTTCGAGAATCACCTGGCGGGGGCTGCCGAGGGCCGTCTCCATGGCCCGCTCCAGCAGGGGCAGGCGCCCTTGCACCATGGCCATCCAGTTACCCGCCACCCGCACCACGGCCCGTTGGCCATCCAGCCGCACCAAGGTGGCCTGCTGGGAGAGCAACATGCGGGTGGAGGGCAGCTCCAGGCCGGTGAGGATCTGCTGCCAGAGCTCCGGCAGGTTGGCGCCCGCCGATGGTGCGCCTTGGGGGCCTGGAGCCGGTTCCGGGTCCAACGTTGGCGCTGGATCAGGGGCCGGGCCTGGCGATCGGGCCGCCTGGGAGGGGCCGTTGGCATGGGCGGCGGGCGCTGCCGCTGCTCTGCCCTGGACGGGTTCGGCCGGCCGGACCTGGCCCTGGGGTTGGGTCGAGGCGGCTTGTCCGCGAGCCTGGGGATTGGCCGCAGCGCTCCCCGTGGGGGCCGGTTGCCCTGCCGTTGTGCCCGGGCCTGGGGACGGGGCGACCCAAGTCGGTTGGGCCAACAGACCCAACACCAACACCTCCAGCCAGAGGCGGGGCTGGACGCTATGGCGCAGCTGCTGTTCGCTGCCTTTGAGCTGGCTCTGCCACTGCAGCAATTTGGCCGTGCCCAATTGCTGGGCTAGCTCGGGCAGCTGGGGGCGGAATTGGGGCGAAAAGCTCGTCAGTTCAAGCCGTTCCGGGGCCACGGCCGCTAGCACCAGGTCCCGCAGCAGGCTGGTCAGCCCCTGCAACACCGCCGAGGGTTCCCGGCCCCGGTCGAGCAGTTCGCGGCAGGCTTCCACCACTCCCAGGGGTTCGAAGCGGGCCAGGGCCGTGGCCAGGGCCAGGAGCTCCTGTTCGGGCACTGCCCCCACCAGCTCCCACACGGCCATCGGCTCGATCGGTGCCGGCAGCAGGCTCAGTTGGTCGAGCAGGCTCTCGGCATCGCGCAGGCCCCCCTGGGCCCGCTGGGCCACCACATGCAGGGCTTCGGCGGTAATGCCGATTTGCTCCTCGGTGGCGATGTAGCGCAGGTGGCCTTCGAGGGCGTCGAGGGGGATGCGGCGGAAATCAAAGCGCTGGCAGCGGCTCAGGATCGTGGGCAGAACCCGCTGGGGATCGGTGGTGGCCAGCACGAACACCACCCTCGGGGGCGGCTCCTCCAGGGTTTTGAGCAGGGCGTTGAAGGCGGCCGTCGAGAGCATGTGGCACTCGTCGATCACATACACCTTCCAGCGCGCCTGTACTGGCGCAAAGCGAGAGCGCTCGATTAGTTCGCGGATGTTGTCCACCCCGGTGTTGGAGGCGGCATCGATCTCGATCACGTCGAGGGCGTTGCCGGCGGCAATGCTGGTGCAGAGGGCGCAAATGCCGCAGGGGTCTGGGGTGGGGCTGTCGCCCCTAATGCAGTTGAGCGAGCGGGCCAGGATGCGGGCACTGGAGGTTTTGCCCGTGCCCCGGGGCCCGCTGAACAGGTAGGCCGGCGCGATCCGGTTCTGGCGCAGGGCGTTGCCCAGGGTGGCGGCGATCGCCTCCTGGCCCACCAGCTGGTCGAAGGTTTGGGGCCGGTACTTGTGGTGCAGCGGCTGGTAGGCCTGGCTCATGGGTCGCTGCGTCCGGACTCCGTCCCCGCGAACGGACAGACCCTGAGGCTAAACCTCATGGCCCTTGAGCAGTTGGTCGAGCCGTTGTTGCAGCTCCTCCACCTCGCTGAGCTTGTCCTCCAGGCGTTGGGCCGCCAGCCGCAGCCCTTCGAAGCCCTGGGCGCCGGTCCCGGACCGGTTGGGGCTGCCCTGGCCCCAGCGGGCTTCCGCCTTGGTGAGTTCCTGCTCCAGGGCCTGCTGCAGCTTGAGCCGCAGGCTTTCGAGCTGCTCCAGGCTGCGCAGCGCCAGCTCCCGGCCCTGCTCAATCGGCAGGCCATCGAGCCGCAGGTCCTGGCGTAGGAGCAACCGAACCCCGGCCAGCAGGGCCGCCGGCACCATCTGGCCCAGGGCCAGGGCGCCGAGGCTGCCCGTCTGCAGCCAGCCCTCCACCTGGGCGCTGCGGTGGCGGCCGGTTTTGCACCAGTGGGCGAAGTGCTCGCAGTTGTTGAAGATCAGGTTGTAGCGCCGCTCGCCCAGGCGCTCGAGGGCCCGCCCGAGGGTCACCCCTGGCGGCGAGCAGCTGCCTGGGGGGTAGGAGACGGTGGCGATGGGTTGGCCCAGGCTGAAGTCCTGCAGGTTGCTACGCAGGATCTGGCGGCCTTCCAGGTAGTGGGCCACCGTGCCATCCCCCAGGTCAATGCCGTGGTGCACGAAGAGGCCGTGCTGGCGGGGCACCTTGAGATGGTCGGCGCTGGCCAAGGCAGGGGGGAGAGATCAGGACACCGGAAAGGGACTGGGAATCCGGGGGGGTTCAGGCTGACTCGCGCTGGCTTCGGTCGGCCTTGCTGCTGGGGATCTCCAGCACCTTGGCCTTGCTGCGTTGTTCCACCAGCTCCTGGGTGATCGTGAAACTCTTGACCTCCGTGCTGGAGGGCAGGTCGTACATCACATCGAGCATCAGCTCTTCGATGATGCCGCGTAGGGCCCGGGCACCGGTCTTGCGGCGATGGGCCTCGGCGGCGATGGCCCGCACGGCCCCCGGTTCGAATTCGAGGCGCACGTTATCCATGCTCAGCAGGGTCTGGAACTGCTTAACCAGGGCGTCGCGGGGGGTGGTGAGAATCGATTCGAGGGCGTGGCTGTCTAGGGGTTCGAGCATGGCGCTCACCGGCAGCCGGCCAATGAATTCTGGAATCAGGCCGTAGCGCACCAGGTCGTCGGGCTCCAGGTGGCGCAACACCTGGGCGGCTTGGAGCTCCTTGTGTTGGCGGCTGCGGCCATCGGCCGGCAGGAAGCCGATCGAGTTGCGACCCAGGCGCCGTTGCACCAGATCCTCCAGGCCCACAAAGGCGCCACCGCAGATGAACAGGATCTGGCTGGTGTCGATCTGGATGCAGTCCTGGTAGGGATGCTTGCGGCCACCCTGGGGCGGCACATTGGCCAGGGTGCCTTCCAGCAGTTTCAACAGGGCCTGCTGAACCCCTTCGCCGGACACATCGCGGGTAATCGAAGGGTTCTCGCTCTTGCGGGCGATCTTGTCGATCTCATCGATATAAATGATGCCGCGCTGGGCCTGCTCCACATCCATGTCGGACTTTTGCAGCAGCCGCAGCAGGATGTTCTCCACGTCTTCGCCGACGTAGCCCGCTTCGGTCAAGGTGGTCGCATCGGCCACGGCGAAGGGCACATCCAGCATCTCGGCCAGGGTCTGGGCGAGCAGGGTCTTGCCGCAGCCGGTGGGGCCAATCAGCAGGATGTTCGACTTTTGGAGGCGGGTGGCGGTTTCATCGGTTTCCCCCTGGCCATCGCCCTGCCAGGCCAGCCGTTTGTAGTGGTTGTACATCGCCACCGCCAGCACTTTTTTGGCCTCCTCCTGGCCCACCACCTGCCGGTCAAGGAAGGCCTTGATTTGGTGGGGCTTGGGCACCTCGGCCAGGGTGGGGGCCGGTTTGGCGGTTTTCTTGCTGGGGGCCTTGCTCTTGGTTTCGGGGGCGCTGCGGGCTGCCACCTGGCTTTCGGTCAGCTCCTCATCGAGGATCTCGTTGCAGAGATCGATGCATTCGTCGCAGATATAAACGCCAGGTCCGGCAATCAACTTGCGAACCTGCTCCTGGGACTTGCCGCAGAACGAGCACTTCAGGTGGGCGTCGAACTTGGCCATCGAGGGGAGCGTCTAAGGGGTAGGTCCAGGGCAGGTGGGGCGCGGAGCGCTGATGCGGAGGGGGAGTGGGCTGATTAGGCGGGAGTCACCTCGGTAACCACCCGGTCGATCAGGCCGTAGGCAACGGCCTCGGCGGGGGAGAGGAAGTAATCGCGGTCCGTATCTTCGGCGATTTTCTCCAGGGGTTGGCCCGTATGTTCGGCCATCAGGCCGTTGAGGGTGTCCTTGAGGAAGAGGATCTCCTTGGCTTGGATCTCGATGTCCACGGCCTGGCCCTGGGCGCCACCGAGGGGCTGGTGAATCATGATCCGGGCGTTGGGCAGGGCCAGGCGCTTGCCCTTGGTGCCTCCCGACAGCAAGAAGGCGCCCATGCTGGCGGCCAGGCCGTAGCAGATGGTGACGATGTCCGGGGCCACTTGCTGCATCGTGTCGTAGATGGCCAGGCCCGCGGTCACCGAGCCGCCGGGGGAGTTCACATAGATCTGGATGTCCTTTTCGGGGTCTTCGGCCTCCAGGAACAGCAGCTGGGCCACCAGGGCATCGGCCACGGCGTCATCGATGCCCGTGCCCAGGAAGATGATCCGCTCGCGCAGCAGGCGCGAATAGATGTCGAAGGCCCGCTCGCCCCGGCCGGACTGCTCGACCACGGTGGGCAGGACCCCAGGGGCAGCCTGGGGTCTGGCGGCAATCGCCTCGGGGCGGACGCCCTGCCACTGGTTGAGGACCGGATGGTGGCGCAGGGCTCGGGGTTGGGCGTCGATCACGCGGCCGTAGGGCTTAGGGCAGTGGAATCAATCTATGGCGCCCAAGCGGGCCCAGGGGTGTCGGCCCCTCAGGCGCTGGCCCCAGGCTCCTTGGCGGCAGCTTTTTTCGAGGCTGCCGCCTTGCCCTTGGCCGCGGGCTTCGGGGCTGGCTCCCCAGCTTCCGCTTCCCCAGCCAGTTCCCCAGCCAGGTCCTCGGGGGACTTGGCAGTAATGGTGCTGTGGCTTTCGAGCCAGTCGAGCAGCTTTTGGCGCATCAGGTCGTCCTGCACGGCCTGGCGCAGGCGGGCCGGATCGATGCTGCCGCTTTCGCTGATGCTGCGGGAGAGCTCCTTAATCTTGGTTTCGAGCTCCTCCTCGGCCAGTTCGATCGCTTCGGCCAGGGCCAGGGCCTTGAGGGCCAGGCTGCGGCGCAGGCGCTTTTCGGCTTCAGGCCGGGAGGTGTCCCGCAGGCTGCGCACCAGTTCGGGGGTGAACAGCTTGCGCACGTCCATGCCCTGCTGGGCCAGCTGGCCGGCGGTCTGCTCCAGCAGCGCGCGGATCTCCTCCTGCACCAGGGTTTCGGGTAGTTCCACCTCGAGCTGCTCCACCAGGGCGTCGAGCAGGGCGTCGTGGCGGTTGGCCTTGTCGCGCCGTTCGGCGTCCTCCTGCAGGCGGGCTTCCAGGTCGGCGCGCAACTCGGCGAGGGTTTCCTTGTCGCTGGCCTGCTGGGCGAAGGCGTCGTCGAGCTCGGGCAGCTCCTTGGTCTTGAGGTCGGTGAGGGTGAGCACGAAGCTGGCGGCCCGGCCGCGGCAGTCCTCCTGGGGGTACTCCTCGGGGAACTGGCAGGCCACGGTTTTGGTGTCGCCCACCGCCATGCCGATCACCCCTTCGACGAAGCCGGGGATCATGCGGCCCTCTTCCAATTCCACGTCCATGCCTTCGCCACTGCCGCCGCTGATCGGGCTGCCGTCATCGCTGAAGGTGCCGCTGAAGTCGACCACGGCCACATCACCGGCCAGGGCGGCCCGGCCCTCGACAGGCACCAGGCTGGCGAGCTTCTGGCGGGACTGCTCGATCCATTCATCGACCCGGGCGGGGTCGTAGCTGACGACTTCACTGGCGGCCACCAGCCCCTTGGTGAGTTTCAGGCTGGGGGTGGGTTCCACATCCAGCTCCAGGATCAAGGTGAGCTCCTCGCCGGGGGCGAACCGCTCCAGCAGGGCCTCGAAGCCGCCGGCCAGTTCCGGTTGGCCGATGGCCGGGATCTCCTCCTGGGCCAGGGCATCGCGGAACACGGCATCAACCAGGTCCTCCAGGGCCGTGGCGCGCACCCGCAGGGGGCCGATTTGTTGCAGCAGCACCGGCTGGGGCACCTTGCCCTTGCGGAAGCCGGGCAGCTTGATGCTGCGGCTGAGTTTGGCCAGGGCGGCGTCGTAGCTGGATTGGCTGCGGCCCGCCGGAACGGCCACTTCCAGGGCCAGGCGGCTGCCCGGGCGCGGGCTGGTGGTGACCTTCAGGCTGGCGGGGGCGGCGGCGCTGGCGGCTGAACTCATGGCGGGCTGGTGGGGAGGAACGCCGGACCGGATCGGCGGGGCAGCCCGCGATCCTAGGAACTGACCTCACCTGCCCCCAAGGGCGCCGCCCTTGCACCCTTCGCCAAGGACCGAATGGCCACGTATTGTTGATGCCATCCCCTCCGGTGGGGGTTGGGTGGCCGCTGCCCCAACCCTTCGCCTCCCATACGCCCCCCTACCCACCCGTTCCCACCGACCCCAGATTCTGTCCACCCGACCAGAGCCAGCCCTAAATCCCGTCCAGATTCCGCTTCAAATCTGTTCAGCACCTGTTCATCTGCAGTCCTGCTGAGCCAGTCCCAAGCCCGACCAGCCAGGCCAATGGTCCAGCTGATCCCGTCGCTCCAGCCCCGATCCTGAGGTCCTGCTCCCGGTCCTTGGCCGCTCCAGACCAACCCTCCAACGTCGGGTTTCCGTCTCGGCAGCAGGGCTCTCCCAGCAAGCCCCCATCGGTCGCCAGCTCCGGTCTCCGCTTCCAGGTTTCCGGTCCCTGGTCCCAGCCTTCACCGGCCAGGGGTTTGCTGAGTCCGGGAGTTTCTAGGCCCGAGCTAGCCCCCCAGCCCCTGGGACCCGCTTCTTCAGGACCCAACCGCCGCCGGCTCCCCCGCTTTTCCGAATCCCAAGCCTTTCCGATCAACGCCCAGCCTGCTGACAAGCCCTGAGCTTTCGCCCAACCGTTCCTGTCCTCCCCTGCCGCCCTTGTCCCTCCCTACCGCCAGTTCCCTCCCCAACCGGCCCCTGAAGGTGGCCGTGCTCGGCGCCACCGGGGCCGTGGGCCAGGAATTGCTCACCCTGCTGGCCGAGCGTCAGTTCCCGGTGGCGGAGCTGGTGTTGCTGGCGTCGCCCCGTTCCGCCGGCCAGACGTTGACCTGGAACGGCCGTGCTTACCCGATTGAGCCGGTGAGCGCCGAGGCCTTCATCGGGGTGGATCTGGTGCTGGCCTCCGCCGGCGGCTCGGTGTCAAAGCAGTGGGGACCTGTGGCGGCAGCGGCTGGCGCCGTGGTGATCGATAACTCCAGCGCCTTTCGCCTCGATCCCCAGGTGCCCTTGGTGGTGCCAGAGGTGAACCCCGAGGCGGCCTTTGCCCACCAGGGGATCATCGCCAACCCCAACTGCACCACGATCCTGATGACCCTGGCCCTGGCGCCCCTGGCGGCCCGGCGGCCCCTGCGTCGGGTGGTGGTGAGCACCTACCAATCGGCCAGCGGCGCCGG
>CAMAVE010000021.1 GCA_945861595.1 Synechococcus sp. UW140
GCCTGGAGCAACTCGATCAGGTGCTCGCCTGGCAGGACACCCAACCCTGATGAGTTGGATTAGGAATAGATGATCAGGGACTCAACCGGCACGTCATCGGGCAACTTGGCGCGACCGCCAAGGTCCGCAAGCTCGGCCACGAAGGCAAAACCACAGAGGTCGCCGCCCACCCGTTGCACGAGCTGGGAGCAGGCGCTCGCGGTGCCACCGGTGGCTAAGAGATCATCCACGATCAGAACCCGGGGGCCCGTTTCAAAGCCATCGGCCAAGATCTCAAGCCGATCCGTTCCGTATTCCAGGCTGTAATCAATGCCATGCACCACGCCTGGCAACTTGCCGGGCTTGCGCACCGGTGTGAAGCCCAGGCGCCGGTCCGTGGCCAGGGCCGTGCCCACAATGAAACCCCGCGATTCAATGCCCACGATCAGATCGGGCTGGAGGCGATCACAGATCACGGCCAATTGACGCACCACTTCCTGCCAAGCACTGGCCTGGCGCATCAGGGGTGTGAGGTCGCGGAACAGGATCCCTGGCTTGGGAAAGTCAGGAACATCGCGCACCAGCAGGCGCAGATCAATGGCAGACATGGTGAAAAAAGGTCGTCAAGGCCCCTGGGCTGGTCGAGACAGCGACCCCCCCAGATGACGGATTGGCTCGGGCACTGGCAGTATCGCAGCCATGCCCGACGTTTCTACCGCCTTGAGCCGCCCCACCCCCCTACCCAGGCGGGGACTGGAGCGCCTCGATCTGATGTTGCTGTGCGCGGAGGCCCTCGACCTCAACGGCGGCGAGGCCATGGTTTGGATGAGTGAGCAGCTCGGCTACCAAAGCCTCTTTCCCAACCGGGTCGAACTGTGGAAGCGCCGCTGCCATAACCCCCTGCGCCGCTCCACACGCCGGGGCCAGCTCCAGGTTCAGGACACCGATGCCCTGATCCGGATCCTGAGCGCCATGGCCGAACGCCTCTATCCGATGGTGCGGCAACTGCTCTCCGCTGCCGAACCCGAGTCGGTGAGTGAGCAGCGCTGGGCCCTGTTCCGCTCGCGCCTTCAAGAACTGATCGAGGAACGGTTGAACCTGCGTCGGGTCGGCGTGCGCAAGCTGCTAGATCCGAGCGAAGGGCCCCAGCTCTGTCATCAACTGATCCTGAGCCTGGCCCTCTGCGCCGGCAACGGTGGGGTGGAAAGGCTGAAGGCCAGCCTCCTGGACCCCGAACCCTGACCACCAGGGTCTGCGGTGGAACCGCCGCTGCCCCAAGCCCCGATCCGCCCAGACCCCTCCGCCAGCTGCCCGCCGTGATCAAGCTCAGCCACCGCTACGAACAGATCAGTTGTCGCCTGACGGTGGAAGGCTTTCCAGATGTGTCTTCGGGCCAGGGCAGCCAGGCGATCGGCATCCTCACCGGCTGGAGCCTGGCCCTGGCCGGCCACACGGAACTGGAGGGCAAACGGGACCATCTCGAAGCCCTGCTGCAGGTGGTGGCCCCCTATGCCCGTCACCTGATCAGCGGTGCCCCCAGGGCCTTCGGCGACCCGGTCTCGCCGGTGGCAGTCCACCCCGATGGCTCACGACACCGGCTCGAGCTGCGCAGTAGCCAGCCGAACACGCCACCGATGGCCCTGCACCTTGACGACGCAGAACTCGCCGACCTGGTGCGCTGCCTCGACCAACTGCTGCTTGATCCGCGCCTGCAGCTGAACCTGCAGGCGCCCACGCCGCAACCGCTGCGGCGCAGCGAACTGCGCAAGCGGGTACCCCTGGGTCGCCGCATCGCAGCCCCCCTCTGCGGCATGGCAGCCCTGGGGCTGGCTGGAGCCGTGTCCTGGATGGTGCCCATCCCCAAGCCGGGCAGTTTCAACCCGACCGAGGGCAAGGGGACCAGCTCCGTAGCGGCCCCAGGCAACAGCTCGAGCTCTGGGAAATCAGCGGTCCAGGAGAAGACACCGACCCCCGGGAAGACAGCGCCCCCCGGGAAGACAGCGGCACCTGGGCCGGCGGAGGCCCCGGCTCCGGCCCCTCAGGCCCAGACCAGCCAGGGAACAGGGACCCGCCCCGGCTCGAGCCCGACCCCCCGTTGACGCGGGGGCTGCGATCGCCACACTGGAGCGACCCAGCCCACTCGATCACCCCCAGCTAACGCCGCCCAGCAGCCGAAGCACCTGCCTCCAGCCCGCTTGAGTCGGGCGACTCCATCCCGGGCCGATTGGCCCACCCCACCCCCCGGCCCGAGAGCGATGTCAATCCCGATGAGCTGGCCTGAATGTCGCCGCCGCGTCACCCGTCTCGGGGCCTCCCTCGATGTGGTGGTCCGCAGTGATCCAGAAGTCTGCGGCCTGAGCGGTGACACCTTTCGCCTCTCGCTCCACCATGGCGGCCATGGCGATTGCACCGTGGGTGACCTCTCCTTGGTGGATTGCCCCAACGAACTGGTCCTGATTGAATTCGAGCGCTGGATGCGCGGCGCCGGCCACAGCATCAGCCCATGAGCCGAGCACCGAAACGATTAACCCTGATGCGCCCGGGCCGCCGCAGTCAGGTCGGGCGCCAAGGGGCCAAGCGCAAGCGCCCACCAGCGAGGATTCGCCAGCTTGGGGAAGCGCTCTTGCTGCTGGCCGGCGGGGTGGGTTTGCTACTTGCCCTCATGCGATTGCCTGAGCGCCTCGACACCCTGCTGCTGGTTAGCAATGCGATTGCCAACCTGATCGGCGGGCTCTCCAAACTGGGCCTAGGGCTGCTGCAGTTATTGGGCGTATTGCTGCTCGTGGGGGTGGTGCTGCTCGCCCTGGCGTTCCTCATTGGTGGCCTGGTTCGCCTAGCCCGGGCCCTGCTCAGGCCTAAAGCCACGGCAACGCCTACCCCTAGGTAAGGCCCCAAGCCCAACAGCGGCCCACCCCATGAAGCTCTGAAGCGGTTTTGCACACAAGCGGTCAATTCGGTTTAAAACGAGCTTGCGCCTACAAGCCCCTGGGGAATGGAGCTGGGTATGGGAAAAAACCATCGCAAGCCCAAGCAAAAACCTGACGCAAAGCCCCAGCAGGGAACCGGGCTTAGTGATCACTACTTCCCCTCTTCACAGCTCGATGATTTAGCGAACCTCCAGGATCCCGAGCAGGACAACCCTCCGGCCGCAAAGATCAATCTAGGCCCGCTAGATCGTTTTTATTATGAAAAGGAGTTGATGCATCTCCAGCAGGAACTGGTCAAGATGCAATATTGGGTGAAGGCCGAAGGATATCGCCTAGTTGTGGTATTCGAGGGCAGGGATGCGGCCGGCAAGGGTGGCACGATCAAGCGCATCACCGAACCGATGAATCCACGCGGCTGCCGGGTTGTAGCCCTAGGCAAGCCCTCGGACCAACAGCGCTCCCAATGGTATTTCCAACGTTATGTGGAACATTTCCCCACGGCCGGCGAAATCGTAATATTCGATCGCAGTTGGTATAACCGCGCCGGCGTGGAACGGGTAATGGGCTTCTGCACAGCGGCGGAGTTACTGGAATTCCAGCAATCCTGCCCGGAATTTGAGAGGATGCTGGTTCGAAGCGGCATCATGCTACTCAAATACTGGTTTTCAGTCAGCGACGAGGAACAGGAAGCCCGCTTCAAATCGCGGATTAAAGATGGTACAAGACGCTGGAAACTAAGCGAGATGGATCTGGAATCAAGGGATCATTGGGAAGACTTCTCCAGAGCCAAGGACGAGATGTTTGCCCATAGCAATATTCCAGAGGCCCCCTGGTTCACGGTGGATGCCGATGACAAACGCCGCGCCCGCCTCAACTGCATTCGCCATCTTCTCAGTAAAATCCCCTATCACGACATGACCCCGCCAGCCCTAAAGTTAGCGCCTCGCAAACCTGCCAAGGGTTACAAAAGACCGCCCTTTGATGAACAGTTTTTCGTGCCAAATGTCTACCCATAGCAAGCACAACTAGGCCAGCAAAGGTCAGACTTGCCCTAGGAGCGGTGCAGCTGTTGGAACCAGAAGCCAGCCAGCTGCCAGCTGGTCCAGAGGAAAATCCCTAAAAAAAGCCAATTCAGCCAGGGGGGTCTTTGGTTGTTATCGAAGTTCATGGGAGCCGATTAGAACCGTAGGGTGCCAGCAAGGGAGATCAACAGCGAAAGGTTGATCGTGATGATGGTACCGATGCAGAGCCAACTCAACAGCTGCAGAGCCAAGGGCGAGCGCAGGTTGCCCATCGCACTGGCCTGGCCGCAGAACCAGACCAGGGGCACCGCCGCGAAGGGGAGTTGCAGGCTGAGCACCACCTGGGACAGCACCAGGAGCTGATTGGTGGCCCCCTCTCCCAACAGCAACACGGTGGCCAGGGCAGGGATGAGGGCCATACCCCGGGTCAGAAGGCGCCGCTGCCAGAGGG
This sequence comes from Synechococcus sp. UW140, assembly GCA_945861595.1. Lineage (GTDB taxonomy): Bacteria > Cyanobacteriota > Cyanobacteriia > PCC-6307 > Cyanobiaceae > BAIKAL-G1. The sequence continues at coordinate 4,380 of CAMAVE010000021.1, forward strand.
GCAGGCGCAGATCCAGAAACCCTTCCATCACCACCTGACCGGCCAGGGTGCCCGTAATCGTGGAGCTCTGGCCCGCCGCCAGCAAGCCAACACCGAAGGCCAGACTGGCCAGGGAGGTCCCCAGCATGGGCGTGAGTAACTGGTAGGCCTGGCCCAGGTCGGTGACCAAAGGCAGGCCCCGGCCATAGAAAGCGCCCCCCGCCAACACCAAGATCGCCGCATTGACCAGAAAAGCCATGGCCAGGGCAATCGCCATGTCGGCCGTCGCCAGGCGCAGAGCCCAGTGGCGGGCCTTGGGATGGTCCGGCCACTGGCGGGTCTTCACCAGGGAGGAGTGGAGATAGAGGTTGTGGGGCATCACCGTGGCCCCGAGGATTCCCGCCGCCAGGAACAGCTGCTGGTGGTTGCCCATGGCCAGGGGATTGGGCACAAAGCCATGGGCCACGGCGAGCCAATCCGGCTTAAGCAACACCAACTCAACGACGAAACAGGCACCGATCAAGGCCACCATGGCGATCACCAAAGCTTCGAGGCGGCGCAGACCCTGGTGCTGCAAGGCAAGCAGCAAAAGGGTGTCGGCCGCCGTCAGGCTGACCCCCCAAGCAAGAGGTAGGCCAAACAACAACTGCAAGGCGATGGCACTGCCGACCAGTTCGGCAAGGTCGGTGGCAATCATCGCCACTTCGGCAAGGAGCCAAAGGGGCAGGCGCCAGGCAGGCGGCAACAACTGGCGACAGGCCTGGGCCAGGTCCAGACCTGTGGCGATGCCCAAGCGGCAACAAAGCGACTGCAACACCATCGCCATGGCGCTGGAGAGGGCCACCACCCAGAGCAAGGCATAGCCGCTGGTGGACCCAGCCGCCAGATCCGTGGCCCAGTTCCCCGGATCCATGTAGCCCACGGCCACCAGGTAGGCGGGACCGAGCACCTTCAAAAAGGTGGCCAGTCCAGGGGGACCGGCAGGGATTTTTACTGAAGCCGCCATCCCCAGCCGCGGATCTTGAGCCATCCTGCCAGCTATCGAACACGCAGTTGGCCTGGTCTGACAGACAGGGGCCAATCGACGGAAAGTGGCCGAGACCCTGGGGGAGCTAAGCCGGACTGCGGCCCAACTGCCAGGGCTACGGGTCTGGTCGGTAAGGCGGCGTTGGCCTGCTCTTGCGATGGGCCTGGTTGGCTAAGGGGTTCAGCAGTGCTGGGCAAGCACGCCCTGTGGATTGGACCAGGGCTAATCCCAGGCCGAGGTCGATCTCAGGCCAGGGCCAGGCGAACTCCAGACAGCTGAGTGAAGCACCCTGGACTCAACAAGAGGCAGCGGGCTTCAGTGCAAGGCGGATTCTGTCAAAGAGGCCGCAGGCCGTTGGGTGCGCCGCAGATCATGGAGGCCTTCGAGCTGGTTGTAGACAGCCACCAACTGGCGCCGGATGTGGTCCGTGTTCTCAAGCCGATCCAGGTTCAAAAGCACAGCCTCAATTTGGGCCTTGCTGTCAATCAGCAAACGGCACTCGCTGGATCCGGGTTCATAGCCCATGGATGGGTGCTCTAGAGCATGAAACTCTGCCATCAAAGCCCCCCTGCCCGGGCCCCGTGGTCTAAACGGATGCAGTTCTGCAGCACCGAGACAGATCAACCAGCCGAACAAAGTCGAACGGCCAACGAAGCGAACCCATCAAGCGTTTTCATCCATGGGCAGGATTTTGGCGATTTGCTGGGATCAGATCCAGCTAGGCGGTTCAGCCCTGATCGGGGCCGTTTAAGGGGTGGCAGGCTCCATCAGCGGTGCGGCAACCCGATTGCCGCCGGCTTGCACCAACTTCTGCAAAGCATCCTTGAGGTTACGCTGCATCACAAACGTATGGCCATCAGTCACAACCACTCGCACCAGGGTAGGGAGCTCACTGTTTTTAGATTGCAGATAAATCGGCTCTACATAGAGGAGGCCGTTGCCCACTGGCAAGACAAGCATGTTGCCATGCACCACCTTCGATCCCTCCCGATTCCAAAGACCGAATTGATAGCTGATCGCCGGATCCTGCTCGATCAGAGCCGACACCTGTTGGGGCCCTAGAACCAGTCGCTGCCTTGGAAAACGTACCAACAATTGCTGACCATAATTGGGCGGATCATTTCGTACCGCCAGCCAACCCACCAAGTTGGCTCGCTTCGAGGGTGTAAAGGGAACTAGCAGGACAAATTCAGGCTTGTTTTCGCCGGGCAGCTGCAAGGTTGCGTGATAAGGCTTCATCTTGACAGTTTCAGATCCATAGATCTCAAGGGGAAAAGACCAGGCATCATCGCCGTCATAGAAGCTTTTGACATTTTTGACGTGGTACTGAAGCAATTTTTCGGCTTGAATCTGAAACTGACGCTGGGGCACTTGTATGTGACTCAGCAAGGGCTTTGGCATGGCCGAAAGGGGCCGGAAAAGATTTGGGAAAATCCGTTGCCAAGTGCGCAGGATCGGATCATTTGGATCACTCACATAGAGCCAAACTTTGCCACTATAAGCATCGACAACAGCCTTAACTGGATTGCGTAAATAACGGATTCCAGATGGGCTGGCATCGGAATAGGGGTAGCTACGGCTGCTCGTGAACCCATCTAAAAACCAATATTGATACTGACCCCGTCTGTAGCCGTCGCGCTGATCAACCTTGGCAGTGACCAAATAGGGTTGGCTTTCAAAATCGAGAAACGGAACTAACGCCTTAAGCCGCTGGTTGACCTGCTGACGCATCAGCAGAATCGAATCTGGAGTCAGGGACGAGAGAAACAACAACCTCGGCTCGCCCAAATAGATGGCGGCCATCAGTCGATCAAGCAGACTGTAGAGCTTAATGCCAGGACGCGCCGTCAAACTGCTATTAATTTGCCCCAACCCAGCATCGGGATAATCAAACTCAGCGACCTTGCTGGGCGCAATCATATAAGGCTGCTTCATGGTACCAAAATAAATACGGGGCTGGCCTACTGGCAAGGCCTTCCGTACCGATGGGGCATCGATTCCCAACTTAGGAATCCCTAGCACCTTAGCGCTGCTACCTATATCTTTAATAAAATAAAGAGGCAAACCATCATCACTGGCAGTATTAACAGGTGACACCGTAAATCCATAGCCATGGGTATAGACCATGTGGGTGTTGAGCCAGGAACGAGATTTTTTGGACAGGGCTCTTGTATCAAACTCACGAGCCGCAATGATCACCTGTTGAGATCCTTTAGTGGCAGCATCTGCCGCCAGTGGATAGCGATCCACCGCTGCTGTTGGGAAGCGGTAGTAAAGCCGCAGTTGCTGCAATTCTCGATTGGTACTTAGCAGCGGTTTCGTATCCCAGAGGCGAATATTGGCTAGCGTGCCTGGACTCATGGCCAGATCCTGGGCGGACAGCCGCTCCTTAGGCCTCATGGTTAGATAGTTCATAGTATCAATCGCAAATGCTGATCTTGTTGCCTTAATGCTGCGGGCCAGATAAGGGGTTTCCACCGCCAATTCCCGGGGCTGCACCCAGAATCGCTGCAGCAAGGGCGCCACAATCGCCTGCAGCAGAGGCACGCCAATGGCGGCTCCTACCAGGGGAATCAACACTTTGCGCCGCATCCAGCCAGCCGGCATGGGCAGCACCAGGCTGAGACCAATGGCCACCAAGAGCAGGGCCAGGAGCAACAGCATCGGCACACTGAAATGGAGATCGACAAAGCCAGCCCCTGCAGCCACACCCGTGCCCTTGACCATCAAATTGAAGGGCGCCAGGCATTGACTGATGGCCGCCACGAAGGCCAATACAGCTAATTGGGGCTGCAGCATCTGCTGCTGGCTTCGGGTCAGGCCGGGGAAGGCCAGATCGCTGAGGCTGCTGCGTTCGGTGAAGGTCAACCAAAAACAACTGGCCAGGCCAACCACCCCCTGGGCGAACACAACACTGAGCAGCAGACGCAAGGCAGGCAGCTGCAACACGCTGAAGGACAGGTCCAATCCGGTGACCGGATCGGGCTCGCCGAAGGGAACGGCCATGAGGGCTGGCAGCCAGAGGCTCCAGCCCCGGGCCAGGGCCGTGGCGGAACCGGCCAGGGCCACCGCCAGGGCGATGCGCAGGGTGGTGAGGGGCCAGAGCAACAGGGGACCCAGCAACCCCCCGACCAAACCGAGCAATAAACCGGCGGGCAGATCGGCCAGCACGGGAATGCCCGTAATCACGTCATCGCTGAAGGGGGCAACAATCAGGTCCTGCGCCTGGATCACCAGGTAGGTGAGGGCCCCGGCCAGCAAGAGCAACAGCGCCCCGTACAACACCAGCAGCGTCCAGCCGCGGAGGGCGAGTAGGGGTGAAGGCGGCAGGTCCTGGGCGTCGATCACGCGGCGTAGGCGCCAACACCGCTGCAGCTGCTGCCATTGGAGATAGCCGCCCAGGCCCATCACCAGCAGGAAGGTGACGATCTGGACCAACCAGCGCTTGAGGGCCACCTCCTGGGCATTGAACTGGCTGAACCACTGCCATTCGATCCCTAGGCGGCCAAAGGCGATGGCCAGGCCAGCTGCCAAGGCCACGCCAGCTCCGAAACGCAGTAGGGCAATAGGGCGACGCAAGGGGACGGGACTCGGCAAGACGTGAATCTCCCGAGGCTAAGCAAGGCTTCCGCCGCCAGCTGCTGGCCCCAGGGGAACGGCTTGGCAAGCGGCCTGAATCCGCCCGATAGCGGGGTCCCACCTGGACCCAAGAACAGGGGCACAATTGCTTTTCAGGAAAAACTTCCAATCCCGACACTCCAGATCGGGTATTGAGAGGCCAGTCAAAAGCCGCTGCTAGCCTTCTCCTATTGCTGCGGTTGCGCCGTGACAGCCACCCTGTCCCGTTCCACCTTCACCGGCCTGCGCTGCAAGGAATGCGGCCACCCCTATGGGGCCGGAGCCAAGCACGTCTGTGAGGACGTCTGTTTTGGTCCCCTAGAGGTGGTCTACGACTATGACGCGATCAAGTCGCGGGTCACCCGCGCCACCATTGAGGCAGGACCAGTTTCGATTTGGCGCTATCGGGAGTTTTTGCCGATTGAGGGCGACCCGATTGACGTGGGCACGGGCTTCACGCCCCTACTCAAGGCCAACCGTCTCGCCAAGCGCCTGGGCCTCAAAAACCTCTATATCAAAAATGACGGCGTCAACATGCCGACCCTGTCCTTTAAGGATCGGGTCGTGTCTGTGGCCCTCACCCGCGCCCGTGAACTGGGTTTCACCACGGTGAGCTGCGCCAGCACCGGCAACCTCGCCAACTCCACCGCCGCCATCGCCGCCCACGCCGGCCTCGACTGCTGTGTGTTTATCCCGTCGGACCTGGAGCTGGGCAAGGTGCTGGGCACCTTGATTTATAACCCCACATTGATGGCGGTGAAGGGCAACTACGACCAGGTGAATCGCCTCTGCTCGGAAGTGGCCAACACCTACGGCTGGGGCTTCGTCAACATCAACCTGCGTCCCTACTACTCGGAAGGCTCGAAAACCCTGGGCTATGAAGTCATTGAGCAACTGGGTTGGCAATTGCCCGACCACATCGTGGCGCCCCTAGCCTCTGGCTCCCTATTCACCAAAATCCGTAAGGGATTCGATGAGTTCATCAAGGTGGGCCTGGTTGATGAGAAGCCGGTTCGCTTTAGCGGCGCCCAGGCGGAGGGTTGCTCACCTATCGCCCAGGCCTTCGCCGAAGGTCGCGATTTCATCACACCGGTGAAGCCCAACACGATTGCCAAATCAATCGCGATCGGCAACCCGGCCGATGGCCCCTACGCCATCGACATCGCCAAGCGCACCGGCGGCACGATTGCGGCCGTGAGTGACGAGGAGATCGTGGCGGGCATCCAGCTGCTCGCCGAAACCGAAGGGGTGTTTACCGAAACCGCCGGTGGCACCACCATTGCGGTGCTGAAGAAGCTGGTTGAGCAGGGCAAGATCGATCCCAGCGAGACCACCGTTGCCTACATCACCGGCAATGGTCTTAAAACCCTGGAGGCCGTCAGTGACGCTGTGGGTGAGCCGCTAACGATCGAACCCCAATTGGCCAGCTTCAACGCCGCCTGGGAACGGGCCCAGTCCTTGCATCGGGCCAGTTCGAATCCCCTGGCCTAAGCCGGGTAGAAGCCAGCAGGCAAGCCAACCCCTTTAGGCAAGACCCCTGCGGCCCATCGGCCCAAGAATGGCTGGTGGTTGACCTGATCCAGGGAGGGTGGCCAGAGCCCACTCAACCCAACGGCATCCGATCCCGGAGTTTCTCCACCCTTAACCTGCTCCAATTAAATTTTCCCCCTTAAACTTTCCGCCATGGCTGTTCTGGTTCTGATCCCCACACCTCTACAGAAATTTACCGCCGATGAGGCCAGCGCCGAGGTGGAGGCCAGCAGCGTTGATGGCCTCCTGCAGGCCTTAGAAGCCCGTTATCCAGGTATCCTCGGGCGACTCTGTGATGAGAGCGGCAAACTGCGGCGTTTCCTCAACGTTTACGTGAACAGCGAAGACATTCGTTTCCTCCAGAATCAGGAGACGCCGCTTAAAGATGGCGATGAAGTCTCGATTGTGCCGGCCGTGGCCGGTGGTTAATTCCCAAACCCCCGTTCCCCTGTTGCGACGATGACCCAGGCAACCCGTCCGTTTGCCCCCCAGTCACCGAATCCCCGCGACCCTGCCAATGGGGGCCCATTAGGCCAGGCCGGAGATTCCCCCACTCGCCAGGGGGCCCTGGAGGACAAGGCCCAATTTTTCGACTACCGCGAAGCCGCCAATCCGGTACGCAAGGGCCTCACCGAACCCATCGGCTATCGCCAATGGGGCCCTTCTTTGCATAGCTCGGGGCCAACGGCAGTCCTGCCACTTGATACCAGCACCGACCTGGGCTGCCCGGCTCCAGCCACCAGCCCCGGATTAGCCGCAAGCTTCCTGCGGTTGCGCTCTGGCGAGAGCCTCGCGGCCACGGCCCGGGCCAGCAGCTCCCTGTTCTTTGTGCTCCAAGGCCAGGGCCAGGTGGAGCGCAAGGGGTGTGACCTCGGCCATTCGCTCCAGCGCAACTGGGGCCAGGGCGATCTGTTTGTGCTGCCGGCCGGAGCGGTGCCAACCCTGAGCGCCGATGTCGACAGTGTTCTCTACTGGGTGCATGACGGCCCCCTGCTCACCTACTTGGGCGTGAAGCCCTGTGAGCCCCGCTTCCAGGCCACCTTCTATGGCGGTGAGCGGCTCAAAGCGGAGCTGACCAGCCTGATGGAGGATCCCAGCTCCCTGCGCAGCAATCGCCTCAGCATCCTGCTGGCCAACGCCGACCTGCCGGCCAGTCGCACGGTGAGCCACACCCTCTGGGCCATGTACGGCGCGGTTCGGGCTGGCTCCTGCCAACCGCCCCACCGCCACCAGTCTGTGGCGATCGACCTCATCATCGACTGCGATCCGGGCTGCTACACCCTGGTCGGAACAGCCCTGGCCGAGGATGGAGCCATCCTGAATCCAACCCGGATCGAATGGGAACCGGGCGGGGTGTTTGTGACCCCCCCTGGCCACTGGCACGCCCATGTCAATGAGAGTGGCCGGATTGCCCATCTGCTGCCGATCCAGGACGCCGGCCTCCACACCTACCTGCGCAGCCTCGATATTCGCTTTACTGCGTAAACGACCAGTTCGAGGCTCTCGTGATGCCACCAGACGAGTGCATAGGTCATTGGTCTGGTGGCATCGAAAACCTTCCCATCGGGGAGGGGTGTGGGGGTAAGCCTCAACCTGCAGATACCGGTTCGCGGGCTGCTTCATAGCGACTTACGACGGCGCGGAACTCTTCACCACCCAGGGTTTCCTGCTCAATCAATAGGTCCACCAACCTGTCGATCAGGGCACGCCGCGGCGACAGCAGGTTGATGGCTTCTTGGAGGGATTCACGGGCGAGACTGCGCACCAACGTATCGATACGGTTGCCCGTTTCCCGGGAATAATGGGGATCGGAACGCAACCAATCACGACCGAGAAACACTTCGCCAGCGTCGGCTTCTAGGGCCACCGGACCCAGGCTAGAGAAGCCATAACGGGTGACCATCTCGCGGCAGATGCGGCTGACCATCTCCAGGTCACCGCTGGCCCCCTGGGTGACCTCACTGGGCCCAAACACCACCACTTCCGCCGCACGACCACCCATGGCCACCACCAGGCGAGCCCGCAGGTAGGCCTTACTGATCAAGCCCGAATCAAGGATTTCCTCATCGGGCATGGTGCGGGCAAAGCCGCCAACGCCGCCGGCCCTGGGCAGCAGGGTGACCTTGTCGAGTTGATCGGCTTGGGGCAAGAGCGTCGTAATCAGGGCATGGCCAATTTCGTGGTAGGCGATCAGGCGCTTCTTGGCGCTGTCCTGCAGGGGTGCCACCCCCAAGCCCATGGTGATGCGTTCGAGGGCATCGTTGAGGGCCTGGTCATTAATGGTTTGGAGGTCACGGCGGGCCGTGAGGATCGCCGCCTCGTTGAGCAAGTTGGAAAGATCGGCGCCGGAGAAGCCGGGGGTCCGGCTGGCCCAATCGCTCAGGGACACCTCCGGATCGAGGGGGCGGCTGCGGGCGTGAACCGCCAGGATTTGTTCGCGGCCACGGCGATCGGGCAGGTCAACAACAATGCGGCGATCAAATCGACCGGGCCGCATCAGGGCCGTGTCGAGCACATCGGGCCTGTTGGTGGCGGCTAGCAGAATCACACCGGAATTGTCCTGGAAGCCATCCATCTCGGTGAGCAACTGGTTGAGGGTTTGCTCGCGCTCATCGTTGCCACCACCGATACCAGCACCCCGCTGGCGACCAACCGCATCGATCTCATCAATAAAGATGATGCAGGGAGCTTTTTCCTTGGCGCGGCGGAACAAATCACGCACGCGCGACGCCCCCACTCCCACAAACATCTCAACAAACTCAGATGCTGCAATCGAAAAGAAAGGAACCCCTGCTTCGCCGGCAATCGCTTTTGCCAAAAGGGTTTTGCCCGTTCCTGGGGGGCCGACCAACAACACCCCTTTGGGGATCTTGGCACCGATGGAGGTGAAGCGTTCAGGCTGGCGCAGGAACGTGACCACCTCTTCGAGCTCCTGCTTCGCCTCGGCGATGCCGGCCACATCTTCAAAGCGCACATCGATGCTGCCCTCGGGTTGGATGCGGGCCTGGCTACGGCCAAAGCCCATGGCCCGATTGGCCACCTGGCTGGAGCGACGAATCAGCAGGGTGAGGCCGCCAAACAACAACACCACCAGCAAGATGTTGCCAATTAGACCGGCAGTTGCCTCATCGCGGCGGTCATCGCGCACCGTCAACGGCACACGGGCCTGTTGGGCCGTGCGCAACAGCTCCTGGTCATTATTGAAAACGGGCACCTGGACCTTGGCGCCGGCCGGATAGGTGACGGTGACTTCGCGGCGGAGCAAGGACAGCTCCAGGTCCTTGACCTGACCCTTGCGCACCTGTTGCAGCAGCTTGCTGTAGCTCGGCGGTGGCGGCTTGGCCAAGCCCAGATCCCGCAGCAGGGAGGGGCGCTCCGCAGGTCGCTGCGCTGGCGGGGAGAGGGGCTGGGCTGCTGGCTGTGGAGTGCTGCTGCTCACAAGACCCAGTCAATGGGTGGGAGCTTAGCGATTTGACGAAAGGCGAGGCGGCAGCCGAAGATTGTTGTTTGGTTGCGCGAAAGGGATGGCTGTCCCCAAGAAGAAAACATCGAAAGGCAAGCGCAATCAGCGCCATGCCACCTGGAAGGGCAAAGCTCGGGTTGCGGCCCAGAAGGCCCTCTCGATCGGCAAGGCTGTGCTGAGCGGCCGGGCCCAAGGCTTTGTGTATCCGATCGCCGAAGAGGAAGACACCGAAGGCTGAGTCCAGTGGATACGGGGGCTTGCTCAGAGCGAAGCGCCCCGGGACTCCCCCAGAGAGCATGGTCTGCCATCAACGATTCGAAAGGGCCTGGCTGGGATCAAACTCCCGGCCGGGCCCTTGCCATAGGCAGCGCCTGCGACGATCTAGCAGCTGAAGCTGATTCGCTCCTGCGAGCAGGGGTTGCTGATAGAGCTCGGGCGGTAGGGACGCGAGGCTGGAGCGCACCAACTGGTCGATCCTGGTGCCACTGAGCCAGCCCCCCCCCTGGCGCCGTTGCTGGGCCTCAGCCTGAAAGCGCCAGCGCCGGGGCAGCCGCCAATCCATCGGCCAGAGCAGCCAGAGCCCATTGAGCTGCTGCCAAAGGGGTTGGTAAGCCTCGAGGGCCCCATCCCAGCGCGGTAGCCAAGCCCATTCATCCGCACTCAGCCAGGGAGAGCCGGCCAGGCTTGGCGCGGATCCAGTGGCGGCCTTGATCTGCTGATCACCGACGGGGCGGCAGCCGATCAGCCAGCCCTCGAGCAGCAGGCCATCGGCGGCTTCCTGACTGAAGCCGCTGCGGTCGCCAGCGCCCTGGATCAATCGTTTATCAAAACGGGGCAAGCGCAGCAGGCCGTCGCTCTGGCGGCGCCATTGATCAATTGACTCGACCAAGAGCCCAGGCTCATGGCTACCCGGCGGCACCCGGTCAACGCCGAAGGGATTGCCCGCCATCGCCTGCAGCCGCGGCTGCCACGGCAGGTAAGCGTCATCGATCGAGGCCACGGCCAGGCGCAGGCCCCGCTCGGCAGCCTGCTGGGCGATTCGCCTCGCCAGGGTCGATTTGCCGGCGCCCACGGGCCCGTTCAGGCCGATCACGGGGCGCTGTCCCTGCTGGGCCAGGGAGAGCAGCCTGGAGAGCAGGGTGGCTTCAAAACTCATGACCCGAGCTTGAAGGCCTCCAGCACCACCGCATAAACCAGGCCGATGCGGAGGTTGTCGACCACGATCCAGGCCAGGGAAGGATCGTCTGCCACCAGGCGACTGCGCAGGCGAACCACGACCTCGATCACAAGCAGCCAGATCAAGACCACCAAGGTCCGGTGGCCAAGCGTCTGCAGGTTGTAGGCCGTGAGGTTGTTGCCGGCATAGAGGCCGATCAGCAAGGCCAGCAAACCCAGGCTGCGCCGGCGCCAGTTGCCGCGAAGGTTGCCGACCAGGGCCAACACCAGCTGGCCCAACAGCAGTTCAAAGCGGGTGCTCTGCAGCTTGGGAGGGGTCATGGCTGCAACAGCTGGTGGAGATAGCCAAGGGAGATCTGGCCGCCGGGGCAAGGGGGACCATGCAGAACCAGGGCTGGTTGATTGACGTCTCCCAGGTGGCTAACCAGGGCGCCGGCCCCAGCAAAGGCGGCCGTTGGCTGCTCAGCAGTGGCTTGGCTCTGGGTCACCAAGGTGGCGATGCCAGCCCCTACAGCGGCCGTGAGGCCCTGGGGCGAATCCTCGATCGCCACAACCTGGCCTGGGACCAGGCCCAGCAGGGCAAGGGCCCGCTGGTACCCCTCGGGATCGGGCTTCTTACGCGCCACATCCTCACCGCAAACCCGAACCGCCAACTGGGGCATCAGTTCGGGAAGCAACTGCAGCAGCAGGGCCTCCACGGCCCCACGGCCGCTGGTGGTGACGATGGCCTGCGGCAGACCCGCGTTGGCCGCTGCCGCCATCAGCCGTCCCACCCCGGGGCGCAAGTGCAACTCCCCCGCCTGCACCAGCTGGCGGTAGTGGCCCTGTTTAGCCCGTTGCAAGGCGACCAGGCGATCGGCCCCAAGGTCCACGCCCACCACGGCCTTGGCGTAATGACCCATGCGTTCCTGGCCGCCACTGATCGCCAGCAGGCTCCGGTAGGTGGCCAGGTCCCAATGCCAGGTGAGACCTGCCTCGGCAAAGGCCCGGTTAAAGGCGAGGCGATGGCCGTGGAGCTCCGTTTCCGCCAAGGTGCCATCCACATCCCAGAGCAGGGCAGCAGGCACGCGATCGGAGCCGGTTCCAGGCATCCAGGCAGGCTAAAGCCGATGCATGACTGCGCCAGATCCAACCACCGCAACCGGGTCCTGCAGCACACACCTGGGAACGGCCATGCCCATGGGCAGGCGGGACGGAGCGGCGCAGAATGACTTCCTACCGGATCCCCGCCTTGGCACCCTTGCCAACCGAGCCCCGTTGGCAATTGCCAGCGCCGCTTCTTCACGAGCCCCGGTCCCTGGCCCAGCCAGAACAGGCCCCCCCCAAGCAGCGGCTGAAGCCCCAACGCTCGCAGGGGGAGCGGGGCCGGGGCCAACGGACTGCGGCATCGAGCCAGGTCCCAGAAGCCAGCCTGCCCGAGGGGGACGCCAGCCCAGGGCCAACGACGCCCCCCACTTCAGATCCAGGGTCTCCATTGCTAGGGGCCAACCCCTTTGGGTTGCCCACTCCCCTGCTGGCGGTGTTGCAACGCCGTGGCTTCGACACGGCGGAGGCGATCGCGGGCCTGCTCGATCCTCCGCCGGCCCCGGAGCCGGGTGACCACTTCGCGGACCTCACCAAGGCCGTCGCTCGCCTGCGCCAGGCCTGCAAGGCCGCCGAAGCCGTGGCCATCTGCGGCGATTACGACGCCGATGGCATGACCAGCACGGCCCTGCTGGTGGGGGTGTTGCAGCGCCTTGGGGCCAAGCCCCAGGCCGCCATTCCCAGCCGCCAGGAGGATGGCTATGGACTGAATGTCGCCATGGTCGAGCGGCTCCATGGCGAGGGAGTTCGCCTCCTGGTCACCGTGGACAACGGCGTGGCCGCCCGGGATGCCCTGCTACGCGCCCAGGCCCTAGGCGTCGATGTGATTCTCACCGACCACCACAGCCTTCCAGACGAACTGCCGCCGTTTTTGGCCCTGCTCCATCCGGCCTGTACGCCCGAGGGCTCCCCCTACCGGGGCTTGGCCGGAGTGGGGCTGGCCTATGTATTGGGGCAGGCCCTGGCCCTAGCCCTGGGCGACCAGCAGGGCCTAGCCAATGCCCGCGATCTGTTCTGCATCGGCACCATCGCCGACATGGCGCCCCTCGTGGGGGTGAACCGGCGCTGGCTGATGGATGGACTGCCCGGGCTCAAGGGAAGCGCCCTTCCCGGGCTCCAGGCCCTCCAACAGGTGGCCGGCCTCGATGACAGCCCGATCGATGCGAGCAGTGTCGGCTTCCAACTGGCACCGCGCATCAATGCGGTCGGCCGCCTTGGCGATCCCCAGCTGGTGGTGGACCTTCTCACCACCGCCGACCAGGCCGAGGCCCTCGAGCTTGCCCGGGCCTGTGAGGGCTACAACCGCCAACGGCGGGAATTGTGCGAGGCGATTGAGGCGGAGGCCGTGGCCCTGGTCGAAGCCGATGGCGACCAGCAAAGCCCCTTCCTGCTGCTAGCCCAGACCCACTGGCACCATGGCGTGATCGGCATCGTTGCCTCCCGCCTAGTGGAGCGCTTCAGCCGGCCGGTGGCCCTGCTGGCCTCCGAAGGGGATGGGCGCCTGCGGGCCTCGGTGCGGGCGCCAGCTGGCTTTGCCGCCGATCAGGCCCTCAAGCACTGCTCAGATCTACTGATTCGCTTCGGCGGACACCCGGCAGCAGGGGGCTTCACCGTGTTGGCTGAACGGGTGGCCGAGCTCCATGGCCGTCTCAATGGGCTGGCGGCCGCCTGGCTGGAGCAGCGGGGGGAAGGCTCCATCGTCGAACCGGAAGCCCTGTTGCCGATCGGGCAGATCGATCGGGGCTTCTGGCAACAACTGCAACGCCTCGAGCCATTCGGCATCGCCATGCCGGCCCCCCTGTTCTGGAGCAACTCCTGTGAGGTGGTTGAGCAGCGCGAACTTCGGGGCGGCCACCTGCAGCTGACCCTCGCCCAGGGGCAGGGGCGTATCCGGGCGATGGCCTGGCGTTGGCAGGGCCCCAAACCCCAACCGGCCGTCGTGGATGTGGCCTTCAGGCTGCGCGTTAACCGCTGGCAGGGAGAAGACAAGCTGCAGCTGGAGGTTGTGGCCCTGCGGGCCAGCGGTGGCGAGGAGGTCTGCCTACAACGGCGAGCGAGGTTCTATTGGTGCCGTCGCCATGGAGATGGCCTGTTGATCCGCAATGGGGCCGGTGAGGAATTGCTGGCCAAGCCCGAAGGGGGCCCTGGGGAGGCCGTCAACCTGGCACCCTGTCCTGAGCACCCCCAAGCGGCTCACCCCTACCTGCGCAGCCTGGTACACGACGCCGCCATGGCGCTGGGCCTGGTTGCCTGACCTCCCCCTCGATGCGCCAACTCTTTTCCCTGATTCTCCTGGGTGTGTTGGTGGGCTTGGCCTGCTGGCCCCTCAACCTGATCGACCACTGGCAGGACCTGTTGCTCCGCCACCTGCCAGCCTTCAGCCTTGATGGCTGGACACCGCTAGCCCGCGGCCTAGCCCTGGCGCCCCTGGTGGTGATGCCCTTGCTTCTGCTCCTTCAGAACGGGGCCTTTTCCCGGGGGAAGGGATCGGGGATCCCCCAGACGGTGGCCTGCGTCGAAGATCCGAACCAGGGGGAGCAGTTGTTGGGCACCACCCCGACCCTGTTGCGTCTTGGGCTCTGGAGCTTGGCCAGCCTGGCCCTGTTCCCCCTAGGCCGCGAAGGGCCAGTGGTGCAGGTAGGGGCGGCGGTGGCCCAGGCCCTACGCAGCCGCTGGCCAGGCCTGTTTGGCGGTCTCAAACCCCAAGAGGTGCTGGCCGTGGCAGCCGGGGCAGGACTGGCAGGTGGGTTCAATACCCCCTTGATGGGGGTGGTGTTCATCGCTGAAGAGTTGATGAGCCGGTTCAATGCCACGTTGATCTGGCCGGCTCTTCTGGTCTGCGGAGCGGCAGCGGGCATCAGCCGACTCGGCGGCCAGCCCATGTTTGCCCTGGGCCTGATCACCAATCAGACCGGCGAAATCGAGCAATATCTCTGGGCAATTCCGATCGGGCTCTTCGGGGGCCTTTTGGGCGGCCTGATGGGACGCCTTCTGCTCCTAGTAACGACCTGGGTTTCTCCCATAGCCCAAAAACGCCCGATCGTGATCGGCCTTCTGCTCGGCGGAGTCCTGAGCGCCCTGGCCCTAGTCAGTGAAGGTGCCAGCGGTGGCGATGGCGAAGCCCTGATGTCCACCTGGATCCAAGACGAAGCGGCCTGGCCGGGTCGGGGCTTCTCCATCCTGGCGGTGCGCCTGATTGGCCCGGTGATCGCCTTGGGCGCCTCGGTGCCAGGAGGACTTATCGATCCGGCCTTCGCGCTCGGTGCCGTCTTTGGTCACGGCTTCATGCATCTGGTGGGCGGTTCGGCCGAACTGGGGCTGGCCCTCGGCATGGCCGCAACCCTGGCCGGCATCTCCCAACTACCTGTGATGACCATCGCCTTTGCGATCCGCCTAGCTGGCGACCAGCAGTTGGGCGCGGGGCTCCTAATCGCTTCGGTGGTGGGGGCAATGGCGGGGCGGCTCCTGCTGGATCGCCCCATTTACCATGCCCTAGCCGATCTTCAGAGGGCGCCGCGACGGTAGAAGAGGATGAAGACCACGGCAGGGCCAGCCAAGGTAATCAGGGCCAGGGCGGCGAAGTTGGCGATCAAATGAAAATCGATTCCCATGGTGAAGCGGCTCGGGGCTTGCAGGCTGCACCGAAGTTTAAGCGGCCTGGCTGACCAACCAGCCCCAAGCCCAAGCCCCCTGTGACCGCCCGTTACAGATGGGGCGACGAGCCCGGTGATAGCGATTAAGGGGCTGGCGTTAATTGGCGAGCTGCGGCGATCAAGGCTGCGGGCTGGGGCTGATCAACGCCCAGGAATTGGGAGCTGCGCAGCTGGGCTTCAATTTGATCTTGAACAAGCTGTTGATAATCAATAAAGTGTTCATTAAGCATCAATAGCCACAGGTAGTTATCGAGGCCCCCGGGGTAACGCCAGGCCATGGCAGCGAGCTGGCGCCAAAACAACCAACGGGTGTCGCGCAAAAGGCCTTGACGCCAAATCAGGGTGAGCAGGCCACGTAACAGGCCACTGCCCTGGGTCCAGGGGTGAGGCTGGTTGCGCTGGCATCGCCGCTCACCACCAGGTCGCTCGCCAAGGTGCTACTGGGCGTCGCCAGGGTGCCGGCATCGGCATTCAAGGTCAGCCCGTTGCCAACCTTAATCTCCGTGTCTTCAATCCCGACTGTGCGGGTGATGTTTGTGGCAGTCATGTGATTTCGGGTGTGAGGTGGGAAAAGTGCTGATCCCAGGCCGGCCTCGAATCTGCAACGGGCCTGCCCTAGTAACAGTAAGCACGAAATCCCAATTAATCCCCGGATGTATGAGCCCATCCTGCCGCAGATCGGAACCAAGTCCTTACGTTGCAGCGGATCTGCTTATTACGTTACGAGTTGAATGTGGCCGCAAATACTTTGCTTTTAACAAATCAATTTTTCGGCTCAATTCCCTAGGCCTGGCAAAACAGCCGGCTCACCCCAGGGGCTTGCTAGCGATCACGGCAAAAAACGGATCGCCCTGGCCGCCCAGCCAGCCAAGGGGTCCTGGTGAACGGGTGGACTCGACCACGAATTCTGGCTGGGGCCAGCCCTGGGCCATCAGCACCCGGGCCACGACAAGCAGGTGATCCTGATCACTGCCCTCGAGCCAGATCTGGGGAGCCTTTTGGGCAAACATGCGATTCGAAAACGCCACAATCAGCTGGCCACCAGGGCGCAGAATCCGCAGCAGTTCCGCTGCAATCGCTTCCGGTTGCTGCAGGTATTGCCAGCCAGCGGTGATCAACACCGCATCGATACTGGCACTGCCTAGGGGCAAGGTTTGATCCCGGTTGAGGTTCTGAACCCAGAAGCGTTCAAGACGCGGGTTGGCCTGGAGCTCCTCGGCATTGAGGCCATGGCCAATCACGCTTGGGTAGCGGACCTCCTCGGGCAGGTGGCTGACCCAGCTGGTCATCAAATCGAGCAGATCAGAGCCGGCAGGAAGGCGTTGGCGGTAGAGCTCGGTGAGGCGAGCGCGAAAACCGCCATCGAGGTGCTGCACAAAGCGGGGCGCGGCATAAAAGAGGGCGTCATCGCTGCGATCAATCTTGCGGCGATCCGACTCCGTTAGAACCTGAACGACCATGGCGGCCCCTGTCACTGGAGTCATCCTGGCCCCAACCCTTGAGGGCCGGTGGTGGATGACTGCCGCCGGGCAAGCAGGCCTAGGCCAGCAGGAAAAAGGCCATTGAGAAGAAGCCGCTGAGCCCCTGCCACCACAATGGCCCCACCGGGCCCAGGCTCGGCCAGGCCAGATCCGGAGACGCTTGATGCCAACCCAGGCCAGTGTGGTCTTGGCGGCCGATGACAGCCGCCGCCTTGCCGCCTTTTACGGGACCCTGCTGGGCTGCCCGCCCGAACCAGGATTCAGTGCCAGCCACTGGCGGCTGCCCTGGCCGGGAGGTGGAAGGCTGGAGATCTATGGGCCATCGAGGGCCCGGCCCTTGCCCCGCCAGATCGGCCGGCTCTCCCTTTGCCTGCAAAAGGATTGCGCTGACGAGCGCCCCCTTGAGCTGCTCCAGGGCTGGATCGACTCGCTTCTAGCGGCCGGCGCGAGCCTGGAGCAGCCCCCCCGAGTGGAACCCTTTGGCGCCGAAGCTTGGCTCCTGGATCCCGAAGGCAACCGGTTGCTGTTGTTGGTGCGATGAACTCTTGAGGGTCGAGAGGGACTTGCAGCGATGGGCCGATTAAGCCAAGACCCGTACACCGGCGTTTCCCAAGGATCGCTCGGCTCAAGCTTTACCCAACTCGGGAGCAAGCGATCAAAAAGCTGAGTTAACAGGCTTTTAAAGCCTCAGATTGCAACGCCCTAACGATGTCATCCTTACTCGCCCAGATAGCACAATTCCAACAACAAGCGCTGGCCGAGGCGCGCATCAATGGCGCAAAACTGGCGCAGGGCCCGCAGCCTCCGTTCGGCCGGAAGGTGACGCAGATCGTTGAGGGCTAAGGCTAGGCAATGGTGATCCAGCTCGGACATCGGCACCAGAAATCAGCGCATCGATTGAACCGGGTCCGGCCCAACAGTGCCAGGCTTCAGGGGCCAGATCACCAGCCGCCACCGGCTCAGATCGCCCGTAGCCGTTCCACCTTGGCCGCCAAATAACGCAGAAAGGGCGCCGCACTCAGGGGCTCGCCGCAGACCTGCTGCACCAACTCCTCGCCATTAACGCGGCGGCCCAGGGGCCAAACCTGCTCGGCCAGCCAGACGCGCAGGCTGGTCTCATCGGCCTCGGCCACCCGCTGCCCAATCGGCCCGAGCTGGCGCTCCATCGCTTCGGCCAGCTGGGCACTGATCAGGTGGCCCAGGGCATAGGAGGGGAAATAGCCAAACAGGCCCTCGGCCCAGTGGATGTCCTGCAGGCAGCCCTCGCTATCGCTGGGGGGGTTTAGGTCCAACAGCTCCTTCATGCGGCGGTTCCATTCTCCGGGGAGATCGGCCACCGGCAGGTCGCCTTCGATCAGGGCCAGTTCCAGCTCGTAGCGCAGCACGATATGGAGGCAGTAGCTCAATTCATCGGCCTCCACCCGGATCAGGCCGCTCTGGAGCGGATTGAGGGCGCGCCAAAAGCGCTGGGGCGTGCCCCAGGGATCGTCCGCCAGGCCGGAGCGGAAACGGGGATACCAACGGCCGGCAAAGGCCTCGCCCCGGGCTACCCGACATTCCCAGAACAGCGATTGGCTTTCGTGCACCCCCATCGAGGTGGCTTCCCCCAGGGGCCAGGGGAAATAGTGTTCGCCGCTGCGGGGCAGGCCCTGCTCATAGAGGGAGTGGCCCCATTCATGGGCCATGGCCAGGAAGGCGGAGAAGGGCTGCCCCGGCACCACCCGGGTGGTGATGCGGAAGTCCTGGGGACCAACGGTGCAGGAGAAGGGGTGCGCCGAGCGCGAACGCTGACAGCGAACCGGGTCGTAGCCCCAGCTGTCGAGGAGTTCGCTGCAGAGCTGCTCCTGCAGGGCCTCCGGCAGATCGATCGTTGCGGGTGGGGGGGTGCTGGTGGCCCTCACCTGCTCCAGCAGGGCCGGCAACTCGGCCTTCAGGGGAGTGAAGAGATCCTCCAGCCGGGTTGTGCTGATGTCTGGCTCGTAAGGCTGGGCCAGAATTTCCCAGGGGCTGCGCTGGACCGGCTCAGCGCTGGCCAACTGGGAGGCCTGCTGCCGCCGCAACTGGATCAGCCGCTCTAAGGCCGGGGCGAAACTGGCGAAATCGTTCTGGCGCCGGGCGGCCTGCCAAAGGGCATTGCCGTTGGATTGGGCCTGGGCGAGCGCGACGACCAGATCAGGATCGAGGGCCTGTTGGCGCCTGAGCTCCTGGCGCAGCAACTGCAGGTTGTGGACCGCCTCAGGGGCAGAAGCGCTATCCAGTTCGGCTTCCGCGGCAGCGACCAGGTCGGCGTAGGCGTCGCTGCTTTGGCGCTCGTGCAGTTGTTTCGCCAGCAGGGCGAGCTGGTCGCCGCGCCAGGGGGCCCCGGCCGGGGGCATCACGGTGTTCTGGTCGTAGTAGAGGGTGCTGCTGATTGAGCCCAGCAGCCGGGTGTGGTGCAGGTGGTCGCGCAGGCGCTGGTGGGCGGGTGCCGGAGCGGCCATCGGGTTAAGGCAGGGGATTGCAAGCATGGCGCTGCTGCCCAAGCTCAGGAGGGAGCCTGATCCGGTTCGATCCGGGCCAGGGGAACCAGGGACCTAGAGGATTGGGCTTCAACGATGCCTACGGCGGAGGGAATCCAGCCCAGGGTCTTGTTCCGGAAGCCGGAGGGCAAACCAGCCGGAGTCGGTTGCAACAGGCTTGATCCCCTTAGGCCAAGGTCTGGTTGCAACCCTTCACAATCATCAGGGAGTTAAGCCAAATTCAAGCGGCGGATTAGGGGCACGGACAAAAACGGAGGGGTGCAACCGTGTCGGTGGCAGCACCGATCAGGATTTCTTGTTGATGGCATAGGCAAGGGGATTGGCTGCCATTCGTCAGGTCGAAGCCGGGATCTTTAAGCTTTGCGGCCCCACCTCCCCTTCCCCAATCTTCCGATGACCGTTGCATTCCTGCAAACGGCCTGGTTGGTGCCGCTCTATCCCCTGCTGGCGGCTGTGTTGTCGCTGGCCTGGTCCCCTGGCCTGATCTCCCGCACCGGCCCCCGCCCCTCCGGCTACATCAATCTGCTGATGGTGGCTGTGGCTTTCGGCCACAGCGTGGTCGCGCTCATCGCCCTGCACACCAACGCCCGTGCCGGGGCGGAGGCCCTTTACCGCCCTATCAGCTTCGGCTGGACCTGGCTGGATACCGGCGGCCTGCGGGTGGGCTTCGATGGCCTAGTCACCGAACCAGCCCTGATCGCCATGGCCCTGATCACGGGCCTGCACCTGTTGGTGCAGATCTATGCCATCGGCTACATGGAGATGGACTGGGGTTGGCCGCGCTTCTTCGGTTCACTCAGCTTTTTCGAGGCGGGTCTCTGTGCCCTGGTGCTCACCGATTCGGTGTTTTTCAGCTACGTGATCCTGGAGCTGCTCACCCTTGGCACCTACTTGATTGTGGGGACCTGGTACAACCAGCCCTTGGTGGTGAAGGGGGCCC